>JBHOQL010000020.1:0-6495 GCA_042408195.1 Anaerolineae bacterium
ACCTGGTGCTGAAAACCCCTCGCAGCGGCCTTGATGGGTCGCCCCGAGGGTGCACCTTGAGGAGGGTTTCTTCCACCAGGTGGAACCAGAATATAACCATAATGCGCCGGAACTCTTCTATCCCCTCGAGTCCTTCCGCCAGAGCTGGGTCTATCTCCAGAGTGGAAATTACTCCGGACCAATCAACCCTTTCAGAGCCTTTCTCTACATCATTTATCACCGTTCCTATGGGTCTGATAGATATCTCCACCCTTGCCCTCCCGCCTAATTATAGTCCGCCTCCCCAGCGAGGGCAACTGGGTAGAGCCAGCCCAGTTTCAGCGTGCGGGCTATCTCAAGCCAATTCGTTTAGGGGATCTCCCCGGGCAAGGTTATCCTGCCACCTGCTGGGATAGGGGTAGCGGTCACGAGAGGGATAATAAGGGCACCGCAGCACCAGGGAAATGGCAATGCTGCGCCCCCACAAGAAAATTTTCCTGATGGCCCTTGTCCGTTTCAGCCACGTAAGCGTGGGCCCTGGAAATGGTCACGTCCAAGGCAAGCCCTGGCCTCTCATAGGAGCCCACCTCGTGGGGGCGGGCCGTACAGCCCGCCCCGTACCGCTTTAGGAAGGGGCTTTGCTCTGGCTATTCACCCTTGCCCCTTATCGGTTACGCAACACCAACGGCAAGTAGATTTGGTATGGTACTTCGCCTCCCCCAGCTCCAGGCCCTGTTATACCGTAAACAATATAATACTCTTTCTCTCCATAGAAGCTAGACATTACCAACATTCCGTCTTTCGTCTCGCCAAGGTTTATGACTACGTCAGCATTATCAAAACTCACTTCGTCCAAAGAAGTTGCATTCTTGCATATGTATACGGCTCCCCTTCCTGTTGAGGGTATGAAAAGAATCTTGGGTTCATCAATTTCCGGAGGCCAGAAGGATGCATAAAGGATTGACTTCTTTGAGGCGAGGTCTATATCTGCCGTCAAATTCACGGTTATGCTCTGGGTGGCCCTCTCAAAGTGCACAAGGAACTCCCCTACTGGCTTGGGTTCTGATAGTTTGAACAGGGTTATCCACGAGGGCGAGTTCTCTGGAACCTGGTTTGTAGAAATCTCAGAGCCAGCATAGTATGCCTGCAGGTTAATTGCAGGTACTGTGCTCATAGCATTCATAAAAACAGGCATTGGCGCTTGAGGGGCCACTTCTATCCTCTGCTATACTTTGGCGGTAAGCCCTGGAGTGGTCTTATGAGCTACAGTCAAAGTTACAGTGTAAATGCCAGGAGTAGAAAATATGTGAGTTATATTTCTAGCCGGTGGTCCACGCTTTCATCGGAGAATAGCCAAATATAGGAGTACTCGTCGTGGCGAGTTAATCCTGGAATGCACCGCTTTGTATAGCAACCTTCAAATTTAACTTCCCTCCTAGGGCTTACGTTACTGGGCTTGAAATTCAAGTGTGGGTTCAGATTTACATCTAATACTCGGTAAGGTGGAGAGATACAGCAGATTCCAGGCCTGTCATTTTTCATGCAAACCCACCCAATTTTGACGGTTTCTAATACATTTGAGGTTTCAAGAACTGCTTGAGTCTCAATGATGTCCCCCCTTACCCCTCCAGCCTCAACCGAATTCCTATGAGTATGCCCTGCAAAATTCGCCAGCACTCTGGCTCGAGAGCTATTAATTATCCCCTCAATACATTCAATTTCATCCTTTGAAAATCCTCTTTTCAGAGAATCCTCGCGAAGTGGATGGTGGGAGAATATGATGACATTTCCTCCTGGTGGTAAACTGTTGGTGAGGAAATCCTTAGTCTCATCAAACAATTTAGCATTCCACAGGACTCCCGGGGAAGATCCGGGGAAACGTTCGCGGGTTGATGTGTCTAAGACGATAAACCTTATGCCTCCATAAGTAATTAAGCAAGTAGAGGTCAGGTGATGAAGGGGGTATAACGCAGTTTGTGCCCAATTTCTGGCATTGTGACTGGATATCGGAATCGCGAAAAACCGCCCTTAACCATCCGCTCCAGGGATTTCCCTCTGGATACTTTTCATCAGATTCCCTTACATCCGGATTAGCGCCAGGCTTTAAGACATAAGGAGCAATATCGTGATTGCCTATCACCGGGAATTAAGGAATAGAGAGTTGATCGAGCAGTTCCTTCGCTTTCTTGAACTGAGACCTCTGCGCAGTATCTGTGATATCCCCAAGCACAGCTACTAATTTGATGTGGTAGGTGCTTGCATTTTCGTTAATCCAATCCACAAACTTCTTGACCCGTTCGGTAAGGTAATATTCATCCCACCTTCGGTCATTTGTTAAATCATCATTCCAGCCCGGAGTTCCATAATCTGGGATCCCGTATCCTATGTGGAGGTCTGTTATCACGGCAAAGGTCCACATTTCAGCGGTGAAATTCTGGCCCGTAGCATCTGGTGGCACGGTGACTTGGCGCGAGGCTGGAGAGAAGATGTAGCCGATCCTGGAAGGAGTGATAATGTAAGTGCCTGCCGCCAGCCCGCTCAGGGTGTAGCGCCCATCGCTGCCGGTGGTCGTGGTGTGGCCGGCGTTGTCCGAGATGGTGACGCCCGGGAAGGGGTTGCCGCTGGCATCCACCACCCGGCCGGAGATGGAATAGGTCACAGCTCCTCCCCCCATTCCCAACCTGGCCACAAAGACCTCGCTGGAACCATTGTAGGTTCTATCAAAGGCCCCAGGGGTGGTGGGAAAGTCGGAGGAATGGGTCCAACCTGTTACATAAGCGTTGCCGCTTGAGTCCAAGGCGATGCCCCAGCCATCATCCCAGGCGCTTCCGCCCAGGAAGGTGCTGTAGAGGAGGTCAGATGAGCCTGAGATTCCCACCGCCTGAGGGGAAAAGTTCTGAGGCTCGGCCGCAAAGGAGCCAGTGACCTCAAAGACCTGGGCTCCGGTCCTTTCCACCCACGGAGAGAGGGCCGGTAACTCCCACACCCCTCCACCACCGGAAGGGGCAGGGTGAATTCTCCTACCGCCGTTGCCAGGCGAAGGCTTCCTATTGCGGGTGAAGCGCAGGTTGTGTTGGCGCATCGTGTTGTTCTGCCGTTCCACGAAGGCCGTGTTGACGCTTCGGCTGACCGGAGACCCTTCCAGATAGGCCACCAGCGCCTCCAGCGTGCCAAAAACCACGCGGGTGGTCACTTTGACCACCCAGCCTTTCCGCCGATGCTTCACCACCTTGCCATACAACAAGTCCGGCGGAGGCACCCGCCGTGGCCTGGGCAGCGGGCCTCGTTGGCTCTTGCGCTCGGGCTGCACCCACTGACCAAAGCTCTTGAGAATGGCGTCCTGGTATTGATACCGCTGAAGGGACCCATCGTTCACTTCTTTGGTCTTGGCGATAAGCCGGTCAACATTCTCCTGGTTGATCTCGCCGGGCACAAAGGCGGGAATCACCTTGTGCACCGGATCAAAACTCAGCCAGACCAAGCAGTCACCATATTCGGTCTGGAGCTGTTCGAAGGCTGTACAATGCGCCTCTTTTTTTGAACAAAACTCCAGAACTCATCCAGTTGTACCTCTTCAAAATGCAGATTGACTACGTGCCGGGAAGCGATGTCCAGCCATTCGGCCACGGTATCTTTGTCCACCCCTTTGATGCGGGCTGTGGCCCGAATGCCATTCCCTTCCACCAGGCAGGCAATCACATCATAGAAAGTCTCCTCACGGGCTTTCCGGCCGAATAAGGGAGTGCCTCGCCGGGCCGAGAAGGTGCGGTGGCACACTTTGCATCTCAGCAGTTGAGTCTTCTCCTGGCCGTAGCGACCGGCCCCCACAATCTGGTTATCGGGCCCCACTTTGCCATAATTGAGGCAATCGGGGTGAGGACAATAGTACATGCTGGTATCTATCTGTTTCTTGCGGCCCATCGTGAACGTCCTCTTTGGCTCTCAGTTCGTTATTATAGGGCAATATGAGTCAAAGGAACATTAGGAACCTATCTAACGGGCCCTCATAAATTCTTATCACCCATCTCCCCTCCTTATGTGAATCATAATTGAAGGCTATCTTTGTGCCATCTTTAGAAACGGGAGAAATTGGTGAAGGAGAGCGAAATGGATTATATCCCGGAGGAACAAGGATGAGTTGCGTAAAGTACGGACTATCTCTATATTACGGCCCACAGGCAAAGCATTATCTGATGTGGCTCGAACAAGGTGAAAATGCATAATCTCCCAGAAGTTTTTATAATCCATCAGCAAGAGATCGCCAGCCAACCAACTTGGCCCGTAGAATCGCCCTCCCCAGGGGTTTGTGACGGTAAACTGGGCCAGCAGCCTCTCATCCGTGCCGTCCAGGATGATCGCGAACATAGCCGTCTTTCCCCCGATGCGGTCTGATGGAAAGACAATCGTATTCCCATCCGGAGACCAAGCTGGCTGGATTTCATTCGCTGGATTTGTCGTCAACCGGATCACCTTAAACTGCGAGGGCGTAGGTTGGGGGGAGCCGGGCTCGGGAGACACCGGGAAAGATGGGCTCTGGCTTATCCCCACCAATCGCAGAATGACCAACCCGCCATCCCCATCGGCAACAAAAACATAGTTCCCGGAGACCGCCACGCTATGGGCCTTCACCGGCGTGTCATGGAAGCCGGCCTCAGTCGGAGCGCCGGGTCGGAGACGTCCACGATGCGCAACCCGGTTTCCCCATTAGCGATGTAGGCATAGTTCCTGACCACTGCCACGCGCAAGGCCTCCTCCGGCATGTCGCAGAAGCCGACCTCGGCCGGATGCACCGGGTCGGCGATGTTGATGATGCGCAGGCTTCTTCCTTTGTCGGCAACGTAAGCGTAGTTTCCGGAAACCGCTACGTCCTTAGCACTCCCCGGAACGTTGTAATAACCAACTTTAACCGGGTGCGCCGGGTCGGAGATGCTGATGATGTATAGGCTGCCGATATTGTCTGCAGGGACCTGCCAGGTCTCTGAGGGCCTGGCAGGTCCCTGATCGCTTTAGATTATCCTTCCTGCAGTTGGGCCAGGCTGCGGGTCCATCGCTCCAGTGTCCCGGCCAGGATGCTGAAGAGGAAGGCCCCAATGGTGACCAGGAGCAGGCCGCCCAGGGTGATCCAGAAGCCGCCGCCCGGCGCAACGGATGCCTGTACACCGGCGAGCCGGGCGGTCCCGCCCAGGCTGGCCTGGACGATGACCAGGAAGAGGATGCTTATCGCCCACGCCAAGGCCAGCAGGACCCCCAGCCAGATGCCGAACATCCGGCCGAGCTGCCGGGCCCGTGCCACCGCCACCAGTGCCACTGCCTCCGTGACCACCAGCAGCAGGAGGACCAGGAGTAGAAGCCACATCGCCAGGGAGAGGAGGAGCAGGGCAATCCCTCCGAAGATGGCCCCTTGCGCTCCGGACTGGGCCAGATAGATGCCCGCCGCCAGGCTCAGCAGCGCGATGGTCGCGCCGTTCCAGTCGCCGGAGAACTGGCCGATGTCTTTGATCTGGGGGAGTTCTCCCAGCAGGTCCGTGAGGGCACCAGAGATGGCGAGCCGTACGCTGAGCCAGGGGAGCAGGAAGCCCAGCAAGGCAAAGAGGGCACCAAGCAGGCCGATAAAGATACCGGCGACCCCCGTCCCCTGGCGAGCCAGGTTGGAAACACTGGCCCAGGCCTTCCCTTCGGCAGCCTCCTCCCGGCTGACGCCAGGGAGTCGCAGTGCTCCCAGCCCCAGGGCGTAGAGGAGAATCCACCACGCCACCAGCAGGCTGGGGATAAGGAGACAGGTCAGACCCATACAGAGACCGGTTAATGTTTGCATTTTAGACCTCCTTGTATAATATGTTGAGTGTGGTGCCAGCCCACCACACTTGACAAATCGGGAATCTCTGGCATCCTGGAGGCTGGCCCAGGGAGGGAAGCGCTGTGCCTCCTTGTCCAATGTGGTTAGGGCTGATTCAGGAAAGAACTACCTTCTCTCCTGGGGATGGTTTATAGTGACGCATTTAGTTTTATAGATGATTTCTTCTTTTCAGGCAGGTGGCGAGGCCAAGTAGGAAGCAGGAGGAACTGCGAGGTCGCAGGCTCTGGTACGAAGAAGGGGATGGCAAGACCGTATTCAATTACATAGATTTTTCCCAGGCGTGGGATGAAGCGAAGAAGGAGCAGGCAGAATAACGGAGTCGGGAGTTCCAGCTATGTCTAATAAATATTATACCACAAATCGGGCAGAAAAGCATAACGATTTTGCGTCCGAGTGCATGCATGCCTAATGCCAATTAATCATTGAGTTCAACAGCAAGCCTTTTTGGTATCCCCATATATGGTCTGAAGCGGCCCTAAACATCAAAATATGGGAGTCGCAAGCGGGCCTGTGAATTAACTCAACTATTAGGGGGCATCACCCATGCATGATTTGTCAGTGAGTTGTTGGACAGGCTGAGAGGGTTGCCTTCTGAGCATAAGAGATGAATGCCAGCCCAATGCCTATGGAGGTGCTCAATGGCCCGCTGCCCACCTTCC
>JBHOQL010000026.1:0-48793 GCA_042408195.1 Anaerolineae bacterium
GCCGGTGTGGTTCGCCTTCGCACGCCGGCCGGCGGCGAAACTGTAGTCGCCTTGGGCGGTGTTCTGGCGTCCTCCCGGCACAGTAGCGTAGGAGCCACTGGCGGTGTTGTCGCTTCCCCCGCCGACGGCCGCGTACTGACCGGTGACGGTGATGTTGTAGCCGCCGGCGATGGTGGCATAGTCGGCCGTTCCGGTGATCAGGTTGCTGTAGCCCCCGCCGATAACGGCATTGCCGCCGACGGCCGTGTTGTTCATTCCCCCGCCCACGGCAGCGCCGTCGCTCAGGGCCCTGTTGGTCCCGCCCCCGCTGATGGTGGCTGCGTAGCCGCTGGCGGTGTTCTGATTGCCGCCAGCGATGGTGGCCGCTTGGCCAGAAGCGCTGTTGGCCGCCCCGCCGCCAATCGTGACATCCTGGCCACCGGCGGTGTTATTGCGGCCCCCGCCGACAGTGGCGGCGTAACTGCTGACGTTGTTGGAATGCCCCCCGCCGATGGTGCCATAGTTGCCAGTGACGGTGTTGGGGGACGTGTTTGACCCGCCGCCGCCGATGGTGGCGCCGATTGTACTGGCGCCTGCGCTGTTGTAATCGCTGCCGCCGATGAGGTTGTTGTTCGGCTCCAGGCGCAGGATGCGATGGTCGTTCACCTTGAATTCCAGGGCCTTGTTGTCGGTGGTGCCCAGGAAGTGGGTGCCAGGTGTGGTGCCCGCATTGCCGGTGAGTTTCCAGTAAGTGGTGTCGTGGTTGTGGTCGCTGCGGGCAACCGTGTTAGCACTCCCGCTTCCAGCGAAGTTCACAGTCAGCGTCACGGCGCCGCTCTCACCGCCGCCAGTCAGCCCCAGCCCGGCATACACCGCAGTAATGTCGCCTGCCCCGCCCGCTACCGGTTCGCAGGTCACCGAGCCGTCGGCGTTGATGACGCGGATGGCGTTACCGCTGCTGCATGTGCCGTTCACCCGCCGCTGCAGGTAGGTTGTGTCGGCACTCAGGGTCACATCGCCAGATGTGCCGCCACCGCTCAAGCCGGTACCAGCGGTTACACCAGTGATGTCGCCGCCGGAGTCGTTGTCCACCCCGTCGGCGAAACCAGCTGGGACGCCGGTCAGGCCGCTCCACGGCGCGACCTTGCTGAACAATGCATAGGGCGCGGCCGTCAGCAGCTGGCGTGGGGAAAGGGTGGTGTAGCCGGAGTCCCCCGTGCATTTGACGGCAATCTGCAGCCAGCGGGCATCGCCCTGGAAGGCGCCAGCGCCAAAATCCAGGTCGGAAATGGTAAAATAGCCGTCGCTCACCGCAACGCCGGTCTTGGTCTGGGTCGTGCCGATCTGCGCGCCGCCACTGGCGGCATCCCACAGGCTGAACTGGAAGTCGCAGGTACTGCTGATGGGAGTTCCGGCCTTTTTCAGTTGGCCCTGGTAGGTGAAGACGGTGCCCAGGGCGGCCTGGATACCGACGCCCCCTTGCGGCTGTGTGCCTTCCCCCCCTGGTGGCTCTGGCCCCTGCGCCTGGCTCAGGCTCACTGCCAGCACCAGCAAGGCCACTGCTACAACGCTTATAACAAGAGTCTGCTTACCCTTCATTATCACACCCCTGAATTAATTTAGGATTCTGGAGAAAACTCTCCGGAATCCGGACTGTCAATCCAACGTGCACCTGCAGTTGCCCATCGCCTGTTGCTTCTGCTTACGCTTCAATCTTTACAGCACCTCTTACTACATCCCCAAGGCCTTATCTCACCCAGTGGTCCGAAAGCTCCGCCGGTCCAGCCACAGCACGTAGAAGGGGATGCTGATGAACCCCCGATTTGCATCTGTCACTACGCATGGAACCTCTGCTTGGGGGCAGTAGCTCACCCCAAGCCATCCCGCACTCGGGAGTTGGTCCGCCAAGGCTTGCCGAACCCCTGGATAGGCTGATTTACCCCCCATTGGAGGCACAATGGAGAGGTCGCTCTCTGGCTCGCTATCCACGGAGGTAAAGCCCCTCTTCCTTTTTGTTTCCTCCGCACCTTGCTCTGTGGTATAATTGAACTTGGGGGTAATCATGTGAAGAGGCTGCCTCTCTTCTTAACTAACAAGTTGATGCTTCTTCGCTAAGCAATCTTGGTTTACCTCCTTTATCCTATATCACATCCAGGCCTGGAAATTTTCCAGAAAACCTACATTAAAACTCTGGAGGCTCTGAATGGATTTGCAAACACTGAATGGAGAGTTCACCAAAGCCGTGCACCTGGCCCTTAAGAGGTATCATCGGGACAAAGAATTGGCGCAGCACCCATTAACTAAGCTCACCATAGTAGAAGAGGTGCGCCGCCAGCATAACTGGCCCGATACCCCACAAGGTAGAGCAGCAGCCCTCCGGGAAGCCTTCAACAGAGCTTTGAGCCTGGTGGAAGCGAGAGATAAAGAGCAGGCCGAATTGCTACGATGCCGCTTCTGGCGCAACGAAAGCGTGATTAAGATGGCCCTGAAAAGGGGAATGGCGGAAAGCACCTTCTATTCTTACCAGGAAAGAGCCCTCCGTGCTTTCGCCTTTGCCCTCTGGGAACTGGAGCACTCAGCTTGCCTTATAGTGAAAAAGCGCCAGCACCACCTTCAGCGCAACCTGCCGGCTCCTACCTATACCAAGCTCTTCGGGGTTGATGATGTTTTAACCCGCTTGCGGGAAGCTCTAACCAGTCCGAAAGGCCCCTGGGTTATAAGCATTGAAGGGCTGGGAGGACTGGGGAAAACCTCTTTAGCCCACAATCTCGCTTCCTGGACTGCATCAAAGGGCAATTTTGCTGATATAATCTGGGAGACCGCTCTTCACCAGGAGTTCCCTGCAGAAATTGGTCCTGCCCTTACCGCAGAGAGGCTTCTGGAAACCATAGCTGTTCAGCTCAATCTTCACGCCCTTTTAGAAGAACCATCCTACAAGAGGGAGGCCTTCTTATATGAGATCCTTAAATCAACGCCCCATCTCATCATCGTTGATAATCTGGAGACTGCAGCCGATTGCACAGTTCTGTTCCCTAAACTTCAGGAGTTTGCCAACCCTACCCGGTTTATCCTGACAAGCTCTTACAGCTTAAGCCGCTTTCCCTGCATCTTCTGCCTGACCCTGAATGAATTGAAGGAAGCTGATGCTTTTGCTCTCATACGTTATGAAAGCCAGCTCAAAGGCATCCCCTCCCTGGTAGAAGCAGACGAAAATATCCTGCGCCAGATTTACCATGTAACTGGGGGAAATCCTTTGGCCATTAAGCTGGTGATAGGCCAGGCCCGTTTCCTGCCTCTGGAAAGAGTTATCAAGCAACTACGAGAGGCCGGGGGTGAACAATACAGAGGCCTTTACCAGTCCATCTACAGGCACTCCTGGGGATTGCTCAGTGAAGATGCAAGGAAAATCTTACTGGCAATGCCTTCCTTCGTATTTAGCGGGGCTTCCTGGGAAAACCTGCAAGCTGTTACCGACCTAAAAGGAGAGCGCCTGGATGCAGCCATCGAAGAGCTGGTGGAAATGTCGCTCCTCCAAGTAAACAGTTTCACAGAGAAACGTTATTCTATCCACCGCTTAACTTACACCTTCATCATGGCTGACCTAGTGGGGGATTGGGACGGCGCTGAAGCAGCAGGTAAACGCAAATGAGCAATAAACCCAGAACCAGGGCCACGGCTACGAGTTCCGGGGGGAGGCGGGAAATCCCTGCTCCCAGGAAAGCTGAAGCAGCTACTCCGGGCAACCTTCCAACAATTACCACTGCCAGGAGCCAGGGGATCGGTATAGGGGAGAGGCCTGCCAGGAAACAGAGAGCATCATCGGGGAAAAAGGGCAAGAGAAAGGCTATGAGGAAAAACCAGAGCCCGGCTTTAGCCGCAAGCTCATCTGCCCGAGCCAAAGTCTCTTTCGCTACAAATCTTTCCACAAGTGGGCGCCCGAACTTCCTGGCGAGAACCATGGCCAAAGCCGAGCCCAGCGCGGTCCCCAACATACTGTAAAGGGTTCCGAACCAGGGACCGAAAACGTAACCTCCCGCTGCCCCAAAGATCTGCCCAGGTATCGGGGCCAGGAAAACCTGCAGAACCTGGAAAAAGATGAGGATAAAAGGTCCCCAGACTTTGAAAGTCAGAAGGAGACCTCTTATCCTTTCCTCTGGAAGCCCGAAGGTCCCCATAATCAGCGCCAGCAAGAGGAATAGCAAGAGGAGAAAGACCGCTAAGCTAACGCCTTGGGAGCCAGAATATGAACTTGGACCCCTTGCCCGGCTTGCTTTCAACCCAGATTTTACCCCCATGCGCCTCTACAATGGCTTTGGTTATGTATAGACCGAGGCCAACCCCCTTCGTCTTCTTCTTCAGGGGGGAATCGGCCCGGTAGAACCGTTCAAAGATCTTATCTTGTTCCTCTTCAGGGATTCCTATGCCCTGGTCAACCACGTATACATAAACCTTGTCCGGCTCCGCCCATCCTCCAACCCAAACTGTTCCACCTTCGGGGGAGTATTTGACTGCATTGCTCACCAAGTTTTCCAGGACCTCCCTGATCCTCTCTTCATCGGCCAAGATGACTGGGAAATCGGGAGGGAAAGCTACTTCAAATTTGTGTTTGGAGCTCTGGCTCTGGTAATGATCCACCACTTTGTCGGCTATCCTGGGAATCCAGACATCCCCCATTTCCAGTTTCAGAGCTCCGGCCTGGATGCGGGAGGCCTCAAGGATATTGTCGATCATCCGGCTGAGGCGGTCGCTCTCTTCCTCTATGACCGCCAGGCTCTCCCTTATCGTTTTCTCGTCCCAGTGAGCATCTTCCCGCCGCAGAGTGCTGGCGTAGCCCTTGATTATGGCCACGGGCGTCTTAAGTTCGTGGGATATGGCCGAAATTAGAGTGGACTTGAGTTCCTCCGCTTCCTTCAGGCGGGTTATATCCCGGACACTCGCGATTATGTTAACCACTTTCCCACCTTCACCAGTGAGGGGAGCGTAAGTTATCCCCACGGCAATGCGCTTCCCATCGTAACGGTGTATCTCCCCCTCGAGGTACGAAGGTTGGTCAGAGTTTCTTGCTCCTAAAAAGGGGCATCCCTTCTGGCATAAATCCTTGCCCTTGGCATCCTTTAGGCGTAGAACTTCCCAACAGTGCTTGCCCAGGGCTTTTTCCGGCTTCACACCGGTCATTCGGCTCATAGCTCGATTGAAAACTTCTATCTTCCCATCGCAATCCAGAATCATGATGCCATCGGCGCTGTGCTCAATTATGGCTCGGAGGCGCTGCTTTTCGGTCAACACTTCACTGTAGAGGCGCGCATTTCTTACCGCTATGGCAGCCTGGTCGGCAAAGCCAGCTAAAATTTGCCGTTCGTTTTCAGAAAAAGCCAGGCCTGTGGTCCGGAAAACGTAAATGACACCGAGCAATTCCCCTTCTACTACAAGGGGTAAGGCTATGACCTGCCGCAGGGGGATTCCCGTAGCCAGAGATACTACCCTAAGGCGCATCTCCAGGTGCGGGAGGGATAACCCCTCATCCTCCAAAAAGTAGATTTCAGCCAAAAAGGGTTCAAAATAAGGCAAGAGGTCGGGATCCATCCCGTAACTTGCCCTTACGCGGAACACGCCCTCTTCCTCTTTCAACACAATAAGGCCGATCTCCCCCGCCAAGAGCTCCGCCGAAGCCCTGAGAATTAGGCGCAACAGAGCATTTAAATCCAGCCGTGAAGTCATAGCCTTGGCTATTTCCAAAAGGTATTCTCGCTGCCTGAGCCTGTAATCCGTGTAACTTACGATCATGAGTGGTCAACCTCTCTGTGAATCTGAAACCAGTCTTCCAGCAACCTTTCGGTCTCTTCCCGCCTTTCCCTTTTCTGAAGCTCATAGTAGCGGTCAATGAATTCAAAGAGCACCCCTTGAACTCTGAAGGGGTTGTATACATTTTTGAACTCCAGTACCCCTGCTGGAGCAGCGGTTGTGATAAGCACATCGCCCATCCCTATGAAACGACCCCACACCCCCATCCGTGTGGTTACATCCTGCACGGAGCTCAGGGGAGCTACCTTGCGCTCGATTCTAGAGAATATCCATACCGGTGGGACGATTGGAAAAACCGGCGTGATCCGCAGCATTATGACCTGAGTCGGCGTCACAATATACCTCTCGTTAGCCCAATCCCAACCCCTGGTCAAAAGCCAGAGAAAGCTCAGCAGATTTAAAAAAGAAACCGCGCAGAACGACCAACCTATCATTTTCAGCCGGAGGACTAAAATTAAAAGGGTGGAAAGGCCGAAAAATACGAGGGTTGGCAGCAAAATTTTCTGCAGGAGCACCCACCAATGAACATACCATGTCACCTGGTCCGCCTCTCGCCTTTCACCTATGAAGGGGTAGATAAAAGCTGGAAGCAAAGGGGCAACCTGCTTAGATGGAAATGACACGGGGATTTCTTCCCCCACTAATATCTTGCGTATCTTCCACCTTTCCTCAGCCCTCTCCCACCTAAGGATCCTCGCCCGCTGCTCATTGATTATGCTTTCAACCTCATCCGGTTTGCTTATGTTCTGGAAAACGATGGGATTGGTCCTGGCAGCCGTGGAAATGATGACGTCTCCTACTCCGAGAATAGTCTTGGGGAAACTCTTCTGGGTGTCAATTTCCTGAATTCGCTCCAGAGGAGCTTCCTGACGAGCTGCTACCTGGTAAGGTATAGTCTCAACTAGGACTACACGCCTATTTGTCAATATGTAACGGTCATAAAGCCAGTTCCAGATTTCAAGAGATGACCAAAAAGCCCAGGGCAAAAGGCCAATAGCCAAGAGGACCCAGCACAGAGGAATTTTCGCCCAATTTATCCATAGAGCTGAAAGCGCTATAGACACAAAGATTGCCAGGGAAATGAGAAACCAACGGGACAGAACGCACCAGTGGCGGTGTCCGTGCCAGACTGTTACTTCACCCTCCACCATCCAATCGTATCTGGGGGCCTCCCAAAGCTTTTTGACTTCGGGACGAGGGCGAAGCTTGCGACGAATCTCCGGCCTTTGGCTCAATAAGCGGTCAAACTCACCCTTCTCGATGTAAAGGACTTCCAGGTCTGTTCTGGCTACCACTGTGACATCCCTTGGTTCCCCCACCAGCAAGGAAGTCTCTCCGAAAGCGTCGCCCTCTTTGAAATAGCGGACCGGCCTCTCTCTTCCGAATTCGTCTATGGAGCGGGCTACGGCTTCCCCGGAAAGTATGATGTAATAGACCGGCTTTAGCTCCCCCTGCCTTACAATAATGGTTTTTTCGCGGAAACGCTCGCTTTTAACGATGGCCGCCAGTTCCCTCAGTTCCGCTTCGCTTAGGCCCTCAAATAAGGGCTGCTTCTTAAGCAAGGGAACTATCAGTTCCACAGCCAAGGGGCTCTTCTCCTTTCTCCACCTCCAGTAGTTTCTTTAAGGCCGCTAGGGCCACCTCTAGCATGCCGTCGTCAGGCTGGCGGGTGGTGAGGCTCTGGAGAGCCAGGGCGGGCCACAACAGTGCTCTCACGAAACCTATGTGGCTGTAGCGGTTTCCAAGCTTTAATATTTCATAGGAGACCATTACCACCACGGGGATGAGGAGAAGCCTGGTCAGGAGGCGCAAAGGAAGGGGTTGCTTCCCCAGTAGAGCGAAGAGGAAGATAGAGACCACAACCACCCATAGGATGAACCCCGTTCCGCAGCGGAGGTGGTAAGTTCCAAATCTATGTACAGTTTCGAGGTCCAGAGAAGCCTCGTTCTCATAGGCATTTATAGCTTTGTGTTCGGCTCCGTGGTAAGCGAATACCCTTCTGACGTCGGGCCACAAACCCACAAGGGCTACGTAGCCCAGGAACATCCCAAGCCTTATTACTCCTTCCACCAAGTTGTTGAGAAGGGGCGAGGGTATGAACCTTTCCAGCAATCCGGCGATCAGGGCGGGAAGCAGAAAGAAAAGGGCTATTGCTATAGTGAAGGAAACCAGAACCATCCCCCAGGCCCACGCCCCTTTTATCTCCACTTTCTCTTCCTTTAAAGCCACGTTGGCCGAAAAAAGGAGAGCTTTCAACCCAAGGCCGAGCGCATCCCAGAGCATTATCAGGCCCCGCACGAAGGGAGCTTTAGTCCAGAAACTCCGGTAAATTTTCGGGTTGAGGGGTTCAGTGTGGAGGACGATTTGCCCATCCGGGGAACGGACAGCAATGGTCATGACCTTTTCCCCCCGCATCATCACGCCTTCTATTACTGCCTGGCCTCCATAATTCATGGGAAAATTTACCTCAGCAGAACCTTTTGGGGTTATTTTACTCCACAGCATAAATGAAAGTCAACATTCGTAAGGAAGCTGTTTGAGAGATGGCCAATGCCCCGAAGGCACACTCCCCAAGCTCCCCTGACTACCGCTTCCTTTCACCTTTGTTAGCCCCAGTTTTGTTTGGCTGATGGTGCTACTCGCAGACACCCTAGGCGAGGGTTTGGCCCTTCCATCCCCGTTGGCTCTGGATTTGCCTGGCTGAAAGCCCCAGTAGCAGCACTGGAAAGCGACACAAAGTCGGTTGAGTGCCGTTGCTAAAGAGGGTTTCAGAACCGCACGGCAGGGAAAAGGGCGATCCTGGGCACGCTCTCCGGCAGAATGCGCACCGCTAACAACAAACCTGGGAGAAAGCGTTTAGATGCCCTTGCTCGCCGCCAGTTTTTAGGGTATCATGTTCTTGATAAAACCCCGGAGGATTATTATGGGTAGTTTGGAGCTCAGGGGGGTAAGAAAGCCAGTTATAGCCGGTACATGGTACCCGGGAAGGCCTGAGGAACTGCGCCGGATGATCTCCGATTTCTTGGCTAAGGTTGATGTAGAGCCTGTCCCGGGAGAATTGATAGGTCTGATAGCACCCCACGCGGGTTACATTTATTCGGGCCAGGTGGCCGCTTACGCCTACAAACAGCTTGAGGGCCGCTCCTTTGAAACCGTCGTAGTTATCCACCCCAGCCACAGGCTCTACGTAAGCGCTTACGCCCTTACCGCTGCTGCCTTCTACGAAACCCCGCTGGGACAGGTCCCACTGGATGAGGAGTTGATTGCCAAGCTGGATGAGGAGCTCAAATTTGCTTTCCTCCGCTCTGATCAGGAGCATTCCCTGGAAATCCAGCTACCTTTCCTCCAGTACGTGCTTAGTGATTTCAAGCTCGTGCCAATAATGATGGGAGAACAATCCCTCGGCCAGTGCCAGAAGCTGGCCTCGGCCCTGGTCAAAGTGCTCAACGGAAAGAAAGCCCTGTTGGTGGCAAGCTCCGATCTCTCCCACTTCTATTCTTACCGGATGGCCATTTCCCTGGATAAAGTTATCATTAATTACGTGGAAAGCTACGATCCGGAGGGGCTTGCCAAAGCCATAGCTTCGGGAAAGGCTGAGGCCTGCGGAGGAGGGCCGATGGTAACAGTAATGCTGGCTTCAAGGGAACTTGGCGCCGATAAAGCTAAAGTGCTTAAGTACGCTAATTCCGGAGATGTAACCGGAGAGCTCGGGAGTGTAGTCGGTTACATGGCCGCTGCTTTTTACCATTAGCTTGCGGAGGGCTTATATGTATCACCCAGCTCTTGTAATTCTGGTTATAGGGCTCGTCTTTATTTTGGCGTTCGGAGGATTGAGTTACATAAGAGGGTTTGGCCTTTCGGGGCAGCTGGCAGCAGAGGGTTTGGCCATAACGGCTTTTTTCGTCCTACTGGTGTGGGCAACCAATTATCCACTTAACCCTATCCTTTTCCTCATAATTCTTTACTTCGTTTCATTGCGCGCCAGGATACTGGTGGATGCCGGTAACTTTTTCCTCAACAGTGGGCATATCCCTATAGCCATATCTTTGTATAAACTTGCCCTCAACCTTTGGCCCGATTCTGCAAGCCGCTGCATAGCCAAAATAAACTTAGGAGTGGCCAAAATCCGCAGTGGGGCGCTGCAAGAGGCCATCGCTATACTTGAAGAGGTGCTGGAAAAGCACAAGGATAACCTTGGTTTCAGAAACGAGGCCGCTTGTTTGTTCAACCTAGGTCTCGCTTACCGGAGAGCAGGCCAGAAAGAGAAAGCCATTAATTGCCTGAAAGAAGCAGTGGACCTCTCCCCCGATAGCCTCTACGGCCGGAAAGCGAGGGAACTGCTCAAGGAGTTGGGGCGAAGAATGGAAGAAGGGGATGAATGAAAAGGCCTATGCTGAAGTTGTAGTCAACCTGCCCCTGATGCCTCGTAAGGGGCAGCCTTTCCCTGGCTTTCATTATTTTATCCCCGAAGAATTCCGTTCCGAAGCCTTTGTGGGCCGTGGGGTTTTAATCCCCTTTGGGCCCAGGTTGGTCCAGGGAGTTATTTTTTCCCTGAGCGATTATTCTCCGGTGGAGAAGGTAAAGCCCATTTCTGCCCTGCTGGATTTCTCTCTCCCCCCTTATCAGCTTCGCCTTGCCGAATGGATAAGCAGACACTATCTTGCCCCAATAAGCGAATGCATTGCCCTCATGACCCCACCGGGCATAGGGGGCAAGGCGAGGAGTGTCCTGCGCCTCAGCCCCGAAGCCAGCTCTTTCACGCCTACCAGTAAGTGGGAAAAGGCGATCCTGGACCTCCTACGAGAAAAAGGAGAAGTTCGCTTCGACCGGCTGGACGAATACCTCGGACCAAGTGGGTGGCACAGTGCCCTCAAGAGACTCCTCAGGGAAGGCATTGTAATCCGCCAGCCCATACTCACTCCACCCCTTGTGGCCCCAAAGAGGCTCGTCTACGCCTTCCTAATGGCTCCCCGGAAGGAGTGGCTCCGTCTCCTTGAGCCGCTTAAGAGGAAATCCCGAAAGGCTGAAATCCTGGAATACTTGGTGAACTCTGGACCCCTCCCTTCCGTGAGAGAAGTTTTGGAGACTACCAGTGCATCACGTCAGAACCTCCGCCAACTCGAGGAGGAAGGATTGGTCCACATCCTCCCGCCTCGGAAATTCCTGGTCCCAGCTGTTTCTAAGGAAGAATTGACGAAAGCCATGGAAAGTATATCCAGACAGGCTAAGACCCAATATTTAATTCTGGAGAAATTGCTTTCGGCTGCGGAACCGGTGCCCGCTGAGGAGTTCAGGGATGCCAGAAGTGCCATCTGCACCCTAGTAGAGAGAGGCCTAGTGAAAATCGTGGAAGAAGAAGAGCAGGTCCTTCTGGCCATATCTCCAGACGAAGCCGCCAACTTGGCCCAGAGGGAATGGGGTTTATCTGTATACCTGAACATCTTGGAAGTCCTTTACCGCGAAAAGAAGCCTGTTTCGGCAGGAGATCTATATGCTGAAACTGGCTGCGCCTTCAAGCACTTGCGCGAACTGGAAGAGGCAGGCCTCATAAGGCTGGTGAGAGAAGAAGTGGCAAGGGACCCCCTTTCCGGCCTGGTCTATGAAGAAGCGATCCAACCGGTCCTCACCTCGGACCAACAAAAGGCATGGATGGAGATAAAAAGAGGGATCGAAAGGGGGGGATTCCACCCTTACCTTCTCTTCGGAGTAACCGGAAGCGGCAAGACTGAAATTTACCTCAGGGCAATAGAGGAGACCCTCCAACGTGGTCGCCAGGCCATAGTCCTTATACCGGAAATCTCCCTAACCCCCCAGACCGTTCAGCGCTTTGGCTCTCGGTTTCCCGGGAAAATAGCGGTGATCCACAGCAAGCTCTCCCTCGGTGAGCGATACGATACCTGGTGGAGGATAAGGCGTGGAGAAGTGAGCGTAGTGATAGGGCCCCGCTCAGCCGTTTTCGCTCCCCTCCCCAACCCTGGCCTCATAGTAGTGGATGAAGAGCACGATCGCTCCTATAAGAGCCAGAAGAGGCCCTACTATCACGCCAGGGATGTGGCCATGGAGCTGGGCCGGATAACCGGCTCGGTGGTCATCCTGGGGAGCGCCACCCCCGATTTGGCAACTTTCTATAAAGCCCTGAAAGGGGAAATCCGCTTGCTGGAGTTGCCCAGGCGCGTACTGTGGAGACCGAAAGACCTCGGAGGCAAGAGCCCCTTCATCCTCCTGAAGGAGAGGGAAGATCTCTATTCCTCTGGCCTCCCCCCAGTGGAAATCGTGGATATGAGGGAAGAGTTCAAGGCCGGGCATAGGGGGATTTTCAGCCGCGCACTCACCGAAGCCCTGAAAGAGACCCTTGAAGCAGGGCACCAAGCTATTCTCTTCCTGAACCGCCGGGGAACATCCACCTTCGTCATCTGCCGAAGCTGCGGATATGTGGTCAAGTGCAGGCGATGTGATGTCCCTCTCACTTACCACAAGGGCAAGGGGCCATTACTCCTCTGCCACCACTGCGGCCGCAGCTACGAGGTGTCTTCATCATGCCCAGCTTGTGGAAGCCAGCACATCCGCTATTTCGGCTTGGGGACTGAAAAGGTGGAAGATGAAGTGCTGCGGCTATTCCCCAGCGCGCGGACCCTAAGGCTTGACCGAGATACTGTGGTGTGGAAGTACGCCTACCAAATAATTTTGGAAAAATTTGCTTCCCGCCAAGCCGATGTTCTAGTGGGCACCCAGATGATAGCCAAAGGCCTCGACTTGCCCTACGTAACCCTGGTCGGGGTGATCTCGGCTGATACGGCCTTGCACCTTCCTGACCTATGGTCGGCTGAGAGGACCTTTCAGTTGCTGATGCAAGTGGCTGGGAGAGCCGGGCGCAGCCCTCTCGGTGGGCGGGTTATAATCCAGACGTACACTCCGGACCATTACGCTATACAATTAGCCAGGCACCACGATTATGAAGGTTTCTTCCGTAAGGAAATGGAATTCAGGCATTTGCATTCCTACCCGCCATTAAATGGGGTAATCCGTCTGCTTTACCAGCACACCAGTGAGAAAAACTGCCGGGAAAAGGCAGTAAAATTGTACCAGAAACTCGTTACTACACTTGGCTCAAGGGAAGGGGTCCGCCTTATAGGTCCCGTGCCTTGCTTCTTCCCCCGCCTCCGAGGCCGATACCGCTGGCAGATAATTATCTTGGCCCCTAACCCCCAGGCCCTATTGGAAGAGATGGTCTTTCCCCCGGGGTGGAGAATTGAAGTAGACCCCGTCAGCCTGCTTTAGGCCCGACGCAAGCGGGCCAGGAAGGCATCCTTAAGAAGTAGGATTTCTTCCATTTTCATGAGCATGGCCACAGCCAAATAGACCCCTGCTCCTATAACTCCGCCAGCTATTACTGCCGTTAGTCTCCCCTGGAAAGAGCTCTGAGGTATAACCTGGATTGCTTCCACCACGGCAAAAGCCATAGCCAGAGAAGCCAGCCCAGCTTTCAAAATAGTGCGAGAAATCCCGTACCCCTTTAGGCTACCCACTTTGCGCCGAAGCATGAAGAGCATAGTAAAGCAATGGCTTATATGCTTGGCGGAATCGGCTAGAACGAGGCCTGCCATCCCCAGAGGTTTTATCAGGGCCAGGGCGACCGCTAAGTAAACCAGAACTGAAAGCACTCCCACCATAGCGGGAGTGAAAGTATCTTTTCGGGCGTAAAAAGCATAGTTAAGAGGCCAGTCCACCGAAGCAAACACCAAACCGATGAGGTAGAGCCTGAGGGCCAGCACCGTATAATGGGTATCGTAAGGGGTGAAACGACCGTGCTCAAAGATGGTGGCAATTATCGGGTAGGAAAGGACAAAGAGGCCCACCGTGGCTGGGATCGCTGCCGCCAGCACCAGCTTTATCCCCGAAGCCAGGGTCTCAAGGAAATCCTCAGTTTTCCCCCAGGAAACAGCAATTCTAGCCAGAGTCGGAAGAATGGCCGTGGAAATAGCAATAGAGATAAGACCATGGGGGAACTGGATAAGAGTTGTGGCATTGGCCATCCAAGCGATGCTGCTGGGTCCCGTCCAGGAAGCAAGGTTCCGGTCTATGGCTATCTGAATTTCACTGATTATCAGTCCGGCTGCGATAGGCAAGTAAAGGAGGATTATGCGCTTTAGAGCAGGATGCCTCAAGTTGAAGGAAAGCCTTATGGGTATATCCCTGAGCGAAGGGATGAGGATGAGGAACTGGAAGAGGGCTCCCATGATTATCCCCAGAGCGAGGCTGTAGATATCAACGAAACGGGAAAGCAGAGGAGCCGCCAGGATTATCCCCAGATTGTACACTGCAGCACCGAAGGCCGGAGCCGAAAATCGCCTGAGGGCATAGAGGAGGCCAGTCAGGATTCCACTGCAACCGAAAATGAAAAGAGCCGGGATTATTATCCTGATGAGGGAAGCGGTGAGAGACCGGAGCTCAGGGGAAAAGCCGCCCCCCAGAAGCCAGGCTACACCTGGAGCGGCTAGTTCAATAACCGCCACCACGATCCCCAGACCCAGACCGAAGATACCCAGTACCACTCCCACTACTCTGCCTAGGTCTTCCTTCTTTCCCGACGCAGCGTATTCGCTCAGGACCGGCACCAGAGCCGCGCTCAACATGCCTCCGATCAACAGTTCGTAGACCATTGTGGGGATAATAGAAGCCACCCGGAAGGCACTCACCTCCCCCGTAGCCCCAAAATAATGGGCGATTATGGTCTCACGCCCCAGGCCCATAATCCGGCTGGCCACATTGCCCGCAGCCAGTATCCCAGCTGCTCTGGCAATGGCTTCCGGCTGAGCGACAGCTTCGGGCGAACCACCATCGGGGAGCTTGCGACCTCTGCCCCGGCTCAGTTCCCAGAGCGAAAGCCCTCCCAGGAAAGCAAACCCTACCAGCATAAGGTAAATCCCCCAGCCCCAGTCCAATGGCTGAGCATAAATTGATGCGATGGAAGGTCGGGTTTTTTCAAAGTAAAAAGTGGGGAATATACTGCTGGCGAGGCTGGTCAGGAGCAGGAAACACCAGAGCGCACGGGTGGGCACCCTTTTCAGAAGAGGCCACGCAAGGGGTAGAGCCAGACAGAAAATGAGGGCTGCGGTCTGGCGGATAAATTCGGGTTGCAGCAAAATCGGAGGAGACCAGGCCGGTGGAAGCATAGATAAGGCCATGGTCCAGGCCAGGAAAATCGTCAAAACTTTTGCCCAACCTGGATAGCCAAGGCTCGCGGATGAAGCCAGCAGAGTAAGGGAAATGGAGGAAAGGAAGAGCGGGAGGTAGAAAACTTCCCGCATGAACCTGAGCTCACCTGAGCGGAACTGGGGCAGGAACTTGACGTATTCAGCCATGTCCAGCCCAGTCAAGACCAGTGCGGAGGCTTTGTGGTTCACCCAGGGAGCCCAGTAGCCGGCCAGAGCCAGCAGCAGAGCCAGGAGAAGGAACCACTTTCTCATGACCTTTTCCCCAGACGCTGGTAGATTTCCAAGAGTTTCCGGGCCGATTTGTCCCAGGAGAAAAGAGAACTGCGGGCAAAACCTTTCTCCCGCAATTTCCGGCGCAATTCTCCATCCTGCAAGGCCTTCTCCATAGCTGAAGCCATAGCCTCCACATCGCGAGGAGGGAAGAATAGAGCGGCGTCGCCCAGGATTTCGGGCAAAGGGGGAGCCTCAGAAGCGGCCACAGGGACCCCGCAAGCCATCGCCTCTAGAGGTGGCAGCCCGAAACCTTCGTAGAGGGAGGGGTAAACGAAGAGCTCCGCAGCCGAATAGAGGGATGGTAGGTCTTCCTCCTCCACATAGCCTGGGAAAACCACTTCCCCTCTCAGCCCGCACTCTTCCACTGCTTTGAAAATGTCATCGTAAAGCCACCCCTTTCGTCCGGCGATAACCAGCTTGAGGTCGTTCCTCGGCTTCAGATTCTCTTTGAGCAGAGCGAAAGCCTGTATCAGCCTTGGGAAATTCTTGCGCGGCTCCAGGGTCCCCAGGCTTAGGATGAACCTCTGGGGCAAACCATAGCGGACGCGGGCCTTTTCTCCGTCCGAAGGTTTAAAGTTTTCCCCTACTCCGGCGTACAAAACCTCCACTTTTTCCGATGGCACCCCCATCAGTTCTACAAGGTCCTTCAAGGTATTGCCTGAATCGGCCAGGATGAAATCCGCTCGCCGCACCGAGCGAGGAACTGCTCTGGAGAGGTAATTCAGCAGGTTTGCTGTAAAACATTCTGGTAGCCTCAGGAAAGAGAGATCGTGGATAGTGAGGATGGAAGGGGTGAAAGCCAAGGGGGGCAGTACAAAGTCGGGAGAATGAAAGAGGTTTAAAGGGCCGGTGAAAGCTTCGGCCGGTATCGGGACCTTCAGCCTCTGCCAGAAGATGTAAACCATCCGTTCGGTTAGAGGTAGCCTAACGTAACGGAAATTGGAGGGAAGCGGGTGAAGGGCAGAATCCCTGGGCACCACTAGTATGTAAAAATTCTCCTGATCAATTTCCCCAACATGCCTGAAGAGCTCGCGTACGTACCTCCCTATGCCAGCCTTCTGCCTTACAGCTGCGGTGTAATCAACTCCTATTCGCATTTCAAACCTCTTTGTAGGTCCAGAACCTGTTCGCTCCAAAGTTCCAGAAAAGCACAACGGCGATAGCGATAGCCTTGGAGATATTATATCCGAGGGCTCCAAAGCGGTGGAAGAAAAGGTGATCAAGGCCAAGGAAAAGGGTTTGGTTCAAGAAATATCCCACCACACTGACCAGGGCGAACTTCCAAAATTTGGACCAAAAGGAGGAAGAGCGGGACTCAGGGAAGGTCCACAATTGATTCCACAGGAAGTTATTCACTACTGCCGCTGAAAAGGAAATAGTATTAGCAAGGGTTTTGGACAAGCCAAACACGAGGATGCCTAAATTAAGAAGGCTAAAATCTACCACTGTGCCTGTTGCCCCGACAATGGCAAACTTGAAAAAGCGCTTTGCCTCTTTTCTCCCTTTGTATGCGATCCTCTTGAAATCGCTTAATCGCTCAGAGGAACACACCGGCACATTCCCGCACTGGTCAATCACTTAAGGAACTGCCCTATAGCTAAAAGAATGCTGATGACGGTGCCCAAGATGGCTATCGAGCCTACAAACCACCGCGCCTGAACCAGCATCCTCTCCTGGATGAGGTCAAGCCTTGTCTCCATGCTCCTCTGAAAGGAATCAATCCGGTCATCCATGTCCTTCCTCAGGGCATCAATCCGGTCATGGACTGAATCAATGCGAGCATTGACAGCCTCAAAGCGTCTATCCACTGAATCTTTGAAAGCAACCACCTCTTCCCTTAAAGCCCTGAGGTCTTTCTCCAGACCATCAAGTCGCAGAATAACCTCATTGAATTCATCACGGGTTACAGGAGAGGGGGGAATAAGCTTGCTGAGCCACGCGATTAAGTCCAGAGTTGCCTTATCCCCTAAAGCTTCCCTGACGCTTACGGGAACTTCCACTGCTATCTCAATGCCTCTTTTTTCCATCTCAGTGCCTCCGTGGGAGTTTACCTCACGAATTGCCCTATGGCTAGGAGGATGCTGATTACGGTGCCCAGGATGGCGATTGAGCCTACGAACCACCGTGCCTGGACCAGCATCCTATCTTGGATGAGGTCAAGCCTCGTCTCCATGCTCCTCTGGAAGGAGTCAAAGCGCCCGTTCAAAGCATCGATCCGGTCATCTACGTCCTTCCTCAGGGCATCGATCCGGTCGTGTACTGAATCAATGCGGGCGTTGACAGCCTCAAAGCGCTTGTCCACGGATTCAAAGCGTTTATCCACCGAATCTTTGAAAGAAACCAGCTCTTCTCTCAAAGCTCTGAGGTCCTTTTCCAAGCTGTCCAGGCGCAAGATAACTTCGTTGAATTCGTTACGGGTCACGGGAGAGGGGGGGATCAGCTTGCTGAGCCATGTGATGAGGTCCAGAGTTGCCTTATCCCCCAAAGCTTCCCTGACACTTACGGGAACTTCCACCGCTATCTCAATGCCTCTTTTTTCCATACCAGTGCCTCCGTGTGAGTTTACTTAGGGAATGGCCTTCATGAACCATGATAGTAAGGTCAAGAGTTGCCTTGTCCCCCAGCGCTTCCCCCACGCTAACGGGAACTTCAACCGCTGACTCAAGCCCTCGCCTTTCCATAACATTCCCCTGAGCAGGTCTGTCTCAATGCCCTTGGGTTTCAGAACTCTGGAGAAATTCTTTTAACCTCAGGGCCAGGTTACGGGTGATACCGGGCACGGAGGCTATTTCGTCCACCTCGGCTTTTCTGAGGGCTTCTAAAGAACCGAAGCGCTCCATTAAAGCACGGCGTCGCTTCGGACCTATGCCCGGGATGGCTTCAAGGGAAGCCGAAAGGGTTTCCTTGCGAGATAATTTGTGGTGGTAAGAAATGGCAAAGCGGTGGGCTTCGTCCCGGATACGCTGAAGAAGGGATAAGGCTTTAGAACCCGGCGAGAGCTTTATCGGTTCTTCTCGCCCTGGGACGAAAAGCTCTTCTTCCCTCTTGGCCAAGGCAGCTACCGGAATGTCCTCTATGCCCATGGTTTCCAGCACTTTCAGAGCAACCCCAAGCTGTCCTTTTCCGCCATCCACCAGCACCAAGTCAGGCCTATGGGGCCAAGGTTCATCGGAAACTGCCAGCCGAAGTTCGCTTTCCCTTGCTTCGAGGTAACGCCGGAAGCGCCGTTCCAGAACTTCCCTCAGCATTGCGTAGTCATCGATCTTTTCCACCTCCCTTATTCGGAAGTGGCGGTAGAGAGCTTTGCGGGGAAGACCATTGACGAAAACCACCATGCTTCCCGTGGCCCATTCACCTTGTATGTGTGAAACATCATAACACTCAATTCGGACAGGGAGCCTGGGCAAATCCAAAACTTCCTCTAATTCTCTCAGGGCATCTAGACCCCTCTTTTTCTCTCTTTCACGGCTTTCCCTTGCACTCTCCAGCATTTCGGCCGCGTTCAGGAGGGCCATCTCTATCAATTCTTTTTCCAGATCGTCCTGGGGAAGCCTCAGTTTAACGTCTCCACCCCGGCGGTAACGGAGCCACTCCTCAATGACCGGGGCTTCTTCAATTTCCTCCGAAACAATTATCTCCGGTGGTATAAAAGCAGCTCGTTCGTAAAATTGCTTGAGGAAAGCGGCCAGTGCTTGCCCCTTCTCCAGTTCGGCCCCCTCCAAAAGGAAATATTCCCTGCCCACCAATTTCCCGCTCCTCACAAAGAAGACCTGAACGCAAGCCTCCTCTCCCGATTGAAAGTGGGCAATGAAGTCTTCATCCCGAAGTGTGGAGGAAACCACACGCTGATGCTGCGAGATTTTTTCCAGAGCGAAAATCTGGTCCCTTATGACTGCTGCTTTCTCGAAAGCCAGGGCAGAAGCTGCTTCCTCCATTTTCCTCCGGAGGTCGGCTACTATTTCTTCGGTTCGTCCCTTGAGCAACAGGATGACCTGCTCTATTAAAGCCCTGTATTCCTCAGGAGAGATTTCTCCTGTGCATGGACCGACGCACCGGCCCATATCGTAGTAAAGACAGGGGCGAATCCTCTTTCCCGGGGATGGATCGGAACAAGTGGCGTAAGGGAACACCTTACGGATCAAGTCCATGGTCTGGTGCAACGCCAAGGTAGAGGTGTAAGGACCAAAGTAGAGGGAGCCATCATTTTCCATTCTCCTTGTAACCAGGATGCGAGGGTAAGTTTCCTGCCAAGTAATTTTGACATAGGGGTATTGTTTGTCGTCCCGAAGGCGGATGTTGAAAGGGGGGCGATATCTCTTTATCAGGTTGCACTCTAGGACCAGAGCCTCCACTTCGTTCCGAGTCAATATAAACTCAATCGAAGCCACCTTCTCCGCGAGAAGGCGCACCTTAACGGAAGACTGGTTTGAAGGATGGAAATAAGAACGAACCCGGCTTCGCAAGTTAACGGCCTTGCCTACGTAGAGAACCTGCCCCCGGGAATCCTTAAATATGTAGACGCCCGTCTCTGGCGGGACTGCCTTCAGTTGCTCCTCTATCATGTCTCCGGCCGTATACCTGCCATCATAAGTCCTACGGTTTTGATGTCTGCCTCATGGGCTTCCATTATGCCCACCAGTTGACCCTCAAACATTACAGCGATGCGGTCGCTCATGCACATAATTTCTTCTAGATCTTCCGAGATTAGGAGGATGGCAGTTCCGCGGTTGCGTTGCTCTATAAGCTGGCGCCGGACGTAATCCATAGCTTTTATGTCCAGACCATAAGTAGGGTGAGCCGCTACAATCAGCCTGGGGTTACCGCTGATTTCCCTGGCCAGGATGAGGCGCTGTATATTCCCTCCCGAAAGGAGCTTGGCTGGAGTTCCCTTGCTGGGGGTAATTATCTCAAACTCGTTAATTTTCTGTTCTGCAAATTTCCCTGCTTTCCGGTAATCAATGATGAAATGGCGGCAGAATTGAGGGTGCCGATAGAGTTTGAGGAGGAGGTTATCCAGTACGCTCATGTTAGGGGCGAGCCCTACGCTTATCCTCTCCTCAGGGACATGGGCGACTCCCAGGCTGGCAATCTCTCCGGGTGAGAGGTTAGTGATATCCTTGCCATCGAGCAAAACTTGACCCGAACAGGCTTTCCGAAGGCCGGTTATTACCTCTACAAGCTCCTTCTGACCATTTCCAGCTACCCCTGCAATCCCGAAGATTTCTCCTCCCCGTACGGAGAAAGAGATGTTTTTTAGAGCCGGAAGCCCTTTATCATTGAAGGCACAGAGTTCCCTGACCTCAAGAACCGTCTGGCCTTTTTCGTTAGGAGGAAGGACAAGCTCGCAAAAAGCCTGTTCCCCCACCATCATTTCGGCGAGCTGGGGTATGGTGACCTCGGATGTTTTAGCTGTCCCCACCACCTTCCCTTTCCTCAGAACCGTAACCCTGTCACTCACCTCCATTACCTCTCTCAGCTTGTGAGTTATGAAGATAATGGTTCTCCCCTCCTTGGCCATGCGTTTCAAAGACTCAAAGAGCTCGCCAGTTTCAGAGGGGGTCAGCATTGTGGTGGGCTCATCTAAGATTAAAATCCTGGCATTTCGGTAGAGAGCTTTAGCGATCTCCACCCTTTGCTTTTCCCCAGCTGAAAGCTGCCATACGTAAGCATCCAAGTCTACCTTGATCCCGTATTGCTCCAAAATCTTTTCGATGTTTTTCCTGACCCTTTCCAGCGGAAAGAAGAAATTGCCTGGTAAGCCAAGCACTATGTTTTCCCCGACGGTGTGGGAGGGAATTAGGTGGAAGTGCTGGTGAACCATTCCTATGCCCAGAGCTATAGCGTCCCTCGGCGAACGGATGTGGACTTTGCGTCCGTTTATGTAAATTTCGCCCTCATCAGCTTGGTAGATTCCGTAGAGGATATTCATGAGCGTCGTCTTGCCGGCTCCGTTCTCCCCAAGAAGGGCGTGTATCTCCCCTGGCGCAGCCTCAAAGTTGATGTGGTCGTTGGCTATGACTCCTGGGAACCTTTTAACTATATTGACCATCCTGACGGCTGGGGCGGGCATCATAGCACTGACCCTCCAGCTGTTTTCTTGCTGTAGATTGCCTCCCTGACCTCCGTCATCGTCCTCTCGGCTATAACCTTGGCCCTGCGCCGACCATCCTCCAGAACATCCCACACGTAGGAAGGTTCGGAAGCGAACTCATTGCGCTTCTCACGGAAGGGGGCGAAATAATCGCTTATGTTGCGGGATAGAATCTTCTTGCAATCCACGCAGCCGATACCAGCAGTCCGGCATTCGCTGTTTATCATTTCCACCTCATTGGGTGAGAAGAACTTGTGGAAGGAGAAAACGTTGCAGACCTCAGGGCGGCCCGGGATATGGCGGTGGGTTCGCTGGGGATCGGTCACCATCATCATGACCCGCTGGTGGATTTCCTCGGGGGAAGCGGAGATTTCTATATGGTTGTTGAGGGACTTGCTCATCTTGTTAACGCCATCAATGCCCAAAACTTTGGGAAAATCAGTGTAGAGAGCTTGAGGTTCTACTAGCACCGGCCCGAAGAGGTGATTGAAACGGCGCACCACTTCCCTGGTAAACTCAAGGTGAGGAGCTTGGTCCACCCCTACGGGGACAACTTCTGCTTTGTAGAGGGTTATATCCGCAGCCATGAGGACAGGGTAACCCACAAGGCCATAGTTGACGTTATCGGGTTGAGCTCTAACTTTCTCCTTGAAAGTGGGTAGGCGAAGGAGCCAACCTAGAGGTGTTATGCTGGAGAAATACCAGGCAAGCTCTATTACTTCCGGTACCGAGGATTGGACAAAAACAATGGACTTCCTCGGGTCTACCCCTGCAGCCAGCCAATCCAGGACCATCTCGGCCGTGAGCTCCCGCAAGTTCTCAAAAGAAGTGGTCATGGCATGCAGATCCACAACGCAATAAATGGTTTCATAGCCTTGCTCCTGAAGGGCCACGTAATTCCTGATGGCTCCCAGATAATTGCCCAGGTGCTGCCTCCCCGTGGGGCGAGCTCCACTGAACACTCTTTTCTCCATAGCGCCCTTCCTCCCCGACTTTTTGGCTTAAGTTTACCATAAGAGAAAATCCAAGACAAGGATTTTAACCCTATACGCTCCATGGCCAATGTTTGGTGAAAGGGAGAACAAACTTGACTTATTTAGTCCATTTTGGGTAAAATTAAACCAGAGCCTATTAGGAGGTTGGGAAATGGTCAGGACAAATGCACTTTTTACCGCTCTTAATAGAGGCGAAAAGGTGAAAGCCCTGGAAATTTGCTTTGAGGACGCAGGTGAGGATCCCGATGAGAAAAAGTTCTGCTGCATCCTTGCCGAAAGGCTTGGGATAACGCTTGAGAACGCTCCGGGAACTCTTAAGGATAAGCTTTCTTCCTGCTCGGCTATCCTTGGGTCTTGAACTTGTGGTGCGAGGGAAGTGTGTCGGCTTCTACAATGTGCAGGACTTCCCATCCCCTCTGCACCAATTCATCGGCTATGAAGCGCCGATGGCAGCGGAACCACAGTTTTTCGGCGCACATTATGGCCGTGCGCTTGTGAAAAGCTAGGAATTCTAGTCTCTCTAGGCCTTTCTGAAATTCCTCGCCCTTAATGTGCTCTTCGTAACCACCGGTGCGATATCCGCCGAGCTCGTTGCCCAGCCAGACATATTCTATCCCTACAGTTTTCAGGGCTTTTTTGAGGTTCTCCTGATTGAACTGAGGGTTATGCCTGGAATAGGGAAAGCGCCTCACATCAGCTACAACCCTGATTTTGTGGCTACGGAGCAGAGAAATAAACTCATCCAGTGAACGGTTGGAGTGGCCTACGGTGTAAATCACGTCTAATTCTTCTCTCCTTAAAAGCACCGCAGCCGCTAATCCTATCCCGCAGAGGAAAGCAAGCCAGAAGGGTGCAAAGGAACCCCACTCCCTCCTGAGGATCCCTCCAAATCCCGGCGAGAGTGACCCTAGTAGTCCAGAAATTGTGCCGACAATGCCCAGGAAGCTCCCTCTGTACTGAGCTGGGGCCTGGTGGGCAATGAAAGTGCTATAAGCTATCCAAGCTAACTGAGAGAAAGCAAAAACCAACAGGAGCACGAACCAGAAAATTAGAGAAGGCTTAAGATAGGCAAGGAGCACCATCAGAGCGGGGAAAAGCAACGAGCCTACCACCAAAACCTGCGCGTCTCCATAACGATCAGTTATCTTTCCGGCTACGAGGCTAACCAGTGGGAGGGCCATGCTCCCTATGGCCATTGCTTTGTTCACCTCCGATTCGCTCCACCCCCAAAGGTCTTTAGCGTGCAGGGCGATGAAAGGTCCCCAGATGGTAAGGTTATTGAGCCAGCTTATGGCGACCGAGGCCATGAGGGCAAGGATAAAAGGGCCGACAAAGAGTTCTTTCCAAGAGGCAGTTTTCCCCGATTCCACGGGTTTGGGAGGTTCTTCCAGCAGGAAAAGCCTAAGGGGGCCACAAACAGCGGAAACCAGAGCCGTACCGAGGAAAAGGTAACTGTAACCTGTGTAATTGATAAGCCAGGCTCCCAAGGCTGGCCCCGCTACGTAGCCCAGACCTGCTGCGAACTCAAATACTCCGAAGGCGCTCCCAGTCCCCTCATCGGTGGATGATTCGGCTATGAAAGCTATGAATCCCGGCCATTGGATGGCGCCTATCGTATTAACGAGCACCAAAATTATTACAGCTTCATACCAGGAACTGGCAAAAGCCAGAGCAATGTAGAGGGGAATGAAGAGGAAGGTAGGAATGACGATAGCCATTTTCCTGCCGAAGCGATCAGTAACAAATCCTCCGAGAAATTGCGTGGCTGCATAGCTGGCTGTCATTAAAGTAAAAGCAAAGCCAACCTGCACATCCTCCGCCCCCCGTTCCCTCAAGTAGAGGGGCAAAAGAGAGGACCAGGTCATGCTTCCTGTTAACATGAGAAACGTGGTGCCTGAAAGCACCAAGAGGTTTCTTGAAAGGCGCTTTTTTGACTGCATACACGGTTATATTATCACTGCCGGCCTCAACCGTCAAACCACATCCAGTAGAGTAGACGGGGGTGAAAGCAGGATCCTTTACCAGTTTCGGATACCAGGAGGGGAAGGTCACGAGGTAATCGGCTCCGCGGCCAAGTATGAACTGCTTAAGCCTCCCTTCATCGCGGATGAAAGGGATAACTTCGGGGTTAACAAGGCCTGCCAAATCCAGGATTTCCCGATCCGAAAAGTAGCCTATGGCTCCTATATCGTGGACAGCGATCAAGGAGCCCGGGGGGGTGTTCTCCGCAAGCCAATGGGCCACTCTCACCATCTCGCACTGAATTATGCCTACGTCGTTAGCGTAAGCTCTCGCCCCCAGAACGAGGAAAGCGAGTAGCAAAATAAACGTAGAGATCACCCACACTTTAGCCGGCAACCTCGGAAGTTTCTTTGTTAGTTCAAGAGTTCCCGGTACTCCTAAAGCTACCAGCACTGGGATCACCGGCATTACGTAGCGCCCGTGCTGGTAATTCACGGGAAGGCGAAGGGCATAGGCCATCGGTAAAAGGAAAAACCACAAGATCGGGACAGCCCTGAGGAGCCTCTCTCTGGAGCTAAATCCTTTGACCATGCTCCACAAAAAACCGGGTATAAGCATCACCTGAGCCCCTACTAAGGCGGGAAAGATGACGCCGAGAAATCGCTTCCAGATAGGGAACATCTCCACCAGTTCCCGGTACTCAGCGGCTTTGGCGTAGAAGGTGTTGGGGAAAAAGCTACCGGAAAGATAGAAGTTGAAAGCACCGTAAGCTCCCAAGCAGAGAGCCATCCCTGCTGCAAAAACCACAGCCCTTGAGGGACTTATCAGGAAGCTAATGGAGAAAAAGAGGATGCCAAGGATCAGACCCTCGGGCCTTACAAGGCATAGGAGTCCCGCAAGGAGGCCCATTCCCGCCATCCTGAGGGCAGATCGCCCCTGGAGTGGCCATCCTTCCAGGAAAAGGGCCATAGAGAAGAGGGAAAGGAAAGCAAAGAGTGGTATCTCCATCCCGGAGACAGCGGCCCAAACCATGTGCCATTCCAGAGCAGCAAAGCAAGCAGCCAGGAAAGCTTCCCTCCTACCCCACCCGAAACCAATTGCTACTTTCTCAACCGTCCACACCGTTGCTATAAAGAGGACTATGCCCAGCCCAAAGGTCCAAGTCTTGTAGTTAAGGCCCAGGAGGTAAGAAAAGGCCAGAAGAAAAGACCAGAGGGGGGAAGTAGAACCGGCACTTGGGTGTCCTGGCACGTAAGCCCATTCGCCGTAGCGGACGAGGTTCCGGGCATAGGTCTGGTGGATCCAGGCATCGTCCAGAGGAAAACCGAGTCCACCGGTGGTGAGGGAAACGAGAAGGAAAAGGGCGGAGGCGGTTGCGGAGAGCAGCCAGGGAAGCATAATTTCCCCTCATGCAGAGAGGGGCCTTGCCCATTCCAGAAGGCAAGACCCCTCCATTGGGTTTTAAGCTAGCTTCTGGGCTACTGGGGCCCTGACCCGGAAGAGGGTAATAGCAGCCAGGATAAGGAGAACTCCATAGAGAGCGTAGATCACGAGCCACCCGAATCCTGGCCTTGCCAGGTTAAAGAAGTCAGCCATGGGGCCGCCTATGCCTGCTCCCACTATTCCGGCCCCTGCACCTGCCAAGTTGGAGATCCCCAAGAAAAGCCCGGCCTTAGCCGGGGGAACGATATCGGTCCCCAAAGCCCAGTTAGTGGCCATGAAGATTCCGGCTCCAATCCCTATTATGCACCCGCTCAGCATCACCATCGGAACATTAGGAGAGGAAAGGAGGAGGAAAGTCCCGAATGCGCCGATTAAACAAGAAGCCAGCACAAGCCTGAACCTACCGAAGCGGTCCGAAAGCCATCCGCTCACCAAGGCCGAAGGCAAGAGGAAAACAGCGACCACAGCCATCAGGATGGCGGTTAAAGTAGCCGGCTTCTCAACCTTCAGGACATCGGCCAGGAAGTATTGGGCAAAACCCTGAATGGAGCCAATGGCTGCCAGGAAAAGTAGGCGGTTTATCACCCACCAGATGAAGCCGGAATGGAAAAGGGCTTCTGGGCCCAGGCCAACTCTGGCCGCAAAATATACGCCAATGATTATGGAGCCAGCCATTGCCAGGAGCCCTGTCAGTCCCACAATCAGGATGCCGAGCCCTGTAGCTCCTGTTTGCCCTCCAACCCAGCTGACGAGGCGCTGGGAAAGCTGGGTTATCCCTACGAAGATAGCAGTAAGGGCTACTAGCCTGAGGAGAGGGCCAGCCAGTGGCTCTGTGGGCTTCTCCCTGAGGGGTTCTTCACGGACGAAAGCTACGGTTATGGCCATAGTTATCAGGAAAGAGAGCATTATGAAACCGATGGCTCCCCAGAGGTAGCCCCTTTCCAGCATGGGGCCAATGATTACTACTATGAGGATAGGCAGAAGCTCCATTATGGCCTTAACTCCCGAAGCTCTTCCCCTCTGATCTTCGGGAACCAAGTCGGGGATCAAGCCTTGGAGGGCACCGTGGGCTATGTTGGAGGAGAACTGCAGGAGCAGGATGCCAGCAAAGAGGGTCCAGTAATCCTGGGCCAGGGCTATGATAGCTAGGAAGAGGAGGTCCAGCATAGTGCCCACAAAGATGAAGGGCCTCCTCTTGCCCCATCGGGAGGTGTTGCGGTCGCTCAGAAGCCCGGCCATGGGCTGTATCATCATGGCTACGGCCAGGCCCGCCACCCTTATGTAGGCTAAATAAGTGCCTTTGACCTCAGGGGGAACAAACTTAGCTACTAGAAAGGGGAGGATTATCGGAGTTATGCTGCCAGAGGCTATGTTCAGGCCGAGCCAGTAAATGTTAATAGTGATGTAATCCCACCATCTCAGCCTTTTCATCGTTTAACCTCCTCATTTGGGCACAAATTTTACAGCGTCAAAGGCTATGAGCCGGCTTAGATATGGTTCGCCAGTGTTATCCCCGAGGAAGACAAACTCATTACCTCGCGCATTGAAATAATAGGTGCCAAGGCTAACCCATCTATCGGCATAGAGGGCCTGGTTTACGATTTTATCGTGGCGCTGGCCAGCGTGGAAGATGCGGTAACGAGCTCTGGTGGTATTGGCATATTGCCTTGGGATGAAAGCGAAAACTTCGTAGTAGCCGGGCCGTGGTAGAGAAGGCCTCCATATTCCGTAGTTCTCCAGGTTGTAAGTAGCGTTGCGAGTCCAGTAAGTATGACCTCCGTAACCTACTGGAGCGCTGCGGCGTCCCCTGAGAGGGCCTCCCCAGGTGAAACCAGGGCTGAGTTCGTCTACTATTATAACTTCGCCGGGAGGAGTGGGGCCTGGGTTCCACCAGAACTTTATGGTAGCGAAGCCGGTGTTTTCGTAGTAATGGACCTCAAGCCTGTGAGTGCCACGGGTCAAGTAACGGGTGGCAGAATAAGTTGTAGCGGGCTGGTCCCACCAGGCCTCAATCAGAGGGGCTCCATCCAACCGAACTCTCACACCATCATCGGTGTGGGCGTAGAAGGTGTAAGAGCCGGCTTCAAAGAAGATGTCAGCGGTCCAGCGGACTGAGAACCCATCGGGGGGGATACGGGGGTCCGGAGAGCCTGTTCCCCAGTCAAAATTTATGGCAGAGTCCTGGCGGGTGAAGACAGGGGTCCCGGCCAGATCCTTATTGTTGAAGTATTCCCCGAGCCAGACTCCAGGAGTGGGGGCTGTAACCCTTTCCCAGGATAGTTTGATGACGGCAAAACCAGCGTGTTCGTAGTATTCCAGAACGAGGACGTGATTTCCTGCGCTCAAGTCTTTTTCAGCGGTGTAGGTGGTAGCAGGCTGATCCTTCCAGCTATCAATTAGGAGTTCGTTATCAACCCAAAGGCGAACCCCATCGTCAACTGTTACGGTGAAGCGATACCTTCCGGCGGTGAAGTTGAATATGCCGAACCACCGAGCTGAGAAATTATCAGCGGGGATTGAAGGGTCTGGCGAGCTCGCCCCCCAATCAAAGTCTATTCTGGGATCTTGGCGTACGAGAGTCGGTGTCCCCGAAAGGTTAGGGTTATTGTAGTAAAGTCCGGTCCATACTGGAGAAGAAGCCTCTGCCGGAAGAAAGGTCAGGATTAAGGCAAGTAAAAGGAAAAAAGCTACTTTTGCTCGCAACATTTTAACCTCCTTAGCCTATCGGCTATAACTTTTTCATAGCCCTGCATTGACGGTTTGAACCACCCCCCTTTCACTCCTTCCGGGAGGTACTGCTGGGAGACCCAGTGCTCGGGAAAGGCATGGGGATAGAGGTAGCCTTTTCCGTGGCCCAGGGCTGCAGCATCACGGCTGGGGTCCTTCAGGTGGAGCGGAACTTCTTTGACCCCGTGCTCTTCGATTTCCCTCAAAGCCTCAAAGTAAGCCCCAACGCTGTTGGATTTGGGGGCAGTGGCCAAGTAAAGGGTGGCGAGAGCCAAGTGGTACTGGGCTTCCGGCAAGCCAACCCATTCCAGGGCCTGAGCACAGGCCGCCACTACCACGATAGCCTGGGGGTCGGCGAGGCCTACATCTTCAGCGGCTAAGATGAGCAAGCGGCGCATTATGAAGCGTGGGTCCTCACCGGCGTAGACCATTTTAGCCAACCAGTAGAGGGCAGCGTCGGGATCCGACCCCCTTACGCTTTTTATGAAGGCGCTTATGGTGTCGTAATGTTCGTCTCCCTTTTTATCGTAGCGGATTGCCCTTTTCTGTATCGCATCCTGGACTATCTCCAAGTTTATGCGGATTGCGCCATCGGGATCAGGAGGGGTGGACTCAACGGCCAGTTCCAGAGCGTTCAAGGCAACTCTGGCATCGCCTCCGGCGACCCTGGCCAAGTGCTCGAGGGCTTCGCTGGAGATTTCTACCTGAAGGTGGCCGTAGCCTCGCTCCTTATCCTGCAAGGCTCTCCTCAAAATAAGGAGGATTTCTTCTTCAGTAAGAGGGCGGAGCTGGAAGACTCGAGAGCGGCTGACCAGTGGGGGGATCACTTCAAAGTAGGGGTTTTCGGTGGTAGCTCCTATAAGGATGATGGTTCCATTTTCTACATAAGGGAGGAGAGCATCCTGCTGGGCTTTGTTCCAGCGGTGGATTTCATCCACAAGGAGGATAGTTCGCTGACCGAAGGCATTGCGGCGGGCTTTGGCTTCCTCAATGATTCGTTGGAGGTCCTTAACCCCGGCCAGGACGGCACTCAGGCTCTGGAAGTGGCTTTTGGTGGCATTAGCTATAACCATAGCTAAGGATGTTTTGCCCGTTCCCGGTGGCCCCCACAGGATGAGGCTGGAATAAAGGCGATCGGCCTCAATAGCTCGGCGCAGCACTTTCCCCGGGCCAATTATGTGCTCCTGGCCCACGAATTCCTCCAGGGTGCGGGGTCTCATCCTGGCAGCCAGAGGGATTTTCCCTTTTGCCTTGAAAGAAGGAGGGATTTCAGGCATTTGTCAGCTCCTCCGAGGAAATTATAACACATATCGGGGTTGCAAGCCAGCGATAGGCTGTCAGCCGGGAGCCTGCGCTATTTTGGACCTTGCCTACTCGGTCGGCTCCGGGTTAGCTTTTGCTCGGGATCTCTATTGCGGAAAAGTCGGGGGAAACTGCGGTTAGCCTCCTTTATTTGGCTTTGCAGGGCACATCCAGCGAGTGAGATCATTAACGCTGAATCTGCGCCTTGCCAAGGGTTTTGAAAGGGTTGAAAAAGCCCATCCCACGAGTAAACCTGGAGCAAAAGCTCACTTTTCAGCCGTTCTGGACAGAGTGAGGGCCCTGGGACGACACCTGGTGACACAGAGACCACACCCGGCACACCTTTCTACCTCCAGTATGGCCCTCTTATCCACCACCCTTATCGCTCCGTAAACGCAGGAGAGTTCGCACAGCCCACAACCGGTGCACTTCTCAACGTCCAACAAAGGCGGCACAGGGTAAAGCCGGTATTCTTGCTCCTGTACCCTTTTTATGGCCAGTCCCCTAATCTCTTCCACTGAGGAATAGCCATGAGCATCGAGCCATTCGCCAATTTCCCTAGCGATCTTGCCGAAAATGGAGGGGCCTCTGAGGATGGCGGCAGTGCAAACTTGAACGGCCCACGCCCCTGCCATCATGAGCTCAACGGCATCGGCCCCCCTTGATACTCCACCAACCCCTATTATGGGCAGGTCCACTGTCCTGGCGATATCAAATATGCAGCGGACGGCCAGGGGCTTGAGGGCCTGCCCCGAAAGCCAGCCGTATCCTTCTCTGCTCCCCATTAGGGGAAAGCCTGTTTCTATGTCTATAGCCATAACGGGGCCAAAGGAGTTTATAGCCACGATACCATCGGCTCCGGCCTCTTTCGCAGCCAGCGCAGCCTCTCTAACATCCCTGAAAGGGCTGAACTTCACAAAAACAGGGACCTCTACTGCTTCCTTGGCTGCCTGTATAGCCTCCATCATTGGGCGAGGATCATCCCCGATGTAGTGAGTGGAAAGCTCCAGTGCATCGGCATACGGTTTCACCCTGGGAGCAAGCTGGGCTATCTCTTCGGCGGTGTATCCCAAGCTTATTATGAGGGGAAGACCGGTCTCTTTTGCTAAAGCGTATTCCCTTTCAATCCACTGTTCCGGTGGGAGCTCAGACCAGAGCTCCGTATTCAAGAAACCTCCAGGGATTTCAGCCATGTTGGGATGGGGAACTTGTGCTGCCGTTACCGAGATGGTCTTGGAGACAAGGCCTCCAGCACCACCTTCGGCGCACCTCTTCATAGCTTCGCCATTCCAGACCGGAGGACCAGCGGCGGGCATCACGGGGTTGCGGAATTTTATCCCGCAGATCTCTACCTCAAGCTTTGCCATATTTACCTCCTGAGGTCAATTAAAAAGCACCGGCCTAAAACCGGTGCTTCCATTTAATGCCCCTGGCCGGACTCGAACCGGCAACAAACGGCTTAGGAGGCCGTTGCTCTATCCTCTTGAGCTACAGGGGCTTTCGTGTATTATTTTACCACACCTTTGACCACTTAAGCAAATCAAAATTGTATCCGCAGGGAGGCAATTGGCAGGGAAAGGGCTAAAGGCCACAGCCTTCGCGACTCCGTCCCCACAACGCACAAGCGTGCCCGGATAGTTGAGCCAGAGGTTCTGTACCGTATGAGTTCCAAGGTCGGACAACACCACTTGGATTCGATCCGAGATTACCAGGTTGCATTGCGGGTTAGTGAAGAAGCAGGAGAAGGCCATCTCGGACTCGCCGCTGGATAGGTCCCATCTGTGCTCAGGAAAAGCTAGACTAGCTGAAATCGCTTTTGTGGGGTTAAAATAAAGGGCGCACAAATTGTCCCTAATCCCATAGGAGGAGGTTCCCTATGAAGGTGTACATCTCCTGCGATATGGAAGGGATTTCGGGGGTGGTGAACCCCAAGCAGGCGGGTGAAAACAAAGACGAGTACAGCCGCTTCCGCAAACTCATGACTCTTGAGGTCAACGCCGCGGTAGAGGGGGCACTGGAGGGAGGTGCCACCGAGATCGTTATCAACGATGCCCACGGCTCCATGGATAACCTCTTGGTAGAGGAAATCCATCCCAAGGCCTGGCTTGTGAGCGGATCTCCGAAGCCCCTGGAAATGATGGAAGGCTTAGACAGCAGCTTTGACATAGTTTTCTTCATTGGCTACCATTCCATGGCTGGAACCCATGCGAGCGTCATGGACCATACCTATATGGGTAGGGTTGTTTACAACTTATATCTCAACGGGAAGCCTATAGGGGAACTGGGATTGAATGCAGCGCTGGCAGGAAACTTCGGCGTGCCTGTAGGTCTCGTAACCGGGGATGATAAGGTTGTGAAAGAAGCCCACGACCTCTTGGGCGAAATCCAGACGGTGGTGGTGAAGGAGGCTGTGGGGCGATACTCAGCCCGCTGCCTACCCCCTGCTGAAGCTCGGGAGAGGATCAAGAAAGCGGCTGCCGCTGCTGTGAAGCAGGGAGGAAGACTCTTCCGCCCGGAGGGCCCTTTCACTATCAGGGTGGAATTCATAAACAGCGCGTACGCTGACCTTGCTGAACTTATCCCCGAAGCGAAAAGGATGGACGGACGCACCCTGGAGTTTATGCACCAGGATTACCTCACCGTCTACAAGGCTTTCAGGGCCATGGTAGGGTTAGCGAGTCTGGCGCTGAGATGAGGTTAAGTGCCTGAGGATAATTACTGCAGCTTCTTTATCCAGAGGCTCATTGTTGTTCCCGCACTTAGGGCTCTGGATACAGGATGGGCAACCGCCCTCGCAGGGACAGCTTGATATAAGCTCCAGTGTAACTTCCAGGAGGCGATGCAAGAGTTCAAATCCTTTCTCAGCTATACCAACTCCGCCGGGAAAGGCATCGTAAATGAAAATCTGAGCTTTACCGGTATCGGGATGGCAGGGGGTTGAAAGCCCACCTATGTCCCACCGGTCGCACATGGCGAAGAGGGGGAGCATCCCTATGGAAGCGTGTTCTACAGCATGAAGCCCTCCGTGCCAGTCCAATTTCTTTGCCCTTACTTCCTCCAGAGCCCTCTGCGGCAGATCAAACCACAGCCCCACCGTGTCGAAAATAGTGGGGGGCATGTCCAAGGGTTCCACCCCTATGGTAGCTTCCGTATAATGGCGTATTTTCTTGTAAGCGATAACCTGTTGATAAACCCGCAAGTGGCCCAGATAGGCCATTACACCGTTCATTTCCCGATGTTTCACCGACTTTATTATGCTTACTTCGTTTATCTCCTTGGGCTCGGTGTAGTAATCCACGTCCACGGGTTTAAGCAGGGCGACCCCTTCCTCAAGATCCAGCTTGGTAACCAGGTAAGTCTCACCCTGGTGCAGATAGATAGCGCCCGGATGAGCGCGGTAAGGTGCGGAGGAAGCTTCAATCTCTTCCAGGACTACACCCCTGCTCTGATCTATGAGACGGACGCTCCTCCCCCCAACCGAGCGCAAGCTCACGTATTCAGCGGGATAGTCTCTTAAGATGTAGAAAAGGCGACCGTGGCGGTTCTGGAGGACTTCCTGCCTTTTCAGTTTGTCCACTGCTTCCCGGTAGCCAGGCCCGAAAAGGTCCTCATCAGAGCTTTCCAGAGGTCGCTCGTAGGCAGCGCAGGCTAGATGCTGTTCGAGGATATAGGGGTTATCGGGGTCTATGAGGGCGTTTTCGTGGCTTTTTCCGAAGAATTCCCGAGGGTGCCGCATGAAATACTGATCCAGCGGGTTATCGAGGCCTATGAGGATCGTGAGAGCCCGCTTCACTCCTCTTCCCGCCCTTCCGGCCTGCTGCCAGGTGCTGGCGATGGTTCCCGGGTATCCCACAATTATGGTAGCATCGAGAGTTCCTATGTCAATGCCCAGCTCCAGGGCGTTTGTGGCAGTAACCCCCATGAGCTTTCCCCCGAAAAGCTCGCGCTCGATCTGCCGCCGCTCCTCGGGGAGGTAGCCAGCACGGTAGGCTTTTACGAGGGGGATCAGTTCAGGTGAATCCTGAGCGAGGGCTTCACGCGTGTAGCGGAGGACGAGTTCCGCTACTTTGCGGGCCTTGGTAAACACAATTGTCCTTATGCCCTGTTTTATCATCTCTACAAAAAGGTCTTTAGCTTCGGAGTTCGGGCTGCGGCGGATAGTGCGGGCCAGGTCTATGAACGGAGGATTCCAAAAAACGAAATCCCTTGCCCCTTTGGGTGCCCCGTCATCCTCTACAACGGTCACAGGGAGGCCCATGAGCTCCTGAGCGTGTTCCTGAGGGTTAGCGATAGTAGCTGAGCAAAGGATGAACACTGGCTTGGAGCCGTAGAACTGGCAGAGACGCCTCAGCCTCCTGAGGACGCAGGCCACCTGTGACCCGAAAACCCCGCGGTAGACGTGAGCTTCGTCGATCACCACGAATTTGAGGTGGGTCAGAAAGGAACTCCACAGCCTATGGTTCGGGAGAATTCCTACATGGAGCATATCTGGATTGGTCAGGATTATGGAAGCGGTTTTCCTCAGCCTGTTTCGGGCCGATTGAGGGGTATCGCCATCGTAGGTGCCGAAGGGGATCGGGCTGAAGCGGGTGAGTTCAGCCAGGCTTCGGAGCTGGTCCTGGGCCAAGGCTTTGGTGGGGAAAAGATACAAAGCTCGGGTTCTGCGATCGTGGAGGATAGCCTCTATCACGGGGATATTGTAGATGAGGGTTTTTCCGCTGGCTGTTCCTGTTGAGACGATCACGTTCTCCCCTCGGCGGATGGCGTTTATGGCTTTGGCTTGATGGGAATACAAAGCCCTTATGCCCATTTCTTCCAGAGCTTTCTGGAGGATAGGATGCAGAGGCTTTTCCAGTTCCCCATAGCAGGCCTGCCGCTCGGGGATGTGTTCAATGTGGACTATTTGCCCCCGATAAAAGGGGGCCTTGGTTATGTGCTCCAGGAAAGAAGGTGAGTAAACCATATCAGCCCCCCTTTAGGATAGCACAAAAGTGAGCAAATGCAAGCACCTAAGACCATCTCCGGCGTCCGCCGATTGGCCTACCGTTCTCGCAAGCAGTTCAACGAAATTCAAGCGCAGGCAACCTCCTTGCCTGGGGTCACTTAAGCGCTGTCCGTAGCGAAGGTAAACGCTGGAATCCTCGTTAGCTGGGACGAGGGCGCACTTTTCCGAACAAATGTTTTATGCTATAATATACCTTAGGAAAAGCTCTTAGGAGGGGAAGGGTTGGATTGGCAGGAATACGATGCCAGTAAAATACAAGTCCTGGAAGGACTGGAGGCGGTCCGCCGGCGCCCGGGAATGTATATTGGCTCAACGGATATCCGCGGTCTGCACCACCTCATCTACGAAGTGGTGGACAACGCCGTGGACGAAGCCCTGGCCGGCTATTGCACCCACATTGAAATTACGATCTTGCCCGATAGCTCCGTAAGGGTAGTGGACAACGGCCGCGGAATCCCTGTGGACATCCACCCCCAGACCGGCAAACCTGCATTGGAAGTGGTGATGACTACTCTCCATGCTGGGGCAAAATTTGGGACTGGAAGCTACAAGGTTGCCTCAGGCCTCCATGGGGTTGGAGTGTCGGCAGTGAATGCCCTCTCGGAATGGCTGGAAGTGGAAGTTAAAAGAGGAGGGGTCATCTACCGTCAGCGCTACGAACGGGGCAAACCCGTAACCCCAGTCGAGAAGGTGGGCCGCTCCAGGGATAGTGTCACGGGCACCACCGTTCACTTCCTCCCTGATAGGGAGATTTTCCGCGAGATAAACTACAAGTTTGACACCTTAGCCCAGAGGTTCCGGGAAATGGCCTTCCTCACCAAAGGCCTGACGATAAAGTTCCGGGACGAGCGGACGGATCAGGAAATGACTTTTTACTTTGAGGGTGGAATCCTCTCCTTCATACGTTACCTGAACAAGAACCGAACGCCCCTCCACCCGCCTTTCTACGTGGAAAAGACCGTGAACGGGACCTTAGTGGAGATCGCTCTGCAATATACCGATGAATTCTCAGAGTCGGTCTTCACTTTCGCCAACAACATAAACACCGTGGACGGTGGGACCCACCTAACGGGCTTCCGCTCCGCCTTGACCCGAACCCTCAACGAGTATGCCCGCAAACAGGGCTTGCTCAAGGAGAACGACCCTAACCTTACCGGGGAGGATGTCAGAGAAGGGCTCACAGCCATCGTCAGTGTAAAGCTTCCGGAACCTCAATTTGAAAGCCAGACCAAGGCCAAGCTCGGAAACCCTGAAGTCAAAAGCCAAGTAGAAGCTGTAATGAGCGAAGCTTTTTCCAGGTGGCTCGAGGAAAACCCCAGGGAGGCCAGGGCTATAGTTGAAAAGTGCCTGACCACCTTTAGAGCCCGCGAGGCAGCTCGCAAAGCAAGGGACCTGGTCATACGCAAGAGCGTGCTGGAAAGCATGACCCTCCCCGGCAAATTAGCCGATTGCTCTCTCAGGGACCCGGCCCAGACCGAGCTCTTCATAGTGGAAGGCGACTCCGCAGGAGGATCAGCAAAGCAAGCCCGCGACAGGAGGTTCCAGGCCATCCTTCCCATCCGGGGCAAAATCCTTAACGTGGAGAAAGCCCGCCTGGACAAAATCCTTGAAAACAACGAAGTAAAGGCTATAATAACGGCCCTGGGGACAGGGGTAGGAGAGCAGTTCAACATAGAAAACCTCCGCTATGGTCGGATAATCCTCCTCTGCGATGCCGATGTGGATGGAGCCCACATCCGCACCCTGCTTCTCACCTTGTTCTACCGATATCTGCCCCAGATAATTGAGCGAGGTCACCTTTACATTGCCCAGCCGCCTCTCTACCGAATCCAGGTGGGGAAAGAGCATTATTATGCCTACAACGAAGAGGAGAAAGAGAAGCTCCTCCAGAAGTTTAAGGGCAAAGGAGTAACAATACAGCGCTACAAGGGTCTGGGCGAAATGAACCCCGAACAACTTTGGGAAACCACCCTCAACCCCGAAAAGCGCACCCTCCTTCAGGTGACGATAGAAGATGCTGCCTCCGCCGACCGGACCTTCAGCATACTAATGGGCTCAAGTGTTCCTCCTCGCCGCCGGTTCATCCAGACCCATGCCCGCAAGGTCCGCAACCTTGATGTATAAAATGGAGGCAAGCTATGGAGTCAACGAGGCGCAAATTCCTCAAAGGGGCAGCTGCTGGCGGCGCCCTCGTAACCTTGGGAGCTCTCGGAGGAGTTGGTGGCTTCAAAGCCGGCCAGAGCATCACCAAGGTGGAATATGAGCTGGAAATAGCCAAACTTCGCACCCTCCTCAAACTTTACCAGGAACTGGAGAAAGTCGGGATTGATGCCCTTTTAAGCACGGCCCTAAAGGCCTTAAAGCTGCCGCTTGAGACAGTAAAAATGGGCATTGGCACCTTAAAGGAAGCGGTGGCAAAGGCCGAAGAAGCATTGGGGAATTTCCTCTCTTTCTTACTGAATTGGCGCGAACTACTGAGAGAAGGCGAGGAAACACTCTCAGGGCTTGCTTCTCGGATAGAAGAAGTGGGAGTAAAAATAGCCAGAGCTTTGGGCAAAGTCCTGCCCTTTGCCGAAGCCGTAATTGAATTCTTTGCCAGGCTACTGCAGAAACTCCCCTTCGGCGTGGGTCGCGAACTCGGGGAGGCCTTGGAATCCATCAAAACCCTCTTGCAGGGGCTCCCCGAGACCCTAGAGAAAATGGTCCAAGTTATATTCAGGGGCCTCAAAGAAGATGTTTACCCCCAAGGCAACGGCAGAAGCAGAGCTGAAGAACAATTCTCGGAGCCCATAAAGGTGGGCCTCCTCGAGCCTCTCAGGGTGTTTATGGAGAACGTGGTGGCGCTTGTGGACTCCATTGAGAGAGACCTCGCCGAGCCCATAGAAACGGCCCTGGCCGAGCGGGCCAGAATCCGCCAGCAAATAGAAGAATTCCGCCGCCAGCACAACATCTAAACCAAGATGCCCGTCAACTACGTCCTGGACCTCCGCACCGTTACCGAGCATTTCCCGGGAATAGGGAGATACGGTTTGAGCCTCGCCCAGGCCCTACCTCAATTCCTGGAAAAGGGCGAGTGTCTGGTGCTCATCCGCGACCCCGAACGATGCTCTTCCCCTTTTACCTTCGGAGACAGGGTGAAAATTATAGATGTCCCAGTATCCCCCTTTTCCATCAGCCAGCAATGGCTCATCCCGCAGATTCTGAGCAGATTAAGGCCCTGTTTGTACCACAGCCTCTACTACATAATGCCCTACAAACATGGCTCCATTGCCATCCTCACCGTTTACGATCTAATACCCTTGCTATATCCCGAAAGCGTTTCCCTGAGGGCCAGGCTTCTCTTCTACCCTCTTTTCTCCTTAGCCCTCTCGGCCTCAGCGGGCCTAATAACCGTATCACGCTTGACTTTTGATGACCTCAAGGCTCATTTCGCCATTGGTCGGAGAAAAGTGAGGATAATACCCCTTGCAGCCAGCCCCAATTTTCATCCTCCTTCTCTCCACGAAAGGGAGGCAGTGCGCCTCAAATACAGCTTGCCGGAAAAGTTTATCCTTTATGTGGGGAGCCATAAGCCCCACAAGAACTTGAGGAACCTCCTTAAAGCCTTCGCTCAGGCGAAATCACACCTGAATTCGGTTCTGGCAATCGCTGGTCCCCAGGGCCCTGATTTTCAGCAATTGAGGGCTTTGGCTCGGGAGCTTGGCGTGGAGGATTCTGTCCGCTGGCTCGGCCGCGTGCCCGATAGCGATCTGCCGGCCCTTTACTCCGCCTCCACCGTTTTCGTTTTCCCATCCCTTTACGAGGGGTTCGGCCTCCCGGTTCTGGAGGCGATGAGTTGTGGTGCCCCGGTAACCTGCTCTGACATCCCAGCCCTGAGAGAAGTGGCGGGAGATGCTGCTCTCTACTTCAACCCTTACTCGCTTGAATCCATAGCCCAAGCAATTGATGCGATCTTGGAAGACAGCGAACTCAGGGAAAGCCTGGTGGAAAGGGGGCTCAGAAGGGCCTCCGAGTTTTCCTGGGATGAAGTTGCTCGCCAGACCATCGCTTTCTACAGGGAAATCCTCGGAGGGTGAAAGCCGTGGTTGAAGCTACAGCTACCTACTGTGGACCCGGCACGGTAGAAGTCTCAACAGGCCCCTGCTCACTAACCGTGGAACGAAGAGATGCCAAAGTAAGACAATGGCCCTGCCCGGTGGAGCTTCTGGCTGCTTCCTTAGCTTCCTGTATAGCTCTAACCTTGGCTGCGGTCGCCGACCACAAAGGCATTGAGCTTGGGGGTTTCAAAGTGGAAGTAGGGATAGAGGCTTCGGGTGAAGGAGGCCGGATCTCCGCAGTTATCTGGGTGAAGGAAGGGCTTACCGAGCGGGAAAAGAAAATACTGCTCAATTCCGCGAAACACTGCGAAGTCAGCAGGCTCCTAGAAGGGCCGGTGACTTTTGAATTGACCTTGAAACCCCACTGATATTCTCTCCAAGGCCAACTCCTCTACGTAAAGGTTGCAAGAGCTTTTGCCAGTTAAGCGCTGGCGTTGTAAAATGGATATACCATGGACTGATAAGGTCAGTAGCGGTGTCCTTAAGATACCTGTGTCAACGATGAAAGAGAACTCCTGGCGAGCCTTTCTTCCGCCCTACCTTCACATCCTTCAGGTGCCAACTCCTTTCCCGGTGGGACCGGTAAATTTGTATTTAACTGAAGGTGACCCTCTGACTCTGATAGATGTCGGGCCCAGGTATGGACCGGCACGGGAAGTTTTGGAAAAAGCTCTTGCTGCCCTCGGCTTTCGCCTTGCCGACTTGAAACGCCTGGTCCTCACCCACGCTCACAGCGACCACTACGGATTGGCCGGAACGCTGGCAGAAATTTCCAGTCCGGAAATCCTGACCCACCGCTTTAACTTCTCCCTCATGGCCGACTACGAAGCGGAGCGGGAGAGGTGGTCTGCTTTCTACAGTGCTCTCATGAAAGAGGCTGGAATGCCCGTTGAAGAGATCCAGCAGGTGAGCAGAGCTCGGAGGTCCATAAGCATCTATGCATCTCCAGTTCATCCCACTCGCACATTGGAAGACGGGGATACTCTGCGGCTGGGCGATGAAGATTGGGTAGTCCTGCATACGCCAGGCCACGCTGGTGGGCTCATATGCCTGTATCAACCTGAGCGGAGGCTCCTTATCTCGAGCGACCACCTCCTGCGAGATATCTCCTCTAACCCCATTGTGGAGCCACCGGAGCGGGAAGGGGGTGAACGGCCTCGCCGGCTGGTGGACTACATGGGTCAGCTTCGTCGTATTGCCGATCTCCCGATAGCGCTGGCCCTTCCAGGCCACGGACCGCCGATAGAGGATGTTCCAGGGCTGATTGAGCGGCGCCTCAGCTTCCACGAGCAAAGGGCGAAGGAAATCCTTCAGGTCCTGCGGCGGGAGCCATTGACTCCCTATGAAATCTCGCTTGAGCTTTTCCCCCAGCTGGATCCCATAAATCGCTTCCTGGCCCTCTCAGAGGTAATTGGGCACTTGGATATGTTGGAGGCTGAGGGTAAGGTATCGTCTCTGCTGGAAGACGGAGTTCGCCGCTGGAGGAGAACTGATTGAGATAACCCTGAAAGAAAAGGCTCCCCTGTGGGCTGTAGAACGTTTCAATAACCCCAAAATTCGCAAGTTCCCCATATCCCTGGAGGACGAAGAGCTTTGATCTGAGGGGCTGCGGAAGAGGGGAAAAAGCCGCGTCTACGCTATAGAAAGGCGCATAGGCGAAGAATGAGTGCTCATTGGCGACATCGGACTATACCGCATCAAATGGAAGGACCGTGGTGCTGTCCTGGGCATTATGATTTGAGAAGGGATGCTGGGGCAAAAGCTACGGTGCTGATGCCATCCGCACCCCCCTTGGCTCTGCCTCCCGGGGACCGGGAGTCCTCGAATTCAACCACTGTGAAGTGGGCTTTCGCTGCAAGGGAATGCGGTGGGATGCGGCATTCAGCGATGGGACTTACATTAACTCTTTGATTGGGTGCATCCTTTGGGAAGATTTCAAACCCACCTTTTAGCTTACGCTATGCCGGCGTGAACGCGTGGTCCATCTTACGGGCACAGCCTGCCTATTGTTTATTTCCTCGCCTTACGCAAGGCCAAGGAGGTGCATCGCGCTGCGGCGTCGGGCCTTCGCATGTTATACAATGATTGCATAGATAGTGGACAAAAATTTGACAACATCGTCCTCGTCGATTATAATAGAGGTGATGATGAAGGGGAAACAATCGGTTAACTGGTCTGAAGAGACGGCCCCGGTCTTCAACCTGAAGGTTGTTGCCCAAAAGACGGGGGTATCAGCCCAGACATTACGAGCTTGGGAGCGCCGCTATGGTCTTCCGCGCCCCCATCGCTCGCCATCCGGCCGCCGCCTCTATTCTCTACGGGATATACAAACTGTTAAATGGCTTGCTCAGCGCGTGGCCGAAGGAATGACCATAGGCCAGGCTGTGGCTCTCTGGCGAGAGCTAGAGGCAGCTGGGCAGGACCCTCTGCAAGCTCCTTCCCCTTTCCAAACCCAAACTTACCCAATGGACGTTTACCTCGATAAACTACGCCAGACATGGGTGGCTGCCATCCTGAACTTTGACGAAAAAGCTGCGGATTCAGTATTAACCCAGGCTTTTGCCCTTTATCCGCCAGAGACCGTCTGCTTTGAAATCCTCCTGGAGGGACTGCGGGAGATAGGAGACCTTTGGTATTCGGGAGAAGCAACGGTTGCCCAAGAGCATTTCGCTTCCAGTCTAGCTGTGCGCCGGATAGAATCACTGATACAGACCGCCCCGCCTCCGTCGTGGCCTGGCCGCTTTCTGGTGATTGCGCCTCCGTTGGAGTTTCATTCTTTCAACCTACGCCTTCTCACTTACCTTCTGCGCCAGCGTGGCTGGGATGTGGTCTACCTGGGAGCCAACGTCCCCCTCGATCGGCTAAAAAATACCCTGCAGGCCGTAAAGCCTCTGTGGGTGATTACAGCCGCGCAATATACAGCCATAGTTGCCGAAGTTGTAAGGTTGGCTCACGTACTTAGAGCAGAAGGAATACCTCTTGGCTATGGTGGTGGGGCTTTCAACCAATTACCTACCCTTCGTCGCAGGATACCGGGGTATTTTCTGGGAGAACGACTTGAAGAAGCTCCCCAGCGGCTCGAACAGTGGGTGGTGAGAGGGCCTCCGGCTATGCAGGTGGAGCCGATTCCGGAATCCTACCAGAAAGCACTAGAGCTCTTCCGGTCCTTGGAAATGGACATATGGGGAACGGTCTTAATGAAGCTGACGAAACAGGGCATAGCGCACGATTGGCTCGCAGAATTCGGAGATGAGTTCAACCTGCACCTTAAGTCTGCTCTGGCGACAGGAGAGATGGCGCTAATGGATGTTTACTTTTCCTGGCTACGAGGATTGCGCGGCGGTTATACTCTACCAAGGGGGTGGCTCACCCGATATCTCCTGGCCTACGCCGAGGCTTTAGAACAGTGCATGGGGCCGGATGCGGACTTCATCGCTGATTACCTAAAAGTTCGGGCGAGGGAAGCACTGGGAGGGTAATAATAACCGGAGGGACTGGTCTAATCGGCCGAGCACTGGCGGCGGAACTGGTTGCCGCCGGATATGAAGTAGTCGTCCTCAGCCGCAATCCCCAGAAGGCTTATGCTCTGCCGCCTGGAGTAAGGTTGGATAAGTGGGACGGGCGGAGCACGCAGGGCTGGGGTCATTTGGCCGATGGCGCTTACGCTATCGTCAACTTAGCTGGAGAGAATATCGCTGAAGGACGATGGACGGCCGAACGCAAGCGTCGCATCCGCCAGAGCCGCCTGAACGCCGGACGAGCGGTGGTTGAGGCAGTGCAGAAGGCAAAACAGAAACCTTCAGTGGTCGTTCAGGCCTCTGGAGTCGGCTACTATGGTCCACGCGGAGATGAAGAGATAACCGAGGACTTTTCGCCTGGCTCAGATTTTCTGGGGAAGCTGGCATTGAAGTGGGAGTACTCCACTGCACCGGTGGAGGATTGGGGTGTGCGCCGAGTAGTGATCAGGACCGGAGTGGTGCTGAGTTTGGAGGGCGGTGCACTCCCCAGACTGCTCCTTCCATTTCGGTTCTTTGTGGGTGGGCCGCTAGGCGACGGACGCCAGTGGGTTCCTTGGATCCACATCACCGACGAAGTGCGAGCAATCCGGTTCTTAATGGAAAAAGAGGATGCCCGGGGACCCTACAATTTAACTGCGCCCAATCCGGTCACTAACAGGGAACTAGTCCGTGTGCTGGGGCAAGTCTTGCGCCGACCAGCCTGGTTTCCCGTTCCAGCTCCCGTTTTGCGGCTGCTCCTGGGGGAAATGTCCGCAGTCCTGCTGACAGGGCAACGGGCTTTGCCCCGTAGGTTGTTGGAAACAGGTTTCGCGTTCAGGTTCCCGGATATAAGATCAGCCTTGCAAAACCTTTTCGGGAGGTAGGTATGAGCCATTACAACGTTGCTGCTTTCATAGATATTGTTTACAAGGCAGAGAAAGCGACGGAGCGCTTCTACTTGGGATTGGTGGAGATGTTCCTCCACGAGCCAGAGGCTGCCAGTGTGTGGTGGGATATGGCATCTGAAGAAGGCTTACACATGTGGCTCGTAGAGAAGGCCCGCGAGGCCCTCTCTTCGGAACAACTGGAGGCTCCTGTTGACTCTAAATTAATAGAGCGAGCTCTTCGGTTGGCTGAGTTCTCTCCGGAGAGCGCTTGGGCGAGAATCCAGACCTTGGAAGATGCCTATCGGGAGGCCCAGTTATTGGAAGCAATAGAAGCTGTCAATCTCTTGGCACCTATAATGTATGGATACTTCCCAAACGACATCCGGAACCGCTTGGTGCGCTCTCAGCTGGACCACCATCTGAAGCCGCTGGAGCGGTTGGGGAGCAAGGAATGGCGTCAGACGGTGAAAGCTCGAAAACCGTCTGCGGGGTAGATATTCCGCAAATTTTGAATCAAAGTCTCTAGACGAGGGAAAACCGTGTGGGTGTACGTTTTGGATGAACATCGTCTGCCTGAAGGCGGACGAGAGGTAGTGGAAGTCAACGGCCTTCTTATTCTGCTCATCCGGCACAAAGGTGAGGTCTTCGCTGTCGGGGCCCGCTGCCCTCATATGGGTGCGCCCCTCAGAAATGCCACGATCACTGAAGAGGGGTACTTGATCTGCCCACGCCACCGCAGCGTCTTTTCACTGCATACAGGCGAGGTGATAGAGTGGTCTCCGTGGCCACCGATGGCGGGCAAAGTTCTGGGTACCCTGCGCCGGGAACAGCTGCTTCCCACTTACCCAGTTCGGGTAGAAAATGGGCATATTTTGATCAAAGTCGGCGCAGATTGAAGGAGCCTTCAAGAAAGCTTTTCGGCCTTCAAAGAGCGAGATGCGGCACTGGGGCTGGATTGTAATCCTTCCGATCTTTTTCCTGGGAATCCTCTTGGCCGCTACTCCGGTCTGGGCCCATCAGCCCTTCTTTGAGGAGACGGACATCCCGCCGGACCGGCCCTGGCGGATAAGTGACCCTTCGGCCTCCACGGCCATCTACGCCACGCTGGAGTCTGCCCAGGACGTGGACGTTTTCGCTTTCGACGGACGGGCCGGACAGGAAGTGTACTTTTTCATTGTTATCCCTCAGATTCCCGGTCAGGAGAACTTCGCCCCGACGATGGCCCTCGTCGGTCCGGGGCTTCCAAAGGGAGCGGGTACCCTGCCGATGGTCGTCTCCCTGGCCGAGGACGAAGGGGTGGAAGTGATCCCACCCCCAGAAGGCCCACCGTCCACTTTCTTTGAACCTTTCACCCGAACTTCCTACTGGGAGCGGCAGGAGCGGACGGTTCTCCTCCCCGCCAATGGCCTCTACCGGGTTGTCGTCTGGCATTCCGGAGGCCAGGTGGGGCGGTATGTTTTCACCGTTGGGCGGGAGGAGCGGCTGGGAGGCGATCCGGCCTTTGCGGCGAAGTTGCGGCGGTACTGGATGCCGTTGGGAGCACCTCCGCCTGGGCTGCCCATCGGTGCGGTTCTGTTCTGGACAGCAGTGGGCTTTCTTTCCGGCTCTCTGCCCTTCTCGGTCTGGTTGGGATGGCTGGTGGCCCGGGCCGACGTCCGTCGCTACGGGGATGGCAACCCCGGCGCAGCCAACGCCTGGAGGGCCGGCGGCTGGAGGGCCGGAGTCCCTGCGTTTTTGTTGGACTACCTGAAGGGAGCGACGCCGGTGGCGCTGGCCCGCTTCGAAGCCGGCATAGACGGTTGGGGATTGGCCCCGGTCGCCCTAGCGCCGGTTCTGGGCCACGCTTTTTCGCCCTTCCTGCGCTTCCGGGGCGGCAAGGCCATTGCCGCTACTTTCGGCGTCTGGAGCGGGCTTACCCTCTGGGCCGGGCCCACGGTGATGGGGCTGGCGCTGACGTTGGCCTTTGCCCTCAACCGGACCGACGCCTGGTCGGCGGTTTTCGGCGTGATGGTCCTGGGGTTGTATCTCCTGCTGTCTGGGGCGGCCGGGCCGTTGCTGGCGATCTGGGCGGGGAATCTGGTCCTCGTTCTCTGGAAACACCGGCGTGACTTGAGAACTCCGCCCCAGGTCCGGCCCTGGCTCCGACGGATATTGAACAGGTGAACGTCATCCATGACAGCGTTTTGGTTTCGCCACCAACTCGGGATCGCCGTCTTTCTGGGCATTCTGCTGCTCATCGCGCTGAGCAACCTGTTGGCACTGAGACGGCTGGGGGAGTATCCCCCTCCTGTTCGTTTTCCCCGCATTTCCCTTTTGGTGCCTGCCCGCAACGAGGAGACGGTAATTGAGGACTGCGTCCGTTCGCTGCTGGCCCAGGACTATCCGGACTTTGAGGTTCTGGTGCTGGATGATGGCTCTACGGACGGGACGGGAGAGATCCTGGCAGTGCTGGCCCGGGAGGACCGTCGGCTACGGGTCTGGTCGGGCTGGCCGCTGCCGGAGGGATGGCTGGGCAAACACTGGGCCTGCCAGCAACTGGCGGACGCCGCGACAGGAGAACTGCTCCTCTTCACCGATGCGGACACTGTCCACCATCCACAGATGTTGAGGCTGGGGGTGGCGGCACTTCTGGCGGAGCAGGCCGACCTAGTGAGCGGTTTCCCTCGGCAACGGCTGGTCACCTGGGGGGAACGGCTCACTGTGCCGGCGATCTTCTGGTGTTTTTTCTCCTTCCTGCCTCTCGCCCTGGCCCACCGGGTACGGGCCCCGGCCCTCTCCCTGACCAACGGCCAGTGGATGCTATTCCGGCGATCGGCTTACGAAGCGATCGGGGGGCACGCGGCGGTGCGAACGAACCCGGTGGACGATATCGCCTTAGGCCGGCGGGTGAAGGCGAAGGGGTTCCGCTGGCGGGTTGTGGACGTGGGGGACTTCGTTTCTTGCCGGATGTACTCCGGTTTCCGGGCCGCGCTGGAGGGGTTCACCAAGAACCTCTTCGCCGTCTTTGACTTCCGCCTGGCGGAATATCTTTTCGTCTGGGTCTGGTTGACGCTGGTCACGGTGGAGCCGCTGGCGATCGCTGCTCTCTGGCCTCTGGGGGTTGGACGGGGCGTTTTCGCCCTCTGGCTCGCACTGCTGGCAGTGGGGGAGATGCTGGCGCTGTGGGCCATCGCAATGGCCCGGCTGCGTTTCCCCATCTACTTGGCATTCTTGTATCCGGTCCAAATCCTCATCCTTCTCTTCATCGCCGTCCGTTCCATGCTCTGGATAGCAATGGGTTGGGCTACTTGGAAGGGCCGCACTTTGCCTATCCGGAGGATAAAGTTGGTCTGAAGGATCACCCTGAAAGTTGATACGCTAGCGCTGGGGAATCCTGCCCGCGCTTTTGTGCCAGCGACATGCGTGTATCCGCACGGACTCTGGGATGGCATCTGGCTGAAGTCTTTGACATCCTGTCCAACGGGTGTATAATTCTGAGCAATTGGAACTCTGGCAAAGGGTATCCTGCGGGGTTGATCCTGCCCCGAATTCCGTAGGGGATGCAAAGGAGGGTGATGGGCAGAAACTTTTCGCAAGGCCAACGCCGATATGCCGCCGTTTTCCTTTCTGGACTCCTGATGGGCACTGCAGATGTGATCCCCGGTGTTTCAGGGGGCACCGTGGCTTTTGTGCTGGGTATATATGAAGAACTGATCGATGCTATACGTGCGGTTGTCCCCTTCATGCGCCGGCTGGTTTCTCTGCGCTTAAAGGAAGCCTTCGAGGAATTTCCTTGGCGTTTCCTTCTGGCGTTAGGAGCGGGGATCGGCACGGCGGTGTTTAGCATGGCGAAACTATTGCACTGGGCATTGGAAGTTTATCCGACCTACGTTTATGCCCTTTTTTTTGGGCTGATCAGCGCTTCCGTTTATGTAGTTCGCACCCGGGTCAAAAAGTGGGGCCCTCCCACTCTGCTTATCGCCACCCTTTTCACGATTGGCGCCTACCTGCTGGTAGGTTTGCGGCCTGCGCAGACGCCTGAAGCACTCTGGTTCGTCTTCCTGAGTGGGATGCTGGCTATCTGCGCGATGATCCTCCCAGGCATCTCTGGGGCTTTTATCCTCGTCCTGCTCGGAAAGTACCATTACCTCTTGGGCGCGCTGGTCAGGATGGACCTGACTATCCTCTTGGTCTTCGTAACGGGTGCGGCTGTGGGAATTGTCTCTTTCGCGAACGTCCTTCGCTGGCTGCTGAACCACTATCATGACTTAACTATAGCTGCGCTCATCGGTTTTATGCTGGGCGCCTTGCGGGAACTGTGGCCCTGGAAACGGGCCAGGCTGGTGAACTCTCTCCCCACGGAGGCGACGGGTGCCTTTCCCACCGCGCTGACCGGCGAGGTGGTTCTCGCCCTGGGGCTGATGGTGCTGGGATTTGTAATAGTCATCGTCATTGAAAAGATGGCTGAACGTCGCAGGAGAAGGAGCACCGCTGTCTCGGCGACAACTGAGCCGGTGCTGGGAAGTAGTGGGGGAGAGCCCAGCCTGCCCAGGTAAAGCGCGACAAGATCTGAACAGATAAAACGTTTGCCCTTGCGTCTCTGTAATCAAAAGCAAGAAGTCTCCATGTCCCGGCCCCGTCTCGTTGTTAGCAAATGCTTGGGGTTTGACCATTGTCGGTATGATGGCAGCATCATACCGAGCCCGGTGGTTGATTCCCTCCGGGAATGGGTGGATTTCATCCCCGTCTGTCCGGAGGTGGAGATCGGCCTCGGTGTGCCCCGCCATCCGGTCCGACTCCTGCGCATCGGTGAAGAGGTCCGCTTGCTCCAACCTGCCACTGGCCGGGATTTGACAGAAGAGATGAGGACCTTCGCCGCCTCGTTCCTCGATTCGCTTCCCCCAGTGGATGGCTTTATCCTCAAGAACCGTTCCCCTTCCTGTGGTATAAAGGACGTTAAAATCTACGCCTCCGCGGAGAAGGGGCCTTCGATAGGGACTGGACCGGGGATGTTCGGCGGGGCCATCCGAGAGCGCTTCCCCGATCTTCCAATAGAGGACGAGGGCCGCCTGACCAACCGGGCCATCCGGGAGCACTTTTTTACCGTTGTCTTCGCCCTGGCCCGGCTTCGGAAGGCTGTGGATTCAGGCCAGATGGGGGCATTGGTGGACTTCCACACCCGTCACAAATTCCTCCTGCTGGCCTACAATCAGGCCCGCCTGCGGGAACTGGGCCGGCTTGTCGCCAATCCCCAGCGACGGCCCATCGGGGAAGTGATGGCACAATACGTTGCTGGATTTCGGACTGCGCTGGCTCGCCCGCCCCGTCGCCCCGCCGTTGTCAACGTCCTTATGCACGCCCTAGGCTACCTCTCTAAGGGGCTTAGCCCGGCGGAAAAGGGCTATTTCCTGGACCTGCTGACGGCGTACCGGGAAGGGCGGGTCTCCCTCAGCGCGCCGCTGAGCGTCCTGCGGGCCTGGGTCCTCCGCTTCGGGGAGCCGTACCTATCCGCTCAAGTTTTCTTGAACCCGTTCCCGGA
>JBHOQL010000042.1:0-90826 GCA_042408195.1 Anaerolineae bacterium
CTTGCGGCTCTCATGGCTTCAGTCAGACCGGGTGCCTCTTTCTCAATTACAGCCTTTGTCGCTTCCGGGGTAACGTCCCTCGGGGCAAAGCCGGTACCACCTGTGGTCAGGATGAGCTCTAGGTCCAGCTCATCAGCCCACCTCTTGAGTATTCCCTCTATTGCTTCCTTCTCATCGGGGACTATCTCTTCCACCACAACTTCAGCCCCGAGCCTTTCTTCCACCAATCTGCGGATCTCAGGCCCGCTCAAGTCTTGATATTCTCCCCTTGAAGCTCTATCGCTCACGGTGAGAATTCCCACTTTTATACTCATAGATTTCCTCCTCGGGGTAATTGAGATTAAACTTACCCCCGTGATTATTACGGAAGGAGTGCCGGCTATTCAATCCCTAAACCTCTTATTTTAGCGGCATCGCTTTGGACAAAAATCCGGAGACAAGACAATGAAGCAAAATAGCCTTGCCCTTTACCAAAAACCAATAACACCCTTCGCCACCGCTTTTTTCGGAAATACTGGCGAGCTGGAACAGATACAGGGACTTTTTAATCTTTTCCCTAAATTTTTGGGTCTTCGGGACAACTCAGTGCAATCTACTTGCCCTGCCCGATCTATAGCCCAGCGACCTTGGGGAGGCGGCCTTTTGATGGCCGCCTCCCCATCAATTTTAGCTTTTCCGCATGAAGCGAGGGAGGATTGTAGCCCACTCGGGCAACGGGACTTTGTCCCCAGGGCTGAGTTTATCTACAGGTTTTACCTCTTGCTGGCGGGACCGGCCAGCAAATATCCCTATCTGGTTGCCTTCACGAGCATAGCGCTTGTCTATGAGGGCCATGCCCGTGAGGTAGCCTTCGGTGTCAATGGCGCAAGAGGTAACCACTCCTATGTATTCGCCTCGCTGGCTCACAACCGGATCACCGAGTTCAGGTCTGGGAACGCCTTTGCGGTTCATCCGGAAGCGGATTACCTCTCTGGTGCGCTTGGCCTCTCGCTCTATTATGGCTTTGCGCCCGATAAAGTAGGGCTTGTGGAATTTGACATAAAGGGCAAAACCCGCTTCTATTGGGTCTATGTTGAAAGGACCCGCTAGCTCATGGCCGTAGAGGGGCAGACCAGCTTCAGTTCGGGTGGAGTCTCTGGCCCCGAGGCCAGCAGGCTTTAGCCCGAAGGGTTTTCCCTTCTCTAAGAGGATGTTCCAGAGACGTGGAGCATCATCAGGATGGACGAAGATTTCGTAGCCCCACTCTTCTCCCGTGTAACCCGTGCGGGCTACTATGAGGTCCATCCCGTGCAGTGTTACTTCGGCCAACTCTGTGCGGCGGAGTTTCTTCAGTATTTCCCGACCTTCACGGTCAGCCAGAGCCATGAGAATGTGGGGTGAGGCCGGTCCCTGAAGAGCTATATCCACCCTCATGTCCCTACCCGAAGCTGGATCTTTGAGATTGCGCAGAATGGCTTGCCCATCTACTTCTTTACATTGATATTCCCTGTCCACGATTACCCGGCGGGAGTTCACCGCATTGAGCCAGGCCCAATCTTTATCCTCATTGGCGGCGTTAACCACCATGATATAGCGGTCTCGGCGTAGCCGGTAAATCATTACGTCGTCAATGACGTTCCCGTCGGGGTCAAGTAAGTAAGAGTAGAGGGATTGGCCATCCTCAAGCCAGCGGACATAGTTGGTGGTGACGAAGTCCAAGAAGCGGGTGGCATGTTCTCCAGATATCTCAAAGACTCCCATGTGGGCCACGTCAAAGAGGCCAGCGGCTTCCCGCACAGCTCTGTGCTCTTCAAGGACGCTTGTATACCAGACGGGCATTTCCCATCCAGCGAAAGGTATGAGTTTGGCTCCAAGCTTTTTGTGCTCTTCGTAGAGCGGGGTGTGCTTTAGAGGTCCAGGCTTCTCTTCCCAATGGAACTCTTCCTTTTGAACGGGAGGCTTTTCCTGGATTAGGAATCTCTGGCCCGTAAAATAAGGCTTGGAGAGGGCGAAAAGGTCCCTGTGGTTGCTCCGGTAAAGGGTAAGGGCATCAGGCCTCCCGCCATCGTATGAGGGCCAATCGGCCTGTGAACGCCATGACTTGTAGGCTCTAGATGAAGCTGCGCGGAAGCCATTCTGCCGCAGGGTCTCCCAGAACTGAGAAATGTTATCGGGGTGAGAGATGAGCATGAAGAGCTCATAGCCATTGCCATAGTTCACTCTGGCAGCTAGGGTTTCAATCCCATTAACCTGACCGGCCCAGAAGTGATCGAGGGGGATCTCAGGGAGCCAGGACAATGCTCGCTGGAGATGAGATGGGGCTTCTTTTCCTGCAACCCCTATGGCCACTTTCCTCCTTGGTTCTTCTATATCCTCCCATAGGTCCTCCACAATTACCGGGCCTTCAATTTTGGCCAAGATGTCCTGGCGATCAAAGATTACGTAGCCATCAGATAGGGCCCGGAACCAATCCTTAACCCTTTCGGTGTTTTCGGGGTTGGTCACTACCAAGTATTGCTGACGGCCGCGGCTATCATCAGGGAAACGGAGGATGGAAACGTCGTCCAAAAGCTTCCCATCAGCATCTAAAAGGAAGGAGCGGGCAAGCATTCCCGGCTTTAGGTCTGCCATGTTAGCTGTGTTAACTTGTTGGATGAAGGCTTCGGCCCGAGAGCCCCTGACCAAAAGGAGGCCCAGGTCAGTGAGGTCAAAGAGGAAAAGCCCCTCCTCTTCTGGCACGGCTTTGCTTTCCAGGAGCGGGGCACGCGTAGGCTTTCCCCCAGGCAGGAAGCAGTAGTGGGGGTAGCCTGTCTTGCAGGGTGGAGGGCAGATAGGGATGCGGTCAATCAGTTCGTCCACTCGACAGGCAGCTCTCTTGAGTATTTCCAGTTCTATCTTGCCCCTTGGGAGCTCATGGTCCCGGCCGTAATAGCGGAAGGGTTTAATGTTGACGAGAATCTCGGTCATTATATCGGCTATTTCGTCCATTTCTTCGGCGTCAAGGCCCCTCTGGGTGACCCACGGGGTTCCGAGGCGTATTCCGCTGGCTAGCGGGGTCATGGTATCGCCTGGGATCGTATTTTTGTTGACGACAATCCCTATTATGTCCAAAAGGCGAGCGGCCACTTCTCCCTTCACGGGGTAGCCGGTATCGGTCTTTATTGACCGCAGGTCCAGGACTACCATGTGGGTGTTGGTGCCACCATAGGCCACCTTTATCCCCCTTTTCTGGAAAGCTTCGGCCAAGGCCTTAGCGTTCTCTACGATTTTGTGTTGAATGCGCTTGAAGGTTTCGGTCTGGGCAATCTTGAAAGCCACGGCGATGGCGGCAAATTTGTTGACGTGGGGACCTCCTTGGATTCCGGGGAAGACAGCAGCGTCAATGCGCTGGGCCAGCTCTTCATCGGTGGTGACGATTACAGCGCCACGAGGGCCACATATGGTTTTGTGGGTGGTGAAAGTTATCACGTCAGCAAAGCCAATGGGAGAAGGGTGGGCACCGGCCACCACAAGGCCTGCGGTGTGGGCAATGTCGGCCATAAGGTAAGCCCCTATGGCATCGGCTATCTCCCGGAATTTCTCCCAGTCGGGGGCCCATGGGTAAGAGGTGTAGCCGGCAATTATGAGGCGTGGCTTGTACTCCAAGGCCAGCTTCATTATTTGGTCGTAATTGAGGCGCTCCGTGACGGGGTCTACTCCATAGGATACAACTTTGTAGCGGCGGCCAGAGATATTGAATTCGCTCCCGTGGGTTAGGTGGCCACCTTGGAACAGATCCATACCCATTATGGTATCGCCAGGATTGAGGAGAGCATCGTAGACGGCTATGTTAGCGGCTGCACCCGAAAGGGGCTGGACGTTGACAAATATCCGTTCCGGAGGGACTCTTTCATTGGCGAAGGCCTGAGCTACCCTGCGCTGAGCCAGCGTCTCTATTAAATGTACGTACTCAACGCCCTTATAGAAACGCCTGTCGCCATAGCGGCGATAGTGGCTGAGCTGGTGGGCAAAATCCATCACTAGTTCCATTTCCTCTCTGGTCATCCTGAGAGGTGGATAACCTTCGGCGTAGATGTTGTTTAAGACGGAGCCCAGAGCTTCGAGGACGGGTTCAGGGGCTATGCTTTCGGAGGGTATTAGGATGATTTTGCGGGCTTGTTTTTCCTCTTCAAAGCGGATAAGGAGGTCTATATCGGGGTCAATGGTGGAAAGTTCCCCTTCAAGGATTTTGACGTATTCCTCAGCAAGCTTCAGGTCCATTTCCTACCTCCTCCTAACGGTTTAACTGTTCCGCTAAGGGTGCTTCGGCGAGTTTCGGTCTCTTTCTTTCCAGAATTTTCTCTATTTCGGGGACGTTTTCTCCAAGGAGCCGGCGCAGCTCAAAGATTTCATCACGCAGCATGGCTGCCTTTTCGAATTCCAGGTTTTTGGCAGCGATGTGCATCTGGTTCTCCAATTCCTTTATCATGCGCCTTAGTTCATCCCTCGGTATTTCCTCACCCCGCACAATATATTCGGCCTTGCGCTCCGCTACTTTGCGCACCCTATCGGTGAGATCGCGCACTTCTTTGACTATGCTGCGGGGTTCAATGCCGTGGCGGAGGTTGTACTCCATCTGGATGCGGCGGCGTCTTTCCGTTTCCTCAATAGCCTTTCGCATGGCTTCGGTTACGGTGTCAGCATACATTATAACTGTGCCTTCCACGTGCCTCGCTGCTCTGCCTATGGTCTGGATTAAAGCGGTCTCAGAGCGTAGAAAACCTTCTTTATCGGCATCCAGGATGGCCACTAAAGAGACTTCCGGGAGGTCAAGGCCTTCCCTAAGCAGGTTTATACCCACCACCACGTCGTACACACCCAAGCGTAAGTTACGGAGGATTTCCACGCGTTCGATGGTGTCAATCTCAGAGTGGAGATAGTGGACCTTTATTCCCATTTCAGCCAGGTATTCGGCCAGGTCTTCGGCCATCCTCTTTGTAAGAGTTGTGACCAGTGCTCGCTGGCCTTTCTCTACGCGCTTGCGGATTTCCGAGATGAGGTCATCCATTTGGCCCCTAGTGGGCCGGACAAATATCTGGGGATCCACTATTCCTGTGGGTCTTATGAGTTGCTCCACTACCTGCTCACTCTTTTCCAGCTCGTAGGGGCCTGGAGTGGCGGAAGTGAATATTACTTGACGAATTCTTTGCTCAAATTCTTCGAACTTCAGGGGCCGATTGTCCAGAGCTGATGGCAGGCGAAATCCGTAATCTACAAGGGTTTTCTTGCGAGTGTAATCTCCGTGGTACATGCCCCTAAGCTGGGGTATAGTCATGTGGGATTCATCAATTACGACCAGGAAATCATCAGGGAAGTAGTCTAAGAGGGTCCAAGGAGGCTCTCCGGGCTTGCGGCGGGAGAGGTGGCGAGAGTAGTTCTCTATGCCTGGGCAGTAGCCTGTCTCTTTGAGGAGCTCCAGGTCGTAGCGGGTGCGCTGTTCAAGGCGCTGGGCTTCCAGTAGTTTGCCTTGGGCTCTGAGCTCTGCCAGTCTCTCCTCCAGCTCTTGTTCTATGTCCTTTATGGCCAACTGGAGTTTTTCATAAGGGGTTATAAAATGCTTGGCAGGGTAAACGGCTACGGAATCCAATTCCCGCAGGATTTCACCAGTAAGGGGATCAAATTCGGTAATGCGCTCTACTACATCGCCCCAGAATTCAATGCGGTAGGCAGTCTTAAGGTAAGCAGGCTGGATTTCTAAGGTATCGCCTCTGACGCGGAATGTTCCTCGCTCCAGTACAGTGTCGTTTCGTTCATATTGGATTTCCACCAGGTGGCGGAGGACTTTGTTCCGGCGGCGCATTTCACCTTTCTTCAGGATTAAGATCACTTGGCCGTAATCCTCGGGACTTCCAAGGCCATAGATGCATGAGACTGATGCAACAATGATTACATCTCGGCGGGAGAACAGGGCCGAGGTAGCTGCCAGTCTGAGGCGATCTATTTCTTCGTTGATGTCAGCATCTTTTTCTATATAGAGGTCGTATTCCGGAAGGTAAGCTTCGGGCTGGTAGTAGTCATAGTAGCTTACGAAGTATTCAACGGCATTGTGGGGGAAAAATTCTCTGAATTCAGCATAGAGTTGGGCAGCCAGAGTTTTGTTGTGGGCAATGACCAAGGTGGGTTTCTGGACTGCTTCTATAACTTTGGCAATGACGTAGGTTTTTCCGGTGCCAGTGGCACCGAGAAGGGTTTGATAACGGTATCCTCTGCGGATACCTTCCACCAGTTTTTCGATGGCTTGAGGTTGATCCCCCGTTGGTTCAAAGGAGGAAACAAGTTTAAAGCGTTCCATTTTTCTCTCTTTTCACCCCTGTTGGCTGGGGGTTAACTTGAGCTTAAAGTCTCAATCCATAGGTGAGTTAGAGGGATGAGCTACTTGCCCCAATTTCGTTTTCCCAGGATGGACACCCCCAAGCCCCCGGCAGGGGCTTGGCCTCCTGGCCCCCAAGTTTTGCCCGCCCCCGTGGGCTTTGGGTTTGCCATAGTTTAGGGTCCCACTCGTGGGCGGGTTACCGAAGGTAGCGGCTTGCCCCCATTTAGAGTTCTTTGGGGGCACATCCCCCAAAACCCCCTGCCAGGGGGCTTGCGCCCCCTGGACCCCCAGTTTTGCCCACCCTCGTAGGCTTCGGGTTCGCCATGGCTTAGGGCCCCACTCGCGGGCGGGGGTGAGGGTTTGCCACTCGGCCCCTCTTTCCATTTGCCAGAGATTAGCTCCGGCTGCGGGCCACATTTATGGGTGAGTTGTAAAGGTGAGCCGCTCGCTTTTTATTTCCAGGGACACCCCCAGCCTCCTTGGAGGGCTTTACTACCCAGCTAGCTGAGGGTCCGCTCCAGTTTTGTTCTATTTAGGGCAAGGGTCAAAGGCTATTTCCCGCCCCCTTCGTTTTGTTCAGCCGTGGGAAGCTAGCACTAATTATTATACCTCCACTTGAGAGAGGTCAGCAATGCCCTTGGGCAAAAGGGCTATGCGCTGGAGAAGGGCAAGACGGTTTTCACGAATTTCCCTATCCTCCACCATAACGAAGACTTCGTAGAAGAACCTGTCGATCGGCTCCGCCAAGGGCCTGAGCAAGGTGAACAAGCCATCAATATCTTTAACTTTCTGCCTCTCCTTTTCTGCTTCCAGATAGGCCTGGTAAAGGGCATGCTCAGCCGGTTCGGTGAAGAGCTCCGGACGGAGGGGCAGCAGTTCGCGCACATCTTTCACTATCCTGGCCGGACGGATGAAGGCCGTCATAACCTTTGGGAATTCAGGGTTCTGGGCCCAGCGGGCCAGATCCTGAAGAGTCCGCCAGGCCAAGTAAGGGTTGTCGGCTCGCTCGGTCAGAACGGCTCCTATAAGATCAGGACGATAACCCCTGTCCTGGAAAAGACCCCACATGCGGGCTACGATAAATTCCCAAATTTCCTCTAAGGTTTCCCCCGGAAAGTTGAAGGGAAACAGGGAAGCGGTCTTGATCAGAGCTTCCCGAAGGGAAAAGTCTATGCCTTTGTCCACAAGGATTTGGACAAGACCCAAGGCCGTTCGCCTTAGGCCGTAGGGATCAGCGGAACCGGTGGGAGCAAGCCCCACTCCGAAAAGACCCACAAGGCTATCCAGCCTGTCGGCAATGCCGACCACGGTGCCAATAATGGTCCGAGGGAGAGAGTCGCCGGCGAAACGGGGTAGGTAATGGTCAAAGATGGCTTCCGCAATCTCGGGTTCCTCACCCCAGTGGAGGGCGTAGTGGCGTCCAATGATCCCCTGGAGGTCCGTGAGTTCTATGACCATCTGAGTGGCTAGATCGGCTTTACAGAGGTAAGTCGCCCTGGAGGCTTTGCGAGTTTCCTCATCCGAGAGGCCAAGACGCTGACAGAGCCAGGGGACAAGTTTCTCCAACCTCGCCACTTTATCCAGCATTGACCCCAATTTTTCCTGGAAGGTGAGTCCGCCGAGCTTGGGGAGGTATTCTTCAAGCGGTTTTTTCAGGTCCGTTGCGAAGAAGTAATCGGCATCGGCGAAGCGGGCCTTCAGGACAGCCTCGTTCCCCCTGCGGACTATTTCCAGATGTCGAGTATCGCCGTTGCGGACCCCGATAAAGTATGGCATTAGCTGGCCGTCCGAGGAAATGACGGGGAAGTAGCGCTGGTGTTTTTTCATTACGGTTATTAGAACTTCCTGGGGTAGACGAAGGTAGGCGAGGTCAAAGGTTCCCAGAAAGGCCGTGGGTTTTTCCACCAGGTTGGCGACTTCTTCCAGCAGGGCTGGGTCATCGGGGATGGTGCCTTTCACTTCCGAGGCTAGCTTGGCAGCTTGCTTTTTTATCTCTTCCCGACGTTTCTCCATATCCACGAGGATTCCGTTTTCCTCCATTACTCTGAGGTAGTCTTCGGCTCTCTCCAGGGTGATGGGAGGGGACCCTTCGGGTCTGAGGCCTCGGGTTGTGCGGCCAGAGCGAACTCCTGCGTACTCAAAGTCTACCACCCTGTCCCCGAACAAGGCTACAATCCAGCGGATGGGCCTTGAGAACCTGACGCCACTTTCGTTCCAACGCATGGTGAGGGCAAAGCGTAAGGATGAGATCAGTCGTGGGAAAAGTTCAGCCAAGACGGATGGCGCAGGTTCTCCAGCCTTCCGTACTACAGCAACAATGTAACGTTTGTTTTCGTACTCGCGGATTTGGAGGTCCTCTACCCTGACGCCCTGCTTTTCAGCGAAGGCAATGGCCGCTTTAGTTGGTCTCCCTTCAGGGTCAAGGGCAGCAGAAGCTGGAGGCCCCTTGATGATAAGTTCTTCTTCCTCTTGAGAAGAGGCAAGGTTTTTGATGTAAAGAACGAGGCGGCGAGGCGTCCCACTCACGTAGAGGCTTTCGTAGCGAAGGCGGGCCCGGGCTAGAAACTCCGGGGCGAGAGTTCGCATCTGCTCTACGGCTGAGCTCAGGTCCTGAGCGGGAAGCTCTTCAGTGCCGATTTCCAACAGAGCATCAGCGTAGGGGGGCAGATTCTCGAACGGCTCAGGTGTAGAGGTGGGCTCTTCCCTCCGAGTCGATGAAGCCATGACCAGCCAAGGGAAACCCGCTTCTTGGCGCTGGCTTAAGTAGAGCTGGGCGACCTGGCGGGCAAGCTCCCGCATCCGGGCAAAATACGAAGCTCTTTCGGCGATTCCTATAGTTCCCCGGGAATCGAGGAGATTGAAAGTGTGAGAACAGCGGAGGATGTAATCATGGGCTGGGATTACGAGACCTCTCTCCAGGCAACGCTTGGCTTCAGCCTCATATTCGTTGTAGAGACGACGAAGCCTCTCCACATCTGCTTCTTCAAAGTTGTAGATGCAATGTTCCACCTCTGAGCGGCGGAGAATATCACCGTAGGTATGGATGCCATCCCAATCAATTTCCCATACACTTCTTACCTCTTGCAGGAACATAACTATGCGCTCAAGGCCATAGGTTATCTCCACAGCTACCGGGTTCAGGTCAATCCCTCCTGCTTGCTGGAAATAAGTAAACTGGGTAATTTCCAAACCATCAAGCCAGACTTCCCACCCGAGCCCCCAGGCTCCAAGGGTGGGGGATTCCCAGTTGTCCTCTACAAAGCGGATATCGTGCAGGGCAGGGTCAATGCCCAGGGCTTTCAAGCTTTCCAGGTATATTTCCTGAGGGTTGCCGGGATCGGGTTTTAGGATTACTTGGAACTGGAAATGAAGCTGCATCCGATTGGGGTTCTCCGCATAACGGCCGTCGGCGGGACGGTAAGAGGGCTCAACGTAGGCTACGTTCCACGGTTCAGGGCCAAGAACCCTGAGGAAGGTGGCAGGGTTCATGGTCCCTGCCCCCACTTTTTCGCTGTATGGCTGCCAGATCAGGCATCCTCTATCGGCCCAAAACCTCTGAAGGCGCAGGATTACTTCCTGGAATGATAAAGCTTTGCCCATAAATACCTCCTTATGAAAGTTTTTCCATTTCCAGCTTTTCCAGAAACCAGGCAGATTTCAAGGGCCTTTCCAAGTAGTAAAGGATGTAACGTCTGATCAAGGCTTCGACTTCTACGCTGAGGTTTCGGGGAATGCGCAAGAGCTGGCACATTTCGTATTCCCGAGTGAGGAAGAAGCGCATAACTTTCAGCGCACCGGCAGAGAGAGCGGCTGTCCCATCTTTGCCTTCACCGCAGCGTGGGCAGATAGCTCCACCATCGGCAGGGGAAAAGTAATTGAGCATCGCTTTTAAGGGTTCCCGACATTTGACACAGACAAAAAGTTCTGGCCTGTAGCCTGCCAAAGTGAGCAGATGGAGTTCAAAGAAACGCAGGGCCGCCCATGCATTCTTGTCTTCTTCCAAACGGCGGAAGGTATCCAGAAGGAGACGAAAGACAGCAGGGTTCTTATCCCGTTCGGCCATAAATCCATCGGTGACTTCAGCTATGTAATGGGCGTAGCCAGTGCGAGTCAGATCCTCTCGGAGGTGCTGAAAGTATTCCAGGGCTTCAGCCTGAGTGATTATATCAATCTCTTTCCCCTTTGCTACCAGGAGTTTAACGTGAGTGAAAAGCTCCAGATGACCAGCTTTTCGGCTTGTGGGCTTGCGGACTCCCTTAGCCAGCAGGCGGAGCTTACCTTCCTCCAGAGAGTAAACGGTTACAAGCCTATCGGCTTCTCCGAAGTCCGTCCGCTTAAGGACTATAGCGGTGACCTTGTAAAGCCTTTCTCGCGTCACCCTCCCCTCACCGTCCCGTATCTGAATGGCCTTTGCCAGTTCTCATCCATCTTTTTCTGATAGAGTTCTTCAGCATCTAGGCCCAGTGCTGAAAGGAGGTGAAGGATGCGGATTATAGCATCTATCAGTTCCTCACCCACCTTTTCCAAGGGCTCGCCTTTCTTATAGGCATCGGTGGCTTCGGATATCTCGGAGTGGATAAGGGCGAGCATTTCCCAGATGCGGCTTTGGTCGCTGCTGAAACCCTTGGCATCTACCAAGGCCCTTACTTCTGCCATCTTTTCATTGAGGCATCCTTCTTTCACGGTTTCGCCCTCCTGGGTTTTTGATTATACCACTTTAACCAGGCCTGGGCAATTTTCTGCGGACCTCTTGCTTTTGCGACGTTTAAGTCTTGCGGTATAATCTTGAACAAGGAGCAAAGGACCATGCAGTTTCTTTACATTCTTAGCGAAAAGGCCGGGCTTTTTTCCTTCCATTTTTTGACCCTGCTGTTTCTGCAGGTTGGCTTGTACCTGGCCTACAGCCTTTGGAGACGTTCGGGGGATGAGAAATATTTTCACATCCTGTTAGCTTTCACTTCTATCGTCCTATTCCGCCTCCTGTCCTTAGTGGTGGGGACTGTAGCCCCCGCTATGGGTACACAGGCAGCCGTTGTGCTTCCGCCATTGGAAAGATTGGGAGAGATTGTGTCTTTAGCTTTTATCTTCTGGGCCTTCGCCCTGCCGGTCTCCCGCACCGCCGCCCGAATTGCTTTGCTCTTCCTTGTCCTTTCATCGGCTATATTGTTCTACCTGGCCGATGCTCTCACCTGGCCTTCTCACTCTTTCGCTCAGGAATACAATACTTCGGTAAGGGCAATGGTTTGGGGGTTCTTGGGATTCACGATCGGGCTTGGAGGAGCACTTAGTGCTTTGGGAGGGATAGGAGAACCTCTTTCTGCTGGTTTTTTCCTGGTCCTTTCCATCGGCCACTTGCTCCAGGTTTTGAATCCCCAGGGCTTTCAAGGGATGCCCCTGTGGGTTCGCTGGGCCGAAATGGTGGCTTATCCTCTTTTCGTTCTGCCCCTCTGGAGGGATTTTTCAAGCCAGGCTCAACCTCGGGAATCTCCTCAGGTGGCTGAAGCGCTCAGCTTTGTCAAATTCTACGAGACCGCCTACAAAAGCACTTTCTCCTTGGATCTCCCAGTCGTGATGGAAAATGTGGCAGCAGGTATAGCTAAGGCTATGGATACCCCCGGAGGTTTTGTGTTGCTCCTTGAGGAGGAGAACTCCGATGTGGCTCACGTTGCGGTCTATTCCGGAGAAGGAATCAGAAGGTTCAAACTTGTTCTGACGCAGAGGCCATTCCTTGAGGAAGCCCTGCGCTCCCATGGTCTGACCATAGTGCGGGATCCTGGTTCTCTGTCCCAGTGGGGGCAAACTTTGGACATAAAACCCCTGATGTTGGCTCTTGCTCCGGTAGTGAGCCGCGATGTTCCAATAGGCCTCGTAGGCACATGGTCCGAGGGAACCCACGTTTTTCCTGAGTGGCAGGGTAGGCTTTTGAGAAACATCGCTGGGGAAATGCGTCTCGCAGTGGAAAGGGCCAGGATTTACCGAGCTTTGGAAAGAAAAACGGAGGACCTCTCATGGGAAATCCGCAACAAGGAAAAGGAGCTGACCCGTTATCAATCCATTCTCAGGGAAATGCGGGAAAAGAAAGAGGAAGCACGAGAGGTTTTTGAGCGTATCGCTTTTTTGGAGAAAAGGAACAAGGAACTGGAAAAAGACTTGGAGAAAGCTCGCCGAGAAGCAGAAGAACTCAAAGCTCAAGCAGCAGCAGAATCGGCCAAGCTGAAGGCTCTGCAAGATCAGCTCAAGAGCCTAATGGAGAAAGGTAAGCCCTCTGATGAGCTTCTCAACTCCCTACCTGTGGGCCTCATTTTGGCTGACGCTTCAGGCAGAGTAAAGTGGGGCAACGAAGCGGCTGAGGAAATCCTCGGCTGGCCTTTGAGGGAATTTTCGGGTCAGCACCTTTCTAACCTCGGAGAGGATCCCAGGTGGCTTTCCGCAGTAGAGAAGGTTATCAAGGGGGAAAGCCGAGCAATGGCGCTGATGGAGCTGGGAAGGAAATTCCTCAGAGTTGAGCTGGCCCGGCATGGTTCTGACATTATTGCAACTCTTTCCGATGTCACTGCAGAGGCAGAAGCCCAGAAGAACAAGGACCGCTTTATGGCTTCCCTGGCCGCTGATATCCGCAATCCCCTTACGGTGATCATCGGTTACACAGAATTGCTACTGAGCGGAACGGTCGGACTTGTCGGTGATATGCAACGCCGTTTTCTACTCAAGATAAAGTCAGCCGTGGAGAGGCTCCACCGACTGATAAACGATTTGCTCAGCGTGGCAGCCATTGATAGCGGCGCTTTTACCCTCAAATTTGTACCGGTTGAGATTGAAGAACTCGTGGGGGAAACCATGCCCCTGGTGCGAGCTCAGATGGAATCGGCTGAAGTAAAAGTGGAGGTGAAAGTTCAGGAGAATTTGCCCCCGGTGGAGGTGGATTTTGAGAGCATCCGCTACGTCCTGAGTACACTGCTTTCCAATGCCATAGCTTGTTCCCCTCCCGGAAGCACAATAAGCCTTGAAATCACTGCTGAACCGCTCGAAGGAGAACCTCAATATCTGAAACTCGGGGTAACAGATGCAGGGGGAGGTTTATCACCCGAGGATTTGAGCCGGGTTTTCACCCGTTTCGCCTTACCTGAGCAAGCTTTAATCCGTGGGCTTGGGGAGAAAGGAGTTGGCCTATCTCTGGCCAAGACAATAGTGGAAATGCACGGGGGACGCATCTGGGCTGAAAGCACTATGGGGGTTGGAACAACTTTCTTTGTCCTGCTCCCCTTCCGACAGAGGGGGCTTGTTTCCGAGGAGAAAAGATGGAAGGAAGAGGATCTCAGCTGATTGCTGGCATAGCCCTTGCTGCTTTTATCATTCTTACCGTAGCGGTGGCTTTCTTGCTGAGCTCGCAGGAGGAAGTTCTCCCAACGCCTCTTACTTCCCCTACCGTTGAGATACCGCGTTCCCCGTCCCCGAACCCTTCTCCAACGCAGACCCCGACCTTTACCCCGCTGCCACCCCCAAGTCCGACTCCAACTCCTTACTGCATGCCGCCATATAGGTGGAGCATCTACGTGGTGAAACCTGGGGATACCCTGGCCTCCATAGCTTTCCGCTATCGCACTACTGTTGAAGCCTTGATGCATGCCAACTGTCTTACCTCTTCCCGGCTTGTGCAGGGCCAGAAACTCTACGTTCCGCCTCTTCCTCCAACCCCCACTCCAGTTCCCATATACCCTACGGTCTGCATACCTCCGTACGGGTGGAGGCCCTATGTGGTGCAGCCCGGCGATACCCTCTATTCCTTAGCGGTCAGGTTTGGGACCACGGTCCAAACTATAATGAGGGCCAATTGCCTGAACCGTTACTACCTCTACACGGGTGAAATTCTCTACCTTCCGGTGCCACCTTCCCCTACTCCCACCCGTAGGCCGACCCTGACTCCGACCCCAATCATCACTCCAACTTTGACCTTAACCCCCACCCTTACCCCAACCACGACCTTGACCCCCTCCCCTGTGCCCACTCTAACCCTGACCCCCACAGGAACACCGGCTCCTACTCCTGTTCCCTCTCCCACCCCGGCCGAGACTCCTACTCCAACCGCCACTCCGGCCCTTTCGCCCACGCCAATCCCTAGCCCCACTCCGAGTCCTGTTCCCGAAACTCCTGAACCTACGCCGACCCCCAGTGCTAAAAGACCGGCGAATGAACCGGGTTATAACTGCTAATCCCTACCCTCCCCTCCGTTAATTTGTTGATACTTTGCCTGCCTTTCTGGCCTACTGGGAAGAGGTCTGTAACTTTTCCCTCAAAGTACAGATAGATGGTTGGGTAAGCGAGTACGAGCCGTTCTGGCCTGAATTGCTGGCCAGGTGGATTTAAAATTTGGCTCCAAAGGTTTGGACTGGGAGGCTCGTGAAAGGGTGTTCCTGTGCTTGCTCTGTTAGCTTATAACCGTGAAACAAGCTTATTAGAACCTTCTGGGCGGATCCATTCCTTCCGGAGCATAAGGGGTGCTCAGTCTTGAGGCGGAGCGATTTTTGAAGATATAGGATGCAGGGCAGGATGGGTTACCAAATTCCGTGGAGTGTTCGCTATTCCGTTGGAGCTGGAAAGCATAGCTGGAGCGAGCGGAAGGCCATTGCGGGGTTAAGCGCTCACGAAATCGGACATCTTGTGCGTTACCAGTGGTGGAAGCAGCGCAAAAAGGCGATGGACAGCGGCTCCTGGTGGCAGTTATATCAGGAGGGGTTCATTAAGTTCTGTGAGCAATTAATTTCTGTCTTAAGCGCTTGGCATCGGGCAGGCGGAGTTAGAGTTCGGCTTGATTTGTGCCCGGAGCAGAAGATTTGACTCGTTGCGGAGTTTCTGGGGTGAGTAAATGCCGGTGAATCCGTTAGTGCATTCCACGGTTCACGGTTTGAAATCTGGGGTAAGAAAGGGTATTACCTCAGATGCGGGTCATTAGGGAACAAAGCGGAAAATTTGACCTAAAGGTGATTGTTTTGCTATATAACCGGAGCTCTATGTGCGGTCGGTTTTAGAGAAATTGGTAAAATTTGATCCCCGAAAGGGCACGGGCTAAAAGCTCCTGGATGCCCTTGTCAGGGTTCAGGTAATAAACGTAAGTATTGTCAACTTCCTCCCGTTCCAGGACTCCCAATAGGTAAAGGTCGTAGAGTTCCAAAGCTACGGCTTCTTTTTCCCTTCCCACCCTCAACGCGATTCCTGCGCTTGTATCGCGGAAGTGGGGGTTGCGGTTGAAGAATCGCAGGAGGTCCAGCTTTAACAAGGAACGTCCAAGCCTTTCAATGAAAGCAAGGGCTTCAAAATCTACTTCAGATAACTCTACCATCCACCCCTCCCCTTAAATTTTAGGCGGAAGCCTTGCTTTGCCCCAATAGTACTTAAGTCCTCTTGATCTTGCGTTTAAGCTCATAAAGTTTGTTGAGAGCCTCAAGGGGGGTCATGGAGTCAACGTCCAGGTTTTTGAGTTCTTCGAGGATTGGATGGGAGAGGGAGAAGAGGGGGAGCTGAGTGGCTTTTGGAGCTCTTGGGCGAATGGCAGCGGGGTGGGAGTTGCTTTCCAGATCTTTGAGTATTTCTTCTGCGCGGTGGATTACAGACTTGGGGAGGCCTGCCAACTGGGCTACGTGGATGCCGTAGCTGCGATCGGCGCCACCCGGGACTATTTTGTGCAGGAATATCACTTTACCTCCCTCCTCGGCTACTGCCACGTTGTAGTTGCGAACCCGCGGGAGGAAGCGCTCCAATTCCGTCAGTTCGTGGTAATGGGTGGCAAAGAGGGTTCTGGAACGCAAATTGGGATGGTTGTGGATGTATTCCACTACTGCCCACGCTATGGAAATTCCATCGTAGGTGCTGGTCCCGCGACCTATTTCGTCCAAGATGAGGAGGCTTTTTGGGGTGGCGTGGTGGAGTATGTTGGCTGTCTCTACCATTTCCACCATGAAGGTGGATTGCCCTGCGGCGATTTCATCTTGGGCTCCTATGCGGGTGAAGATCCTATCTACGAGGCCTATGCGGGCTTCCCTGGCTGGCACAAAAGAACCTATCTGCGCCATGAGGACGATTAAGGCCACCTGGCGGATGTAAGTGCTCTTGCCACTCATGTTGGGGCCTGTTATAACCAGTATGCGCTCTTCCGGAGTAAAGTGGACATCGTTGGGAACGAAAGGTTCGCTTATGGTGAGCTCCACTACAGGGTGGCGTCCATCTATAATATGGATTTCATCGCTTTCATCCACCACCGGGCGTACGTAGCCGTTCCTTTCGGCTACTTCTGCCAGGGAAGCATAGACATCCAGTTCCGCCAGGGCTGCCGCCGTGTTCAGAATCCTGGAGCTTTCCAGGGCTACTTCACGGCAGATCTCTCGGAATAGTTGGGCCTCCAGTTCAGCTATTCTTTCTTCGGCGTTCAGGACCAGAGCCTCGTATTCTTTGAGTTCGGGCGTGATGAAACGCTCAGCATTAACCAAGGTTTGCTTGCGAATGTAATCAGAGGGGACGGCGCTCAGGTTAGATTTAGTCACCTCAATGTAATAACCAAATACTTTGTTGTAGCCGACTTTGAGATTTTTTATTCCGGTCCGCTGGCGCTCCCGGGCTTCCAAGCGGGCTATCCACTCTTTGGCATTGCGGGAGGCTTCAATAATGCTGTCCAGTTCCTTGGAAAAGCCAGGCTTGATGACCCCACCAGTCCCCAAGGCAGATGGTGGGTCTTCGGTTATGGCGCGAGCGATGAGGGAAATTGCTTCCGGGACCGGGTCCAGCCTATGGAGGATGGACTGAAGGGGAGGGTGTTCTCTTTCCTCAAGGGTTTTCTGAATCTGTTCCACCACCTCCAAAGTCTTGCGGATCCCTACCAGATCCCTGGGGTTCGCTGCACCCTGCTTCACCCGCCCCAATAGTCTTTCCAGGTCTGAAGTTTGCCTGAGGAGTTCCCTGATCTTTGCCCTGAGGATTGTGTCTCTATAGAGGGCTTCGACGGCGTCAAGCCTCCGGTTTATTTCTTCAACTCTGATCAGGGGTTGATTGACCCATCGGTAGAGCAGCCTTCCTCCCATGGGGGTTCTGGTTTGGTCCAGAACCCAGAGGAGGGAGCCTTTCTTTTCTCTACCTCTTATGGTTTCCACAAGTTCCAGGTTGCGCCTTGTAGCGGGATCAAGGACCATGAAATCGGCAGTGGAATAAGTTCGGAGGGAAGTAAGCAGGCTGAGGGCGCTTTTCTGGGTCTCGCTGAGGTATTGGATTATAGCCCCAGCTGCCCTTAAAGCTAAGGATTTCCCTTCCAAGCCGAAACCGTCAGTGGTGGCTACCTCAAAGTGGTCCATAAGGGCCTGACGGGCATTTCCGAGCTCAAAGTGCCAGGATTCATAAGAAGTGATGTGGGTGCTGAGGCCGAGCTCCTCCAGCTCTTTCTTGTTTGCTTGGTCTACGATGACCTCGGCAGGGCGGAGCCTCTCCAACTCCTCCCGAAGAGCCAAGAGGGGATCATCAGCTTCCATCTGGGTGGCTGCAAATTCTCCAGTGGTGATATCGGTGTAAGCGATGCCAACTTTTTTCCCTTCAATGATAACGGCAGCCAGGTAATTGTTACGCTTATCCTCCAGCAGGCCGGGCTCCACTATTGTGCCGGGAGTTACGACCCTAACTACTTCGCGGGGCACAAGGCCCCTTATGGGTTTATCGCTCAATTGCTCGCATATTGCCACCTTGTAACCGGCGGCGATGAGTTTGGCGAGATAGGTCTCCAAGGAGTGGTGAGGGACTCCGGCCAGGGGAACCCTCTGATTCTTCCCCACCGGACGAGAGGTTAGGACAATGCTGCAGACTTCGGAAACGATTCTAGCATCTTCGTCAAAGGTTTCGTAGAAATCCCCGAGGCGGAAAAGGAGGATAGCGTCGGGATACTGGCGCTTTATCTTCAAGTACTGGGAACGCACGGGGGTCAATTCTTTGTCTTTCACGCTTGCCTCCCGGGTTAATTATATCCCAAAGCGGATTTGACACAACAGCGGAGGTCTGCTATCTTGGGGAAGATGAAAAGGGAGGGGTGGAGCAAGTGCGGGGGCCTTTGGAGTTTGTAATCCTCAAGGAAGACCAACGGACCTGGGCAAGAGTCGGGGTTATCCGGACGCCTCACGGGGAAATCCCTACGCCGGTCTTTGCCCCCGTGGGGACTCAAGCCACCGTCAAAGCCCTAACGCCCCGGGAGTTGGAGGAACTTGGGGTAACCCTGATTCTGGCCAATACCTACCACATTTACCTGCGGCCTGGACCGGAAGTGATCGCTGAGCTGGGTGGCCTTCACCGCTTCATGGCCTGGCCCCACCCTATAATGACCGATAGCGGAGGGTTCCAGGTTTACAGCCTGGAATCTATGCGTCAGTTAACCGAAGAGGGTATCTTGTTCCGTTCCCACTTAGATGGGTCCATACACCTTCTGACACCGGAAAAGGCGATAGAAATCCAGGAGCTTCTGGGGGCTGATTTCATTACCTGTCTTGACGATTGTCCTCCTCCGCTGGAGAAAGAATACGTAAGGCAGGCTACAGAGAGAACCCACCGCTGGGCCGAGCGTTGCCTTAGGGCTCACAAGCGCAGGGATCAGGCTCTCTTCGGTATAATACAGGGGGGTATTTTCCCCGATTTGCGCCGGGAGAGTGCCAGGTTTATAGCTTCTCTCGGTTTTGACGGTTTCTCCATCGGTGGGCTGTCGGTAGGCGAACCTAAAGAAAAGACCTGGGAAATGGTGGAGGTAGTAGTTCCGCTTCTGCCCAAGGACAGGCCAAGGCATCTTTTAGGCGTTGGCGCGCCTGAGGATTTCTTTGAGGGCATAAGCAGGGGGATTGATATCTTCGATTGTGTCCTTCCCACCCGGATGGGCCGCACGGGTACCCTTTTCACCCGCGAGGGGAAAGTAAACATCCGCAACGCTGCCTATGCCCGCGACCCCAAGCCTGTGGATCCCTATTGTGATTGTTATACTTGCCGCAATTTCTCTCGCGCTTATCTTCGCCATCTCTTCAAGGCCGAGGAAATCCTTGCGCCCATCCTGGCCACTATCCACAACGTTTATTTCATGGTAAACTTGGTAAAAGGGATAAGGCAATCAATCCTTGAAGGCAATTTCTCCCAGTTCAAGGAAGAGTTTCTTGCTTCTTACAAGCGTAGCGATGCCCCCTTTTAAGGAGAGGTTCTGATGGATCTTATGCAGGCCGTGGCCATGGGGGTGCTCCAGGGGGCAACGGAGTTCCTGCCTGTATCCAGCTCCGGCCATCTGGTCCTCATTCCCCACCTTCTGGGGTGGTCCATCCCCTCCGTGACTTTTGATGCCATGGTACACTTGGGAACCCTGGTAGCCGTTGTGGTTTATTTCCGTTTGGAACTTTTCGCCTTAGCAAAGGCGTGGTTCAGGAGCGTGACCATTGGGGAAAGATCTTATCTGGCTTATCTGGGCTGGCTCATCCTTTTGGGGACCGTCCCGGCCGTAGTGGCTGGGGTTCTGCTGGAAGATTTCTTTGAAAGCCTTTTCTCTTCCCCAAGGCTTGTCTCCGTGGCTCTTATGGGCACGGCACTGCTTCTGGTCACGGCGGAGGTGATGGTGAAACCCCGCAAAAGGATGGAACGGTTAAGCTGGCTGGATGTTCTATTCATCGGTTTGTTTCAGGCCCTGGCTATAACCCCTGGGATCTCCCGCTCAGGCTCCACCATAACGGCGGGGATTCTCATCGGGCTTGACCGGAGAGAAGCTGCGCGTTTCAGTTTCCTTTTAGCGGTGCCGGTGATTTTTGGAGCTGGCTTCAAGGAATTGTTGGACCTCACTTTGGCAGGTAAGTGGCAAGGGCAGTGGTTTATCCTCTTAGCGGGGTTTGTAAGTGCGTTAGTGAGCGGTTATGCCAGCATCGCTTTTCTTCTTTCCTTTGTGAGGCGCAGGAGGTTTTATGCTTTCGCTTTCTACTGCTTGGCGCTGGGCCTTTTGGGCCTTTTGCTTTCTTAGTCTTGCGACATGGGCTTGCCTTCCCCCTCGTCCCCCGTCTTCCGCACCCTTGAAAGTGGGTGTTTGCACCTCTTTTCGTCCCCTTGTGGATGAAATTCTAAGGACGGGGCTATGGACCATTGAGATTACTGAAGGTCCCAGCAGTTTCATCATAAAGGGTTTTGAGAAGGGGGATTTTGACCTGGCTATAGTGGCAATCCCCCAACCCGGGGCTACTCTGATCGCCAAGGATGCCCTCGCAATCATCGTTCATCCAAGCAATCCTGTAAATTCCATAACTTTGGAGGAGTTGAGGCGCATTTATGCCGGCTATGTGTTGGATTGGGATAATCTGGGAGGTGAGGGTGAGGTGGTTGTTATCAGCAGGGAAGAGGGTTCAGGAGCAAGGGTCTTCTTCGATGAGGCCGTGATGAAGGGGGAGAGGATCTCTCCAGCCGCTTTGATAATGCCCTCAAGTAGGAGTGTGCTTGATTACGTGGCTTTCAGGAAAGGGGCGATAGGGTATGTCTCTGCAGCATGGTTGAACAGGAAAGTTAAGCCTGTGTTGGTGGAAGGGGAAGAGGTTTCATCGCCGGATTATCCCTTGAAATTGTCGGCCTATGTGATGGCACGTGGTGAGGCTGGTCACAAGTTTCTGGAGTTCCTGAAGGGACCTACTGGCCTTAGAATACTATCGCAACGCTACCTTTTGCCTTGATTTGCCCGAAGGCCGTAGCTAACGGAGGAGAATGGCGAGGATGATCGTTATCCACGCAGTTATGAGGATGCCTATGATCCAGCGGAAGTTGGTAGCTAGTTCCTGCCTAATGATCTTAATTTCGGCCCTGAATTCCTGTTCTAAGCGTTCAATTTTAGCCCCGAATTCCTGCCTTGCGTGATCAATTTCGGCCCCGAGTTCTTGCCTTACGCGTTCAATTTCAGCCCCGAGTTCTTGCCTTACGCGTTCAATTTCGGCCCTGAGTTCTTGCCTCACGCTTTCAATTTTGGCATCGAGAGCCTGCCAGTGGCGGTCACTTTTTTCGTCCAGAAGGGTAAGCCTTCGGTCCACGGATTCTATGAACTTTGATAGTTCCTCAACTCTTCCTTCGACTACCGCAACCCTTTGTTCAGGAGTTAATTCAGCCATGGTTCTCCCTCAGACAAGGCTAATTTGATTTTAGCCCATAGATGGTTTTTGGGCAATCTGGGGCTTTCCAGCGTGAATTCTCCGGGAGCTGCGTGCACCACTCCCGTGAAACTTCCGAGTGACTGATTATAAGGGAAGCTTCCCTGCCCGCTCTGGAGTGGCGGGGATCCCCCGGCTCCTTTGTTTTCGCTCGCCTCCGTAGGCTACGGTTTTGCTCCGGCTCATGGTCCTGCCTGCGGGTAGAAGCTGGGGTTTGTCATCTGTCCCCGATTTTTTAAGAGGACTCCCCCTGGCAAGGGTTCATGCTCCTGTGCCATCCGTTTCGCCTGCCCCGTAAGCTTCGGGTTCGTCCTGGCTCGAGGTCCCACTTGTGGGTGAAGAGAAATACCTCCAGCAGGACCCCCTGCTTCTATGCGGACAAACTGTGGAAAGGGCTTCCCACTGGGTTTAAACTACTAACCCTTCCGGAAGACCAGTTTATCCCCTTCCACATCGGCTATTACGCGATCGCCCTCCGTGAAGCGACCTTCCAGTATGGCCTGGGCCAGCGGGTCTAAGAGGTAGCGCTGGATGGCCCGCTTCAGTGGTCTGGCTCCAAACACCGGATCGTAGCCTTTCTCAGCCAGGAAACGCCGGGCATTATCCGCCAGCTCTATATCCATCTTGCGCTGGGCCAGGAGTTCCTTGATCCGGCGCATCTGGATGTCCACAATCTGGTAGAGGTGGTCCAGGTTCAGCGCATGGAAAATGATGATCTCATCAATCCGGTTGAGGAACTCCGGCCGGAAATGGCGGTCCAGTTCCCTCAGGACTTTTTCCCTAGCGGCTTCAGGCCCCAGCTCCTTTATCCAGTGACTTCCGATGTTGGAGGTCATGATGACCACGGTATTGCGAAAGTCTACAGTGTGGCCTTGTCCGTCAGTGAGGCGGCCATCGTCTAAGACCTGGAGAAGGACGTTGAAGACTTCGGGATGGGCCTTCTCTATTTCGTCAAATAGTATGACGCTGTAAGGCCTGCGGCGGACGGCTTCGGTGAGTTGTCCGCCCTCTTCGTAGCCAACGTAGCCCGGAGGAGCTCCTATAAGCCTGGCAACGGTGTGTTTCTCCTGGTATTCGCTCATATCAATCCGTACCATGGCGTTCTCATCGTCAAAAAGGAATTCAGCCAGAGCGCGGGCGAGCTCGGTCTTACCCACTCCTGTGGGTCCCAGGAAAAGGAAGCTACCTATAGGCCTGTTGGGGTCTTTGAGGCCAGCGCGAGCGCGTCGGACAGCATTGGCCACTGCTCGCACAGCTTCCTCCTGTCCGACGATTCTTTGGTGGAGCCGCTCTTCCATTTTCAGCAACTTCTCAAGCTCTCCTTCCATCAGTCTGGTCACCGGTATTCCGGTCCAGCGGGAAACTACTTCAGCGATGTCTTCCTCGTCCACTTCTTCTTTGAGGAGGCGCTGGTCCTTCTGGATTTCAGCCAGGCGGGCTTCTTTCTCCTTAAGTTCCCTTTCAAGCTGGATGAGCTCGCCGTAGCGGAGGCGAGCGGCCGTCTCCAGGTCAGCTCGGTGTTCGGCTTGCTCAATATCCAGCTTCACTTTCTCAATTCGCTCCTTAATCTCTCTAATGGCCTGGATGGCCTCTTTCTCCCGCTGCCATTGGGCACGAAGAGCGGCAGCTTTTTCTTTCAGGTCGGCCAATTCCTCTTCCAGCTTCTCCAAGCGCTTGCGAGAAGCTTCGTCGGATTCCTTGAGTAGGGCCTGGCGTTCGATCTCCAGCTGCATTATTCGGCGCTCAATCTCATCGATCTCAGCAGGCATGCTGTCGATCTCCATGCGGAGTTTAGCTGCCGCTTCGTCAATCAGGTCAATGGCCTTATCGGGCAGGAAGCGCTCTGTTATGTAGCGGTGGGACAGAACAGCTGCCGCCACTAAAGCGCTATCTTTTATGCGGACGCCATGGTGGACTTCGTAGCGCTCTTTGAGGCCCCTGAGGATAGAGATGGTCTCTTCAACGGAAGGCTCATCCACGTAGACAGGCTGGAAGCGACGCTCCAGGGCGGCATCCTTTTCAATGTATTTTCGGTATTCGTCTAAAGTGGTGGCACCGATGCAGTGAAGCTCACCTCTGGCGAGCATAGGCTTGAGGAGGTTGGCAGCATCCATGGGAGCACCTTCGGCCCTGCCAGCTCCCACTACAGTGTGGATTTCGTCTATAAAGAGGATTATGCGGCCGTTGGAGTCGGCTATTTCCTTGAGGACGGCCTTCAGGCGTTCCTCAAATTCACCCCTGTATTTGGCTCCAGCCAAGAGGGCTCCCATGTCCAGCTGGATAACTCTCTTGTCCTTGAGACTCTCAGGGACATCGCCCCTGGCAATGCGCTGGGCGAGCCCCTCCACGATGGCGGTCTTACCCACTCCTGGGTCCCCCACAAGGACGGGGTTGTTCTTGGTGCGGCGAGACAGGATGTGGATTACCCGGCGTATTTCCTCATCTCTCCCAATGACGGGGTCCAGTTTTCCCTGCCTGGCAAGAGCGGTTAGGTCGCGGCCGTATTTCTCCAGGGCTTGGTATGTATCCTCGGGAGTCGGAGTGGTAACTCGCTGAGTTCCCCTTATAGCTGCCAGAGCTCTAAGAATAGCATCCCTGGTTATGCCGTAAAGGGTTAAAAGGTCGGCCACTTTGCCAGCAACCTTATCGGCAAGGGCAAGGAGTAGGTGTTCGGTGGAGATGTATTCATCGCGCATGGCTTGGGCTTCTTTTTGGGCCAAAAGCAGGACTTGGTGGAGGGGTTGGGAAATGCCGATCTGGGCGGATGGTCCATAGATTTTTGGCCTCCGCCTCAGGTCCTCTTCCAGCTTGAAAGCCAGCTCCTCAGGGGACTGGCCTATTTTCTTGACAATTTCAGGGACTATGCCTTTTTCCTGGCGGAGAAGGGCGTAAAGAAGGTGCTCAGGGTCCACCTGGCTGTGGTGGTATTCAACAGCTATATCCTGAGCGTTCAGAATGGCCTCCTGTGCTTTTTCGGTAAATTTTTCCAGCCTCATTCTCTCCCTCCTTTTCTCTGGAGTTTTGCCTGCCCTCGTAGGTTTTAGGTTTGCCGCGGTTAAGGTCCCACTCGTGGGCTGGTTTACCGGAGGTAGCGGTTTGCCTCTATTTAGAGTTCTTTGGGGGTACATCCCCCAACCCCCTGCCAGGGGGCAAGCCCCCTGGACCCCCAAGTTTTGCCCACCCTCGTGGGCTTTGGGTTTGCCCACGGTTAAGGGCCCCACTCGCGGGCGGTGGCAGGGGTTTGTCCTTTGCCCCGATTTCGTTTTCTTAGGGACACCCCCCAAGCCCCCAGAAGGGGCCTAAACCTTCTCCACCTCCAGTTTTGCCCGCCCTCGTAGGTCTCGGATTCACCCCTGTAATACTGGCCTCCAGGCCTGTCCTCATATTCCCGCAATTGTGAATTTACCCAGCTTAGAGCTTAATTCTAAGCGGGTTGCAGGCCAGGATAGAGTTTATCCAGCTGGCCCTGAACCCACGTGCTGGGTCAGGCCATCACCCGCTTCCAAAAGTAGCAGTCAGCTGTTAGAGGAATAATAGAGGAACGTTAGAGGACTATTAGAACACCACTTTACCGGTTGCCACGAGGAATAGGCAACCGAGGATAAGGACATTGAGGAACAGGAGAATTGATAAGATCAAAAGCTTGCCTGGGCTGATGCCACGGATGAATTCCATAAAACCCCTCCTCCTCTGTTGTCCAGAAAGGGGCAGAGTCATGTAAGACCCCGCCCCTTTCTCCAGACTTGCCGGACAGGCTTTCCAGTCTTTCCTTCCGGGATGAACGGCACAGAAGGGCTGCCACGCATCTTGCTTAAAGGTCACTTGATCGTGAAATTCATACCCTCAGTCCGGCCAAATACGTGAGGGAAATACATCTCGTAAGCAATCGCCGGCAAGACCTTGAATTCACCAGATAGACCGGCCTTTATGAGGTAAGTGTATTCGTAGGTTCCAGGGCCTAGGTGAGTGGCGAACAGCACTAATTTCTCATCCCGCCTGTCAGCGTGGGTGGGATACCACCACCATACTGGTTCGGCAGCCCTCTTGAATCCCCAATCGTCTTCCTTCTGGTAGAGAACTGAAACGGTCTTGAGGCTTGTGTCCACGATCTCCGCACCAGCAGGGATCGGATCCTCCACTACCAGGTGAGTCAAAGAGCGTGGGGCTACGACGGTCAGGTGGACCCGGATGAGTTGCCCCACCTCGGCTCTGGTGATGGAAGGGCAGATTTCCTTCTCGCATGAAGGATCAGTGTAACGGCGATAGAGGATGATGCCTCGGTTCAGCTTCTCAATCTTATCGACTGGTACAAAGTAGCGCAGGAAGGCAGTGTAATATAAGCGGCCGGTGCCCTTGGCCTGACCCACTGGCGCTCCCCGCTTTATCGTCAGCTGGTTGAGCTTTTCGGCTTTGAGCTGGGTGATAGGTACTTCTCTTTCAATGGTCTCCCGGACTTTCTCCGGTGAAATCTCCCCGGAGGCGATCTCCTGACCGTTAAGCGTCAGGAAGTAGCGGTAGGAGGCCTTGAGTTCTCCTGTAGCCTTCATATAATCGGTGAGGCCCATAATGGCCCAAGCAGTCTCGTAAGTGGAGGCCCAGCGATCCTCCTTCCGGGCGACCATAAGCCAGCGGACGGCGTTGGGGAGCAGCGGGTGAGTTGGCTTTATCCGAGAAAAAGCTGAAATGACGATAGAGGTGGAACGTGTATTGGTGTTCATGGTCCAATAAGGGTTTTCAACCTCTTCCCAGTGGGCTCCCGTGGCATCCAGGATGGCTTGCCCGAGGATTTCATCTAGCAGGGTCTCAATGGGTAAAGTTTCAGCAGGCGCAAGGAGCTGGAGGGCCATAGCCAAGAAGGCTTTGCCGTAATTGCCCAGCCCTCGTTCCTTCCTCTCCCTATACAGGGCCATGCACCGGCTAACATCTCCTTCGCCGTAGCGGGCCATAACATACAGGGCAAAAGCTTGGATATCCGCCTTAATAGGTTCGAGCTCGCTGGAGCTGTAAAGGTTTTCTTTGATAAATAGTGCTGCCCTCCTCATCACCCTTTCATCTACTGCAAAGCCTGCGTCCCTAGCCTCTACAAGGCCAAGGAGAACGTAAGAGGTCAGGTTTAGACTGCTCCTATCAGCTGTCCACCAACCCCATCCGCCATCGTAATTCTGGCGAGCGTAAATCTTCTGCAACCCAACCCCTACCATCTCGGTTAGTTTGGCTTTGAGCTCTTGATCCTCTATGCCCAGTTCCTTGAGAGCCCTATAGGTGAAGACATTAGGCAGGAACTTGGAGACTATCTGCTCTATGCATTCGTAAGGGAAGTGCTCCAAGTAGGTAAGGCCACCCTGCATGGCCGCCGCCAAGGAGGGCTCAAGCTTGACCACAAGCTTGCCCATGGTCGGGTCCATAACCTGGGGAAGGCGGATTAGCTCAAGACGCTCTCCATCTTCCTCCAGGACGCCCGCAGTGGAGACCACTTCGGGAGTTGAGTAGTGGTGGACAGGCAAAGTCATCTCCACTGCATCTGAGAACGGGCCTCCGTAAGCTTTCATGGTGACCACGGCCTTCTCAATCCCGGGGACTTTTACTTTCCACCGGAGCAAAACCTTATCGTAAGGTAGGATTGAGACCGTTGTGGAAGGCTCGCTCTGGATTTCCAACCCGGCGGCTTCCAGTGAAACCTTAACTTCCAAGGATTGAGAGGTGTTGTTGTGGACCGTAGCTCCGATTTCGGCCAGATCCCCCACAGTGAAGAAGCGGGGGAGCAGGGGCCTGATGAGCAGATCTTTGGAGACGATGAGGTCCTTCTGAGCCTCGCCCAGCAGCTCGCTGGCTGTTACCCCTTTGGCATCCATCCGCCAGGTGGTGAGGTTATCGGGTAATTTGACGGTAACCCGAGCGTAGCCCTGAGGGTCGGTCTTGAGGGAAGCAATCCAGTAGGCTGTGTCCAAGAACTCCCGGCGGATCGGGGCAAAGGGCTCAAATCCTCCACCTCCACCTTTTCCTCTGGAGGGCAAAAACCGTTCGGCAGCGACGGCGAGGCTTGCACTTGTGTTCACTCCTATTGGCCTTTCCTGCCAGAAGTTCTGGACCAGAGAAGGAGGCCGTTCGGCAAGGGCCAGTACTGCCTTGTCCACTAAGGCCAGGGAGAGTTCAGTCTCAATCCCATTACCTCTATGGTCCGTAACCTTCACTTCAAAACTCACCTCTTCACCAGGACCAGCCCTTTCTCGATCGGGTATTATTTGCACTTTGAGGAGCTTGCTTTCGGCTGAAACCGGCAGTTTGAGGTAACCGGCGCGGTATGGTTCTATGGTTTCATCTCCAGCTTCTCCCCTCAGGAGGATCACGGAGACATAAACGTTAGGGATGTGCCTTTCAGTTATGGGGATATCAACGGTAAATCCGCCTGGTGTGACAGTGAGGACTTTGTGCTCCATTATCCTGCCTCTTTCCAGAGTCAGGAGGGCGGTCACCGGTTTGGGATAAGGGGAGGGGATGAAGATACGGGCGGTGTCACCCGGGCGATACTCCTTCTTGTCCGGGATAAGGTCCACCTTCATCCCCACTTCGCGGGGCCAGCTCACGTACTCCTGGGAACTCACCCAAAGGTAAGCGGCGGAGCGGATTTCGTTACCCAGGCGATCCTTCGCCAGGACCGAAATCTTGTAAGTTCCACCCTCATCGGGCGTGAACTCCACCGCACCGTGGCCCTTTTCATCCAATTTCACGGTAGTGGTTAGGATAGGGGTATCTTCAAATTTCGTGACCCACCAGAAAGTTCCGTCCAACTGTTCCTCCTGAACGCTGTACCAGCGGCGCTTTGAAACCACCAGGCTTACACTGGCAGGAAGGCCATCCCTTCCAGGGGTCTTAACGGCTACCACGTTCACCCGCTGCTTCTTGCCGATCTCCCCTACCCACGACTCTGGAGATAAGCCAAGATAAAATTCGCCTCTGTGGACTGTTACGAAAGCTTGCGAAGCCACTTCTCGTCCGTCTACGTCCAAAACTCTAACGTCAATGGTGAAGAACTGGGAAAGCTTCTTGGTGGATATATCGGCTGGGATTGTAAAGGAGAACAACCCTTGCGCATCCGTTTTCCCTTCGCCCGAAGCTATGGGCTCGCTATAGGGTCCTCTCCTTTCTTCGCCCCATTCGTAATCGGTGAAGCTATAGTAAGGGTAATCGGGGTGATAGAAGAAATAGTCTCGGCTCAGCACTGACCAATAAACTTTAGCATCCTTGACCGGCTGGCCAAAGTAGTAGATGGCAGAGACGGTGGTTTTTATGCTTTCACCGTTTACGTAATTATCCTTGTCAGTCTCGAGGGAGACTTCAAACTCGGGCTTACGGTACTCAGCTACTTGGAAGAAACCCTCGGTCCGCTCTTCTCCGATCAAAGCCTCAATCCGATAGTAACCCAGAGAGGCCTCATCTCCAAGAGCGATATCACCGCTTATAGTGCCGTAAGGACCAAGGGATTTTTCCTCTTTGCTGACTATCTTGCCTTCCGCATCGTAAACGTTTACAAAGACTTTCTCCCCGATGGGTGGGAGCTTGTACATGGCATCGTCATCCAACCGGAATACTCCTTTGTAGTGAACCACTTGTCCGGGCCTGTAGATTGGGCGATCGGTGTAAATGAAGCCGGTATACCGCCTTGGCTCTATGTAAGCGCTTAACCCGAAATCCCAAGGGCTTAGACCTGCGTTCCATTCATTGGAAACTACCCCGAAAATCCCCTCTCCATAGGCAAAGGCTGTTATTCCAGTCCAAGGGTCAAACTTCTTCTCGCCAAACTCTACTTTGGCAACCCCGTCGTTCCCAGTGATTCCCTCTCCCAAGACAATTTCAGGGGTTCTTACCCTGACGGTAATTGAAGGCAAAGGCTTGGCTGTTCTCAGGTCTGTAACCCATACCAGAGCACCAGAAGATGAATACTTGAGCACAAGCCCGGCATTGACCAAAGCGAAGTATTGACTGGGTTCTTGGTGGTACTTCGCTATCTCAGGAGCACTTGCTTTAAGGAGATAAAGGCCTGGGGCAAGAGGGGAACCATCCCTCGTCCTCAGGGGAACGCTGAGTTCCTGAGTTTTGTTAAGAGGAGGCGAAACCGCCAAGGACCAAGAATTGATGAGAGAGCCACGCTCGGGGAAGAGGGAGCGGTTTACGAAGTTCTCCTCCTTCAGCTTGTAAAGGAAGAGGTCAATGCGTGAAACGTTCAGGTAGAAAAGCTTGGCAAAAACTTCCTCGGCCTTGCCAGCATCGTAGATGAAATCACCCCTGGTAGCGAAATAAACCGATGGCTCAAGGGCCTTGGTGGTGAATGTGAAAACGTAATCTTCCCCGATCGTATTCCCGTACGGGTCGGCTATGCCTCTCTTCACCGTTACAGTGTAGAGGGTTGAGGGCTCCAGTTGCGTGCCAATATATAAAGAATTGTCAAGCTCGTTCCACCAGGTATAGACATTGGTGACGGTTGGGGTTATGAGGACTTTACCAGCCAAGGTTTTAGGATCAATGGGAGCATTGAAGAAAATACTGATGCTCCAGAGTTCGGCGTTTTCCTCACCATTGTAAGGCCTGGTGAAAGAGATAGCCGGATAGGGCACAGTCTTGAAAGTCCACTGTACAGCGGAAACGAGATTCCCTCCCGAGGCTGCTGCGGTTTCTCTCTCAAGCCGGACCTGATATTGGGTCTCCAGCTTCAGGGGCTGGGCAGGGACGAAAACTACAGTGTAATCATCTTCCCAGCGGAAAGCACCGAGGACTTTTTGGCCTTTTTCCATATCCACCAAGGAGAAATTCTCTTCAACGGATTGACGCGACGCAGGGGCGTTAAAAGTCACCGTTATGGGGGTGGTAAGGGGTATGTTGAAGTCTTTGGGTTCGTAACTTTTCACATAGAACGGCTCGGTGGTGAAACTCCAGGCGTAATCTTTCTCTAAAGCGTTGCCAGAAGTATCCTTCAGCCCAGCTTTCACCGTAACAGTATAAGTCGTTCCGGGGGCAAAGACGGGGTCGGGCTTGAAGATGTAGACGGAAGTATTGAGCCAGTAACCTTTGCCATTGACCGGGGGCTGGATTTCCAAGGGGTGGGGGAGGTCCTTTTGCTCCTCTATGGCTACCAAGGGGACTATGGGCCGGTTGAAGACCACTGTGATAGAGCGGTCGACCCCAACATCGGTGGAGTTGGGGGCAGGCTGAACAGCCGAAATCTCAAGGTAACCGACCGAAGTGAAGGAAAACTCCAGAGGACGGGACAGGCTGAGGCCCGTAGCACTTCTTGCTTCCACCCCTAACTTCACTCTATATACAGTGTCCCTGAGCCAGCCTTCTTTGGGGCGAAAGATAAAAGTGTTCTTGCTCCAGCTTACGATGCCTTCCATTCGGGGGATTACGGAGAAAGCTTTCTCCACCGATTCTTTATCCATCGGCTGGTTGAAGGTTATAGTGATGGGTGCATCTACACTTACTTCTTCTCCTTCGGCGGGAGAGAAAGAGAGGATAGCAAGGGGTTCCGGGGGAGCTTTGGCGAGGGGAACACAAGCACCACCTAGGGCTCCTGTAGCTAAGGAAAACAGGGCCAAAAAAGAAAAAATTTTCAAAACCCTGGACATAGCATTATCCTCCCTTTTGTGAGCGCTGGCTAAAGACTTTGCGCCAGCCATGGTTTTTTATTATTTGACGCCGTTTCTTCACTTTGAGTTCCATTGTATGATACTATGCGGCTTTCGACAAACCAGAGAAGCGCGAGCGGAAAGCTCGCAGGAACCTTTTGGGTAAACAGAGCACAATGCTCAGCACCAGCGAAGCGAGGGAAAGGAGCTGCGACCAGAAGCGCAGGGGAGTATCTTCAAAGCGGAGCAGCACCTTGTGCTGGCCTGCAGGGACTTCCAGGGCGATAAGGCCATATTTGCCCTCAGGGCGGATAGGGACCGGCTTGCCATCCACATAGGCCCGCCACCCGGGATAGTAATAGGTGTAAAAAAGGAGGGTAATCTCTTCTTCGGCTTCTACTCCTACCTCCTCCGAGCGTCCGCCGTGCCTAAGCGGTACAACAGTGCCGCGGCCGCGAATGATTTCAGCTTTGCGGAGAGGTTCACCTCTGAGGTATTGCTCTATAAGGGGTGACTCTTTCGGAAATTCCCGGGTCCAGGCAGTCATGCCTCGCATATCGGGGTAATCCAGCTCAAAATCTATTACCGCTACTGGCTGCTCAGCTCTGGGGGAAATCTCCGTGTGTTGGGGCAGAGTGTAATCAAATGTTGAAACCAGGATCAGAAGGATGAGGAGAAACTCTTTTTCCCCGAGCATTTCTCCCAGCATTCCCCCGAGGAGGGAGAGGGATATTACAGCTAGAGCAAGGAACCGCCAAGGAAACTGCACGAGGGGAAGGAGAGGAACCTTCTCCCAGACCAAGGCTGAGGCTGGAAGGGTCAGCAAAATGGAGACGAAAGCCCAGGAGGTCCAGAAAGCCAATTTCCCCCGGTTCTCTTTCTCCTTCCAGCCTAGAACCAGTGCCCCGATGCCGCTCCCCAGAAGCAGAAGTCCGATCTGGAGAGGCATGCCGTCCTCCGGTCCGGCCACGGCATACCCATGGCCCCACTGCGGGTCGAAGAGTTGAAAGAGGTATACAAACTGCTCGCGAAAATTGTATTTAGCCATCATCCACTGTTCTTGGACGATAAACCTCCTCTCGGCTAGGGCTGGTATCCAGTAAGCGGCACTCAAGCCAAGGGAGAGCAATACAGCCAAAACGGAATGGATCAGAGGCTGCAATCCCCGTCTTTTAATCCCCTCGTAAAGCACGAAAGCCATCAGCGTTGGCAGGAAGATGAGCGCAGTGATCTGGTGGGCAAGGATTATCGCCCCTAAGGAGAAACCGGCGAGCGCTGTGGCCCTCAGGTTTGGATCATCTACAAGGTAGTAGAAAGCAAGGAGGCTCAAAGGCATGAGGGAAAAAGCGAGGAATTCCGCCAGAGCACAGCGAACGTAGATATCTACAAGGTGATAAGGGGCATAAGTGAAGAGGAGGGAAGAGATCAAACCTGCCCTTTCACCCCAGAGCTTACGGCCCAGAAGATACGTGCCAATCGCTCCGAGCCAGAAGCTCAGGAGAAAAGTGAGCTTGACCGACCAGGTTACGCCCAGGCCCAGAAGGTGAAAAGCTTCGGCTGTGAAGTAAGCTAACGGTGCATAGAAGATGAACAGGGGGTAACCGTAGCCCACGGCTTGGTCTATGGCCCAGCGGGGATACCAGGCTCCGTCCTTTATGGCTTGATCAAATTCTACGAGAAAGAAAAGGGTATGGCGAGCATCGTGGGCCTTGAGGAAGTAGCCAGGGGCGAGGAGAGGCCACCACGCAAAGGAGGTGAGAAGGAGAACTAAGGCAATCTTGCGCATAATCTTCCCCTTCTCAACCATGCTCTCGCCAGCCAAACCCCTACACAGAAAACGGTACTTGCCCAAGTCACAGCACAACCTGCTTTCCTCACAGGCGTATCCTCAAAGCGCACGAGGACGAAATGCAGGCCCCCAGGAACTCTCACCGTCACCCTACCGAGGGGACCGTCTTCAGGAGCAACGGGCAATTTCCTTACCACTTGGTATTTATCCCCCTTCTTCTCCAGAAGGTAAGCCGTCCAGCCAGGGTAGTAGAAGAGGTTGAGGGTAACGGTCAGAGATTCCCTCTTAGTTAGGTAGCCGAAGAGCTCAGAGGCTGTGCGCCACTCCAAGGTTGAAATCTGGGTATCGGGGGGAATGGAACTGTAATCAATGCGTGTTTTAACCTCGATCCCAGCTATATGCAGGTCAGCAAAAGGTGACCAGTTTGGTATCTCCTTAACCCAAGCGGTGCAACCAGTCATCTCGTTGGATGTGCGCTGGAAGCGCATCAGGCCTGCCAAGGACACCCCGCCCTCCGGTGGTTTGGCGGGTTCAGCCTTTATATAGGGATAACTACCCGCGATAACTAAAAGGCTGATGAGGAGGGGCAATATGGATTTGTCCCTTTCCTCTACCAGCACGAGAGATGAAAGGAAAGCCAGGCAGAAAACTGAAATTAGCAGCCATCTCCAGGGGAACTGGGCAAACCGGACTAAACTCACGTTTTCCCACAAGAAAGTGGAAGCTTGAAGGGAGAGGAAAACCGTAATGGTCATTGTGGCGAAAAAGAACAAAGCTTGTGTTCGCAAGTTCCCCTTCAATCTTGGAAGAATCAACAACGAGAGGACGGTCAGGCCGAAAGGCACAATGCCCAGCTGGTAGCTCAACTCATCGCCGGGCCCAGCTGCGCTTATCCCGAAGCCCCATCGGGGCGAAAAGAGTTGGAAAAAGTAGACAAAGTGGTCGTAATACCGGTAATACCCTCCCAGCCACTGGTCTGTCCGCACGTATTTGAACTCTAGGAAAGCCGGAAGCCAGAAGAAAGCGCTGAGAGCGATCCCAAGGAGCAAACCAGAGGCAGGAGCAATGGAAACATGGAGGAATTCTCCCAGACCCATAAAGCCGTAGAGAGGAGACAATTTCTCGCGGGGAAGCCTGCTGAAGGCTTTCGCTCCCGCCAAAAGCAAGAGGTAAAAGGCCAATACGGGGGTAATGATCAGGGTTACCAGGTTGCTGCAGAGCAGAAGCAAAGCATAGGCGATTGCCGTCCAAACCACAGCATTCCAGCGAGGTTTATCTACGTTTTCATAAATGCCCCAGAAGACCAAAGGTATAAACACGAAAGATACGGTCTCGGCCAGAGCGGCTCTTACGTAGAGGTCAAAGACATGATAGGGGGCATAAAGGTAAACCATAGCTCCCACTAAAGCTGCCCCCGACCCTATCACCCTTTTGAGGAAAAGATACATGGTTAGTCCCGAAAGTACAATTGAAAGGCCGAACACGATTTCAACGGAAGTGGGGATATCAAAGCCCAAGAGGTGGAAAATCTCGCCAAGGTAAGTTGGTAGGGGACCATAGATGTTGAAGAAGGGATAACCGTAACCGAAAGCGAAATCCGGTGACCACCTCGGGTAAAGGATTCTATCTTTTATGGAGCGATCCAGTTCAAAGACGAAGAAAACATTGTGGCGGGCATCGTGGGCTTTCCAGAAGTAACCAGGCATGAAGAGAGGCCCCATAAGGGGTATAGCGAGAAGGACCGTGAGGATAAGGTATGGGTCAAAGTTTCGGCGCATTTCTCTTTGCCCAGATGAACAGAATTGCTATGCCCAGGAGGATGGCGATGGTTCCTGTTATCCCACCCTCGGGGCCGAAGGCGCCACCCGAGAGGAAATGGCTCCCAGCTTTTATCTCTAGAGCCAGGATGCTGGGGAAATCTATCCCGCTCACGGGGAAACCGAGGATAGGGCCTTGGAAGTAGTTCCAAGAGAAGTGCAGCGCGGTGGGAAGCCAGAGGTTGCGCGTCAAAAGGTAGGCGATGGCAAAGAACACCCCTGCAAGGGCGATGTTGACGAAGGAAAGCACCGAAAAATGAGGGTTGAAGAGGTGAAGGAGGGAAAAAACCAAAGAGGAAATTGCCACCGCCCAGCCGGTTCCGAAGGCCTCTTCAAGGTTCTGCAGGAAATACCCCCTGAAAAGCAGTTCCTCATTGAAGGCAGCGGGAAGCAAGGTCAAAAAAGTGAGGGAAAGGATCCAGAGGGCCTGAGGTAGAGGGGAAAGCTCGCCTGTTCTGGCCCATCCAGCTAAAACGTGAAAGCCAAACACTACAACCATAAGCAGGGCTCCCAGTAGTAGCCCAAAACCTATATCCACTCCCAATCTCTTGCCTACTTCAAAGCCAAGGCTCCGGAAGCTCTTGCCGTCCAGAAAGCGCCTCATGATGAAAACAAGCCCGATCAGCACTGCCGTGCTTATCAGACCTGTCACAATGAAAAAAGCTGAACCAGGGCGCAGATCGGGAGCTCTGCCGATTATAAGGAAGAACAAACTATAGGTTGCACCAACCAGACCGACCGTTAGAAAGTAAAGGGGAAGAAGCAAGAAAGCCCGCCACGCGGGGTGAAGCCTTCCATCTCTGAAGAAAAACCTCCGCCAGCCCATCATTGCCTCCTATCTATGAGTTCCCGATAATAGTTCAGCACTTTGCGGGTCATTTCCTCTACTGAAAAAGACCGCGCGTGGGCCCGCGCTTTCCCACCCATCCTCAAACGGAGAGCTTTGTCCTCCAGCAGGAGTTTCACTGCTCCAGCCAGGGCCTTGGGATCGCGCGGCGGGACCACAAGCCCGGTTTCCCCATCTCTGTTCACCCAGGAGGTTCCGGTTCCGAGCTCAGTGGAAATCACCGGTTTCCCCGCAGCCATCGCCTCTATCAAGACCGTCCCGAAGGCTTCGCTCCGGTGGGAGGCAGGTAAGACGAAGACATCGCAGGCATGGTAGAAGGCGGGGAGCTTATCATCTTCCACTTCTCCCAAGAAGAAAACTTTCCCATCAAGTCCCATATCCGAAGCAAGTTTCCTCCATTCCTTCTCCATGGGTCCGGAACCAACGATTAGGAGTTTAGCCTCCAAGTCCTTCATGGCTTCCAGAAGGTAAGGTATGCCTTTGTAGTAACGGAGCTTACCCACAAAGAGGAGGATAGGCTGTCCATAACAGCGACGAATGGCTTGGACTTCGTCATCGGGAGCCGAAGCGAAACGCTCCACTTCCACGCCCAGAGGGATGATGGTGCACTTTTCCCGGAAGAGCCGCAGATAAGGGGAAGATTCCAGATAGCGGGGGCTCGTTACGATGATACCATCAGCCCGACTGAGGATCCGCAAGAGCAGTGGGCGATAAAAAGGGAGTATTAACTTCTGTCGCACCACATCGCTGTGGTAGGTTACAACAGTGACTTTACCTTTGCCCAATAGAAAATTGGCCACTTCCCCCGGAGGGTAAGGGAAGTGGAGGTGTACGACATCAGCCGGGATTTTACCTATCAAGCGGAAGAAGGAAAGACTTAGAGGCGTTGAAGCCAGGTGAGCTAGGCGCGCTGCCTTTATAACCCTTACCCCTTCTCTTTGTTCTTCCACAGTCTTTGGCCCTAGGTTGGTGACCAGCACGGTTACATCGTGTCCAAAGCGGACCTGTTCCCGAGCCAAAAGGCGGATGTGGTTCTCTATTCCTCCCGTGACAGGGAAATAATCTTTGTAAACGTGGAGGATACGCATTGCTTATCCGGTGAGCCCGTTGGCTAACTTATCCCAGTCAAAGTGGGGGCCGGGGTCGAGCTTGGTATTGTCAAGGGAGCAGTGCCCCAAAATGCCCCTGAAGGAGGCCAGGACTTCCGGATCCCGATGGTAAATCCCTGGTCCTTCAGGGGGGAAGCTGGGTGGTATTGAGTGCTTCTGGCATAGATAGCAAACCAACTTGATGAGGCTCTGATATTGAGCCTCAGTGTAAGGCTCCCAATAATTTTCGCCGATTTCTATGGCTTCACCTTGGTATAGTTGATTGTTCCATGTCAAGAAACCGTTCCGTGTTTTCTTGAGCAAACCCCAGTTGTCTATCTCGATGCCAATTCCTCTCTGATTCGGGCGGATAATCCTAGCTCTTTCCTCCCGCCTACGGTTCTCTTCCGCCGATAGGCCGGGTCTTGGGGGTATACCAGCATGCCAGGCAGTATCCTCATCCCGGACAAACTGGTAAATAGTCCCGTCCCTAGCTACAAGGTAATGGGCACTGGCCCTTGACCTCGGATTCTTAAACCAGAAGATGGTGCTTTCGGGGTTTCCCCCTGCCGTATAATGGAGGACAATAAGGTCTATGGAATTGCCGTCCCTTCCCGGGGTAAAGTTAGGGACGGGCCCTGCATAGACTATAGGCGGTTTCTCAACTTCTTCCGGTGTGGGAGGAAGGATGATACCCAGCAGTTGGGCAAGAAGCCGGCGTTCCTCAGCGGCCAGTCCAGGCAGGGATTCTATTGGGGGGCCTGAGTAGAGTTCGTAGCGGTTGTTGACCAGGTGGGTTAGGCCCGTTCTCTTAAGCAGAGCCCAGCCATTTTCCCCCCGAGCTTCGGCTAACTTGTAGATGGCATTGATAAGCTCCTGATTAGTAAACTGGTAGGATGCCACCTCTTCCGGTAACTCTAAAGTGTATTCTCCGGGGGTAAGCTTGTCGGGGGGACCATAGCGTTCTCTTATTAATTCAAGGCACTTTTGGATTTCCTCCGGTGTAAAACCCTGGGCTTTCAGAATTTCTTCAGGACCAGGGATTCTAAAAGTGATAATTTTAGGGGACATTTTCCCTCTCCCTTGTGGATTAATAGCAGGTTAGTTCCTCTGGCCAGTCCAGCATCATTACCTTAACCCTGGACCCTGCTTCCGCGCTCTTCCAATCCTCGGGTATTATAGCCAAACCATTGGCTTTAACCATTGAGGTGAGGATACCAGAACCTTGCTCTCCCGTAAGGCGGGCAAACCATTCCCCACCCCTTTTCTCTACAGTAACCCTTAAGAAATGCCTGCGGTTGTCCTTGCTGGGGATTTCATCTAGTAAAATGGCTTCAATCGTGGGTTTTTCAAGGCAAGTTTTACCCTGCATCTTCAATATCGCTGGCCTGGCGAAAAGCTCGAAGGCCACCATAACTGAAACAGGATTGCCCGGAAGGCCCAGCAGCGGTACCTTGCCTCCTAAGAGCCCGAAGGCCAAGGGCTTACCCGGCTTCATCTTGACCTGCCAGAAAGTAATTTCCCCCTCTATGGCAAGGACTTCTTTGACTAAATCAAAATCCCCTACTGAAACCCCTCCGGAGGTTAAAATCAAATCTGCTCCTTTCTCAACTCCCTCCCAAAGTTTGGCTGCTAGCTCGTCTCTTCTATCCCTTGCTATTCCGAGGATTATGGGGATTCCCCCGTATTTTATAACCTGGGCTGCATTGGAGTAAGTATTAGTGTTGCGGATTTTCCCAGGTCCTGGGGTCTCGCCCAGATCCACCAGTTCATCTCCTGTGGCCAGGATGGCCACCCTTGGTCTGCGGATAACTTTTACCCTCCCTTTGCCGAGGGCTGCCAGCATCCCTACTTCAGCGGGCCTTATGACGGTGCCCTTGCGGAGCTTGAGCTCACCCTTTTTAACATCTTCGCCGGCCTTGCGGATATCGGTTCCCGGCTTCACTTCTTTCAGCACGTAGATAACATCACCTTCACGGCGCGTATCTTCAAAGCGGACCACAGCATCGGCTCCGGGTGGTATGGGGGCGCCGGTCATTATGCGGATGGCAGTGCCTGGTTCCACAGGTTTTTCGCTAATATACCCTGCAGGGACTTCGTGGATGATGCGCAGTAAGCGTGGGCTTTGAGGGGAAGCCCCTTTTGTGTCCTCGGCTCTGATGGCATATCCATCCATTGCACTGTTATCGAGGGGTGGTATATCCATATCCGCGAAGACGTCCTCAGCCAGCACCCGACCGAGAGAATCCAGCAAATCTACTTCTTCGGGCTCAAGAGGGTGAAACACAGAGAGGACTTTTTCTAGAGCTTCTTCAACGCTGAGCATAGGATAAAAAGCCTCCATCGAAATTCCCCCCCAAATCTTAGAGCCATTATACCAAAAATGGAAAGGGAAGTGCAAGGATTGGAGCTAAACAAGGATTGATTCGAGCGTGGTAGGATACCATTAACACTAATACACTAACGGCTTGGGAAGCTTTCCCACTGTTTGCCTGCGGAAAGGTAGGAGCCACACCCCTATTTTAAATGCTCCTTTTCCCGGGGCTTGGGGGTGTCCCTCCACGAAAACAAGATTGGGTAAGGGACAAACCCTTGCCACCGCCCACGAGTGGGGCCCTGAGCCACGGTAAACCCACAACCCACGAGGGTGGGCAAAACTGGGGAGCCAGGGGGTGGCCTCCTGGCAAAGGTTTTGGGGTATGTGCCCCCAAAGAACTCCAAATGGGGGCAAACTGCTACCTCTGGCAACCCGCCCACGAGTGGGACTTTGAGCCATGGCAAACCCAAAGCCCACGGGGGTGGGCAAAACTGGGGGTGGAGGGGCTTGCCTTCCGCTGGTGCCGCTGCCTACGAGCGTGGCCTTGCATGGGGATGGGCAAAAACAAGAGTGAGGGAGACGTCCACCACATTTAAGGATGGGCTGGAAAGCTTGTCCTAAGATTCGCCCACAAAGGTGAGCAAATCATGGGCGCAAAGGGCCTGATTCTAACGGTTGTGGAATACATCGCCCCCAGAACATTTAAAGCTAATTTCCCTCGTGGGGCGGACTTTTGTCTTTGATAAAGGAGATAAAGGGTGTATAATGCAATAACCAAACGGCGAAAGGAGGAGGGCATGATAGCTCTACATTACACTGAAGTGGAACCTCAGGAAGTTTATGGCATCCCGGGGGTGAAAGTTCGCTGGCTTGTGGGCAAGAAAGAGGGGGCTCCCAATTTCGCCTTCCGAATCTTTGAAATGGAACCTGGGGCTGTTATCCCATCCCACGAACATGAATGGGAGCACGAGATTTTCGTCCTGGCAGGCAAAGGGATAGTGGGGGTTAATGACGTAGAAAAACATATTGAGCAAGGAGACTTTGTCCTTATCCCTCCTGGCGCCCGCCACAAATTCATAAATATTGGTGAAAGCCTTTTCCAATTCATTTGCGTTATCCCCCTTAAGGGTGATACGAGGCCTTGAGTCGCAGGTTTAATATCTACGCCCTTCTGACCAGTTCCTTCCTCAGCGGCTTCCGGATGAACCTTGTGAATGCGATATGGCAGCCCTTCATCCTGAGCCTCGGAGCCTCTATGTCGACTCTGGGTCTTGTGGAGAGTCTATCCGGTCACCGGGGCATCATCACCGCTCTAGTCCAACCTATAGGGGGTTGGCTCTCCGACCGGAAAGGTCGTAAGCCCTTCCTAATCCTGGGGAATGTTCTGGTAATTTTTTACCTCGGATTATGCATTCTGGCTTTTTACTACAAAGATTGGCGGATCATCTTCCCTGCCGCAATTTTCCTTGGCCTTTCGGGCTTCTCAAGGACTGTTCAGTCCTCTCTGGTAGCTGATTCGGTTCGGGAAAAAGAGCTGGGCACTGCCTATAGCTTGGTCATGAGTGCTTTCCTTGTCCCGGGCGTTTTCGCTCCCGCTCTAGGAGGCTTCATAGTCGATAGTTTGGGGTTCGGAGTTGTTTTTGCTCTGGCGCTGTTGCTGGAGGCTCTCGCTCTGTTGCCCCTTGTAAAATGGATAAAAGAGACGGTAACTCCTGATTTAACTTCGCATCTTTTCCCCCGGAGCGAATCGCTAATCAAAATCTTTTCCCCGCCCGCTCACTTACGCCCATTCTACATAGCAGTGGCTGCCGATTCTTTTTCCTGGGGATTGGGCTATGGCATCCTTTACGGGATGCTTGCCAAAACCTACGGCCTTTCCACTTCCCAGATCGGGCTCATAGTGAGTGCATCTTTTACCACCTGGCTCATCTTCCAGATGCCTGTGGGAAAGCTTGTAGATCGCTTCGGTGATTTCAAATTCCTGGTGATTTCAGAATTGGTGGGGATTCCTCTAATGGTCGGCTGGCTTGTTTTCAAGTCCTTTAAGGCTTTCATCTTCCTACAAATCCTTTGGGGACTTGTGGCAGCCACTTGGGTGCCAGCTGTGCAGTCTTATGTGGCCCTGAGGGTTAATCAGGAAGAAAGGGGAGAAGCCATAGGCCTTCTTAACGCCTTTCGGGGGCTTCTTTCATTCCCTTCGCCTTTCTTAGGGGGGGTTATCTACGATCTTGTAGGCTTCAAAGGCCCTATTATAGCCAATCTGGTCGGGATACTTATCGTTCTCGCCATTTTCCTGCTGTTGGTCAAAGAGTGAGATGCCGGGCAAGGAAGAAATAAGGCGATTCATATGGGAAAAGCTGGAGAGGGAAAACATCGCCGACTTCCCCAGGCCTTGCAGTGGTCGCATACCCAATTTCATAGGTAGTCAGGAGACAGCCCTTTGGCTCCTGAGGATTCCAGAATTCAGAAACGCAAGGTGCGTATTTTGCCCTCCGGATTTTGTCCTAAAAAGCGTTAGGGATCTCGTCCTGCGGGAGGGAAAGGTCCTAGCTGCAGCCTTGCCCCATATGAAAGGCTTCGTGGAGCTTGTAGGTGAAGCCGATACCTCTATTCGGGGTCTTGCTCGCTACGGTAAACCCTTGAAAACTCCTGTTGATTTCATAGTTCAGGGAAGTGTAGCTGCCGATCCCTATGGCAACAGGCTTGGCAAGGGCACAGGCTACGGGGATCAGGAAATCGCTTACCTCAGGAGACGGGGGCTCCTGCGAGAAGGCTGTAAGATAGCCACTATAGTGCACGATGCTCAAATAGTAGAGGATCTTTCCCCTTTCATGGAACCTCACGATATACCCGTGGATTACGTTCTTACACCCACCCGTTGGTTTATAACCACGCCAGGGGATGGGAGGATTCACGAGGTTACAATCCACAAAGTCTGGGAGGAAGAAATAGCTGCCGGCAGGAAAAAAGTGGAAGGACGGCTCTGGCGAGGCCGCTTCCGCCGGATTTTAAGGGGCGATAAGCTCAGGCTCGGTTCGGTGGAAGCCATCGTCAGAGCGGTGGTCTGGTACCCTTCTTTCCGAGCCATGCTGGTTGGAGAGGGGGTTGAAGCGGTCGTCCCCGGCGCTAGAAACAGAGAAGAAGCCATGAAAGTTTACAGGCAGATATATTCGGAAGATGAGGAAAAGCGTTATGGGGTTGTGGCCTTCAGGCTCTCCCTTCAGTAAGAAAATAGGGCTTGCCTTAACGAGTGGTGGACTGGCCTTCTGCCTTTACCTTCGTTCTCTTGCCCCCGGCGTTCTATCCTACGATTTTGCCGAATTTCAGTACCTCCCGGCAAAGCTCGGCTTACCTCACCCCAACGGTTTCCCATTCTACATGCTCCTGGGCTGGCTCTGGTCCAAGCTGCCCATCGGAAGCCTTGCTTTCCGAATGAACCTGCTCTCCGCCGTTGCCGGCGGGATGGCTGTAGCCCTTTTTTCCCTGCTCCTGCGGGAGCTCAGCAGGCGAAGCGATGTTGCACTGGCTGGCGCCTTTTTCCTGGCTCTGATGCCCTCTTTCCGGTTTTACTCGTCCGGAGCCGAGAGATACACGCTGCTTATGTTTTTCCTTTTGGCCAGTTTTCTTGAAGGGACGCGGTGGGAGAAGAGTGGGCAGCTCAGACATGTTGTCTTGAGTGCGCTTTCAATGGGGCTAGCCCTGGCTACGCACCCCGCAGCTTTCCCCGCATTCCCGTTCTGGCTTTTCTACCTCATCTTTTCCCGCCCCCGCCACTTTTTCTCCCGTCCATCGCTTCTGGCAGTGGGGACCTTTCTCCTACCCTTGGCCCTTTACCTCTACATCCCCTGGAGATGGGTTTCCCTGGCTCGCTATCCGTTGGTCCCGGAGCTGGGTGTATCGGAATCTATATACCGTGGGCTTGCTTTTGTGTGGTATACACCAGGGCTTTCGTTGAGAGCTCTGTGGGACTATACAGCTGGGTATGGAAGTTATGGTTTCAGCCTGATTAAGGGCGGGTGGAAGGAAGCAATCTCCTCTATTGGCCAAGCGAAAGATCTTTTGCTCTCAGAATTCCCACTCCCTCTGATGCCATTGGCTCTCGCAGGCTCATCTTTTCTACTATTGAAACGTCCGAAATTCTGGTTTGCTTCCGTGGGCTTTGCCAGCGCTGACCTTCTCTTAACAGTTTACGTAAGGTTGGGCAAACCGGAAGCCTACCTCTTGCCAGCCTTCGGACTTTTTGCCCTCTGGCTTGGACTGGGGATAGGTGTTTTCTCGGAAGCGTGGGAGAGGATCAGGTTGCCGAAATGGGCCTTATGGGGGCTTGCAATTGCGTTGCTTCTGGGCTTTTACTGGAACAGTAAACCCACAATTTCCATTAACCGCTTTGCGGGGGTCGAAAGCTGGTGGAGGGAAGTCCTGAGCTATCCCCTAGAAGAGGGAAGCGCCCTCATGGCCCACTGGGGAGACCTCACCCCTTTCTGGTATTTTCAACAGGCCGAAGGTCTCAGGCCTGACTTGCTGGGTCTTCATCCACCCGAAAGCGGTTTGGCTTCTCGATGGCTTTCGGGAGGTAGAGCTCTCTACCTGGCTGGCCCTACCCACAATTTTGACCCCGATTTCCCAAAGGGTTTCAGAGTTATGCCTTGGGGAAAGCTCCTGCGCGTCCTTCCCCCAGGCGCTGAGCTTTCCTGCCCGGATAGACTCATACAGGCTCCGGAAATTTCAATCTGGCCCATTGCAGTGAAAAGCTGGAGGATCCATGAAGATAGCGGCCTTTTGGAGCTGTGCTGGGAAGCTTTGGACGATTTTCCCATCGGCCTTTACTTCAGTGTGCGGTTGCTTCACCAAAACGGTGCGCTCATCCATCAGAAAGATGAACCTCTTGTGCCTCATTGGTATCCCCTTCCGGAAATTAAGGCTGGGGACAAAGGCCTTTTCATAACCAAGCTGGATATCCCAGGAGGGATCGCTCCGGGAAACTACCGGGTTGAGTTTGCTCTTTTCGCTCTGAAAGGTGAGAAATGGGAACAATTAGGTTCCTCAATTTTCCCTGGGGAAATTCAGCTTTCCAAGCCTTTTACTCGGCCGGAAAAGAATGATAGAATTTTGTTCCTTAAACCCCGAGTGGGGCCTTTCCGTGTGGCAGCCTTCAAAGTCTCCGAGGGACCTGTCCGACCAGGGGATCCGGTTCGGCTGGAGATAATCTGGGAAGCCGCCGAAATACCAGGAACAGATTATTCGGTGGTTCTACGGATAAGAGATGCCAGAGGAGTTGTAAAAGTTTTGGAACCGCAACCCCTTTCTCCCGGTTACCCCACTGACCAATGGAAAAAGGGGGAAAAGATCAGAGGCATCTACGACTTCCGCGCCCCCAGGCACATCTTCGGAAGGGCCTTTTGGGTTGAACCTGTCATCATATCCCCAAAGGGCGAGGAAAAGTGGAGATGGGCTGCGTTCTACGCTGGCCCTTTTTTCGTACGGGATCGCTCTCACCTTTGGGAACTGCCCGAAAGCGCAATACCGGTTGGCATAAGATTCGGAGAGCTGGCGGAGCTTGCAGGGTATACCCTGGAAAGAGGAGAGGAGCTGGAGCTGACGCTCTACTGGAAAGTTCTGAATGAAACCGAAAACTCCTACAACGTTTTCGTCCACCTGGTGGATGAGGCTGGGCGTATCGTGACCCAGCATGATGGTATTCCCTCCCAGGGTGCTCATCCCACCAACATATGGATTAAGGGCGAATTGATAGAAGACCTCCACATCCTCAGGGGGGAAATCCCTCCCGGCCGATACATAATCCTCGTGGGCCTTTACGATCCCAGGACAATGGAAAGGCTGAGGGTTGAGGCTCCCAATAATGCTTTCCCGCTCGTTACAATTGAAAAACAAGGCAGCGGAGGAACCAGGTGAACCGTTGCGATCCCCTGCCGCCATGGCCATTCCAATGCCATTAGAAGAGGCAAGGCTCCCATGCACTTGTCTCAATTATTGCTTACGTGGTAAAAAGAAATTGAGGAGGTTGTTATGCTCAGGATAGCGGTTATAGGAGGAGCTCTGTGCGATCCGAAGACAGCTGCATTGGCCGAAGAAGTGGGGAGGGAAATAGCTAAGCGTGGGGCTATCCTCATATGCGGTGGGCTCGGAGGTGTAATGGAGGCTGCTTGCCGCGGTGCCAAGTCCCAGGGAGGCCTTACTATAGGAATCCTCCCGGGAACAAATCCAGCTGATGCTAACCCTTATGTGGATATACCCATTGTCACTGGGATGGGAGAAGCCAGAAATGTAATAGTAATACGCTCTGCCCAAGCCGTTGTGGCTGTTGATGGAGAGTATGGAACCCTTTCGGAAATTGCCTTCGCCCTTAAATTCGGAATTCCGGTCGTTGGCTTGAAAACCTGGGAACTTTTCCGAGAGGGCAAGAAAGTTGAGGACATTGTGGAAGTGGAGACTCCGGAGGAAGCGATAGAAAAAGCCATAAGCCTGGCGAAAGCCAGAGCAGTATACAGGGGGTAAACGATGCTTTTCCGTGACCGGCGTGAGGCCGGGAAGCTTTTAGCCCAGAAGCTCATGGACTTGAAGGGCCATCCCGATGCTATAGTGCTGGGAATACCGAGAGGGGGAGTCGTAGTTGCCTACGAAGTGGCAAAAGCCCTTGAGCTGCCCTTGGATGTCTTCATAGCCCGCAAAATAGGCGCCCCTGGTAACCCTGAATTGGCCATAGGAGCAGTAGCCAGCGATGGCACTGTAATCTTAGATGAGCTCAGCATCAATTTCATGGGGGTGTCAAAGCAATACATTGAGAAAGAAATAGAACGCCAAAAAGAGGAGATCCGTAAGCGCCTCCTCACCTACCGAGGTGGTCGCGAAGGATATCCCCTCCAGGGTAAAATCGTTATCTTAGTGGATGATGGAGTAGCTACAGGGGCTACCACCATTGCCTCCCTCAGGGCGATCAGAGCCTCCAATCCATCCCAGACCATCCTGGCCGTCCCCGTTGCTCCGCCCGATACCGTGGAGAAGCTCCGAAGAGAGGCTGACAGGGTTATATGCCTTTATACTCCTTCACCCTTCTGGGCTGTAGGAGCTTTCTACCTGAATTTTGAGCAAACATCGGACGAGGAAGTGCAAACCCTTCTCGCTGAGCTGGCACCAAGGGAAGAGAAATGAGGATAATAGCTTTGATTTTCTACATTCTCCTGTGCCTGACCATCCTCTTGATTCCTGCCTTCCTATTTTACCAAAACGCCTTCATAGGCCGAATCTACCCCGGAGTTAAAGTTCTGGGCCTTGACCTAAGCGGCCTCTCGCCTTCCGAAGCCGAACTTCTGCTGGAAAAAGAATTTTCCGGTTACCGAGGCTATGACCTGTTCCTCGTCTTCGGAGACAAGAGGTGGGAACTTTCGGCAGGAGAAGCAGGCGCTGTCGTTGATGCTAAGGCTACCTCCTTATCGGCCTACATGGTTGGAAGGGAGGGGAATCTGCTGGAAAGGCTTAAAGTCCAGACTCTTGCCCTGGTAAGGGGTGTGGACCTTCGCCCTGTGGTGAAAATTGACCTGAGTAGGACTCTTGCTCTTATCAACAGGATTGCCTCCGAACTCAATCGGCCTTCCAGGGATGGAAATCTGAGGATAGGGCTGGATATCACTATCCAGGAAATTACCCCTCAGGATGGCCTTGAGGTGGATGTGGAAGCTACCCTCAGGAAAGTAAAGGAAAAAATAGCTTCAATGGAGCCCGGCGAGGTGGAAGTGGTGGCAAAGGTGCTTCCAGCTTCGGTGGCTGAAACCTCTTCTGCTCGCTTGAGGGCTGAGGAGATTCTCCGCTCGCCACTGGTGCTGAGGTTTCAGGGTAATTACTGGGGAATTGACCCAGCTACCCTTGCTTCCTGGCTCAAGTTCCGTCACGTCCCCGCTGGCCCCAACCGAACGAGGTTGGAAGTGGATGTGGATCTGGAAGCCGTGGAAGCATTTCTCCAAAAGCTTTCGGCCCACATAAACCGGGAGCCAAGGGATGCTCGCTTCGATTTCGACCCTACCACTGGTAGGCTTGTTCCCCTCATCTACAGCCAAGACGGATATAATCTGAAGGTTAAAGAGGCAGCCGAGGCCATCCGCGAGGCCATCCTTCGGGGTCAAAAAGAGGTGGAGCTTCCGGTTGAAATCATAAAGCCAGCCGTATCCACAGAAGATGCCCCCAGGCTGGGGATAAGGGAGCTTGTAGCCGTCGGAACTACCAAGTTCAAAGGTTCATCCCCAGCCAGGGTTCAAAACATAAAATTAGCCTCCTCCCGTTTTCATGGATTAGTAATACCCCCAGGGGAAGTTTTCTCTTTTGGCAAATATCTTGGGCCAGTGACCGCTGCTGAGGGCTATGAAGAATCCCTTATAATCTGGGGGGAGGCTACTGTTCCTGATGTGGGCGGAGGGATATGCCAGGTTTCCTCTACTCTGTTCAGGGCTGCCTTCTGGGGCGGATACGAAATCATTGAAAGGTACCCTCACGCTTTCCGAGTCCGCTGGTACGAACCACCTCTCGGGATGGATGCCACGATCTACCCACCTTGGGTTGATTTCAAATTCCGCAATGACACACCCTACTACTTGCTAATGGAAAGCGAGTTAGATGAGGAAGAGGGAACCCTCACCTTTAAGTTCTACAGCACTCCAACGGGGCGAACAGTGGAAATGGAAGGGCCCTTCACTTCCAACCTCGTTCCTCACGGTCCTCCGGAATACCGTCCTGACCCAACCCTTCCGAAAGGTGTGGTGAAACAAGTGGAATGGCCTGTGGACGGAATTGATGTGGAAATAAGGCGCATCGTGAAAGAAGGAGGCAAAGTAATCCGGAAAGATGTCTTTTTCAGCCGATATAAACCCTGGAGAGCTGTCTTCCTTGTGGGGACGAGAGAATAACGCATGAAGAAACCACCGCTTATTATACTTGTAACGCTAATTTTAATCTCCTGCCAGCCAGCACCTCTTTCAGAAATACCCGCAGCGACCATTGCCTTAACTCCCGAAGCGACGACAACCGTAACCAGGCAGACTTTTCAGGAGTTCGTTGTCGGATTCACTGGTGAAATTGACCCCGCCTGGCTTTGGCTTCCTCAAGTCTCTGAGCCCTTCTCGCCCTTAGACCTGGCCTTCGAGGGCCTCCTTACCCTTTCCCCTGAATGGACCCTTAAGCCTAAAATTGCCCGTTTTGAAATCTCCCCCGAGGCGACCGTAGTAACCTTCACCCTGCACACAAATGTATTCTGGCATTCCGGGAAGCCTCTCACGGCGTTCGATGCAGCCACCTTTATAGAACTGGCCTTCAGCCCTGGGCACCGCGGACCTCTTAGCTCAAAATCATCCTTATTACAAAAAATAAAAGTGCACGATGACCGCACCTTTACCGTCGAGCTCAATGAACCCGATTGCTCCTTGATTACAGAGATAGGCTTGCTAAAATTGACTCATCCCCCCTCGTTTCCTTCTATGCCCCCCGTGGAAGAGCTTTCTGGGACTGGCCTCTTCAGGATAATTCACTGGGGCGAAGACGAAATCTTGCTGGAAAAATCCAGGGTTTCCGGTGCGGAAACTCTTCCTGTGGAGAGATTGTGCTTCCGGCGGTTCAGCTCTGGCGAGGAAGTTCTTGAAGCCTTCAGAACCGGTGAGATAAAGGCCTTTATCCTGGAACCAGGAGAGACCATCTTGCCGAAGGACCTCAGGGCCGAAAGGCTTCTCTCTTCCAAGCTTTACTTTTTAGCTTTCAACCTCAGGGATCAGATTCTGAAAGACTTGAGGGTACGGCAGGCTTTGACCATGGCTGTTCCCAGGGAAGAGTTGCTGAGGGAAGTACTCAGTGGGGAAGGGCTCATGGCTAGAAGCCCCTTCTTTCCAGGTTATCTTCCAGAAGAACCCCGTTTGCCTCCTTTCAGCCCCGAGAGAGCCCTAGAGTTATTAAAAGAAAGCGGTTGGGTTGATGAAAATGGCGACGGGATTTTGGAGAAGGACGGTAAGCCCCTCAGGCTCCGAATCCTGACCAACGGTGAAAACCAAGTACGGGAAAAAATCGCCTTAATAGTGGCAAGATACTACAGAGCAATCGGAATCGATGCCGAAGTCAACGTAGTGGAATGGGGGAATTTTCTGGAGGCCCTCTTCGAAGGCTACTTTCAGGTGGCTGTCTTTTCCATATCCCTCGGCCCTGACCCAAATCCCAGCCCTTTCTTTTCCGCTGGAGGAATTTTCAACTTTTCTGGCTTTAGCGATCAAGAGGCGGAAAGGCTTTTAAAGGAAGGGCTCCGTGCTTCCAGGTGCGACCCCGAGATCCGGCGCAAGGTTTATTCTCAGCTCGCTTCTCGCTTGGATGAACTCAAACCCTGGGATTTGCTGTTCTTCCCCTACACCCTTGTCGGGCCAGAAGAGCTCTTCAGGGCGATTTATGCAGCTTTTTGAAACAATCGTAGCAATAAACCGGACTTAACCCTTTGGGCCTGAAAGGGACTTTGGTCTCGACACCGCACAGCTCGCAGACTACTTCCGTCCAGCGGCTGTTCAACTTTTCCCATTTCCTACGAGATCGACAGGCCGGGCATCTCTTTGGGATGTGCTTTAGGCCTTTTCGGGCATAGTACCTCTGCTCCTCTTTGCTGAAAAGGAATCGCCCACCACAATCCTGGCAAGTAAGGAAAAGGTCTTCGTAATACATCTGTCCCTCTCCGAATCCGGGTTCATAAAAAAGTATAGAAGGTGAATTTTACAGAAAGGTCAAAACAAGGTAACAATTTGGTTACATTGCCGGGGCCGTTTGAGACTGCAGCTAATTATTTCAGCTTCGGGCCGAATTCTAGCCTCTGCGGCTTTCCGAAGAGAGGCAGAACCCATAGGGCAAGACAAACTAAACATGGAGCGGGCTTTCAGCCCTCCCCACCTGGCGGTAGGCCAGGAAACTATCCCCGCGAACGAGTCCAAAGCCAATCGGGCAGGCAAAGGCTTAAGTTCCATGGAACTCTGCTATGGATCTCTTAAAATTGACATTCCCCCAAAGAGCATATAAAATGTTGCTGAACCCACAAATTAGGAGGTTAACCATGGCTTACAGATTCCCCTCTGATGAATGGATAAAGGCCCTCTGCAAAACCCTCAATGAAAGCGAGGCGTACGCCGAAGCTGCCAAGAACTGGGAAGGTGATTTCTACTTCATTATTGAGCCCGACAGCGAGTTTTCGGAGACTATTTACCTTTACATGGACCTTTGGCATGGGAAGTGTCGGGAGGCTTTTCTGGTTTCCGACCCATCCGTGAAAGATCCGGAGTTCAGAATTTGGGCCCCTTATGGGACTTGGAAGAAAGTTATTTTGGGCCAGTTGGACCCCATCCAGGGTCTCGTTACCCGGCAACTCAAACTCAAAGGAGACATGATCAAGATAATGCGCAACGTCAAGGCTGCTAACGAGCTGGTGAAGTGCTGCGCCAAGGTTGAAACGGAATTCGCAGCCTAATCCAGGAGGGCGAGATGTGGTTCTTCCGTTCCCCCCTCATCGTGTACGGAGATGACGCCCTTTTCCACCTCTCTCAGCTTCAGGGTCGTAGAGCCCTTATAATCACCGATGAGAACATCCTCCGCTTAGGTTTTGTGCAGAAAATCGAGAAATACCTCAAAGACGCGGGGTTTGAAATCAGCGTTTTTTCCGAGGTGGAACCGGAGCCTTCGCTGGAGACTGTCCTCAAGGGTAAAGCACTGGCTGAAACCTTGAACCCCGACTGGATAATAGGTCTCGGGGGAGGATCATGTTTGGACGCCGCAAAAGCTATCTGGCTCCTTTACGAGAACCCCCACCTTGACCCAAGGGCCATAAACCCCTTTGAAGATTTGAAACTAAGGGAAAAGGCCAGGATGGTAGCTATCCCCACTACCAGCGGAACAGGAGCCGAAGCCACCTGGGCTGTGGTCTTGACTGACAAAGCCGAACAGCGCAAACTTTCCCTTGGTGCCCCTATCAACACCCCTGATATAGCCATAATAGACCCAGACCTTGTGATGGAACTTCCCCCCGGATTGACCGCCTCTACAGGCATGGATGCCCTCTGCCACGCAGTGGAAGGATTCACTAGTATATGGCACAACGATTTCGCTGATGGCCTCTGCCTTCAGGCGATAAAACTTGTCTTTGAATTTCTACCCCGTGCCTACGAAAGGGGCAGGGAAGACCGGGAAGCTCGCACCAAGATGCATTACGCTGCCACCCTGGCCGGCCTCGGTTTCATAAACTCTATGGCTGGCCTGGCTCACGCTTTAGGCCACTCTCTTGGAGCCCTCTTCTACATCCATCACGGGCGAGCAGTGGGTCTCTTCTTGCCTTATACCATTGAATACTGTGCCAATGCTGGTGGGACTCGCTACGGCGAAATCCTCCGTTTCCTCGGCATCCCGTTCACCGATGAGGGGGAGGCCGCTTCTATCCTCGTCAGGAAAATCCGGGAACTTGCTCGTTCTACCCGTGAACCGTTATCCTTAGCCGAAGCCGGGATCTCCCGAGAAGAGTTCGAGAGGGCTCTGAGCAAACTCGTGGAAAAGGCTAACATGGATGCGTGCATTAACACCGGTACCCGTATTCCATCAGAACGGGAAACCGAGTTGCTCTTCCGCTATGCCTATGATGGCAAAAGCATCGACTTCTGAAGCCGAGGGATAAATGAGTGAGCTGGGTCAAAAGTTAAAGGAAAGACGAGAAGCTCTCGGCCTAACCATTGAAGACGTAGCGAGGGAAACACGCATAAAGCCCAGATTCATAGAGGCCCTGGAGAAGGGCGATTATGGCTTGCTGCCGGGAGATATCTTCGCAAAGGGATTTATCCGCAACTACTCTTCTTTCCTGGGCCTTGATCCCGGGGAGATGCTGAAGCTCTACGCTGAAGAGCGGGGAGGTCCTGCACTGCAAGAAACAACACTCCCCAGAACCGAAGTTCCTCTGGAAAGACCTCCTGCTCGGCTCTTCGAAAGCCTGACAAGACTTTTGCCCCCGCTTCTTATGATCATCCTCATTGTAGCCCTGGGATGGTTCACTTACACTCGTTATTACCCTTCTCTACTGCCTACCCCGACCTCAACTACTCCACCAACCCCTACCCTGACGCCAACGGAAACTCAAGTCCCCACGCCCACTTGGACTCCAACCCCTACCTCCACTCCCACTCCTCACCTTCTTACACTCACCCTTGTGGGAATTGAGAGGAGCTGGCTTGAAGTAAAAGTAGATGGCAACACAGTGTTCACGGGCTTCCTCAACCCCGAGGAAACTCTAACTTGGAGTGGGATGACCATTTACGTGAAGTGTGGGAATGCTGGTGGGGTAAAAGCTGTGGTTAACGGTGAGGAGATAGGGGTTCTCGGGGGGCTTGGGGAAGTGCTCAGCTTAGAATGGCGAGCAGGGCATATAAGGCCCTTCATTCTAACCCCCGCACCTTCACCGACCCCCGAAGTTACCGCAACCCCAGAGGCTTGATAGAGTGCGCCGAAGAGAGCAGCTCGAGGAAATTGAAATACTGACGTTGGCTCCCTATGCAGTGAAGAGCCGTGAGAGTAGGGGCAGGGAATATCCGGAGGAGGAACATCCTTACCGTACTGCCTTTCAGAGGGATAGGGATCGCATAATCCACACCACCGCTTTCCGGCGCCTTGAATACAAGACCCAGGTCTTCGTTTACTACGAGGGGGATTACTATCGAACTCGGCTCACTCACACCATAGAGGTAGCCCAGATCGGGCGAACCCTGGCCAGGGCACTGGGCCTCAATGAGGACCTTGTGGAAGCCATAGCTCTGGCCCATGACTTGGGCCATACTCCCTTTGGACACTCCGGGGAGGAGGCTCTCCATGAACTCATGGCTGAGCACGGGGGCTTTGACCACAATCGCCAGAGCCTCCGCATAGTTACCGTGCTGGAGAGGCGTTATCCCAATTTCCCTGGCTTAAACTTGACCTGGGAAGTAAGAGAGGGACTCGCCAAACATAAGACCGAATACGATAAAGGGGCCGGAGAAGGCTATGACCCTCACAAGCTTCCCTCCCTTGAAGCTCAGGTCGTAAACATTGCTGACGAAATTGCATACACTTCCCATGATTTAGACGATGGCCTAAGGGCAGGCATCCTTACCCCATCTTCTCTGCTGGATTTGGCCATAGGCCGGGAGCTCATAGAGGAACTCAGAATAAACGTCAACTCTTTCGATGATTTAGCCCGCCACCGGCTCATCCGCAGATTGATCGATTGGAGTGTCTCGGATGTTCTAGAAGAAACCACGAGGCGTCTGGAGAAAGCTTCACCCCAGTCGGTTGAGGACGTTAGAAACTGGGGGCAGCCCCTAGCAAGTTTCTCTGATCGAATGGCTGGATTGTATCAAGAAATAAAGGCCTATCTTATGGAAAATTTCTACCGCCACTACCGTGTCATGCGGATGACAATCAAAGCTAAACGACTCATTGCCGATTTGTTCCATGCCTACATTTCAGAACCCAAGCAACTCCCCGACAGCGTAAGAGTCCGATTGGCAGAGGAGGAATTGCCTAGAGTTGTCTGCGATTACATCGCCGGAATGACCGATCGCTTCGCTCTCCAAGAGCACAGAAAGCTATTCGACCCCTCTGAGAGAGCTTAAAGCCTGTAGATTCCCATAATTTTCCTTTCAGCTGCCCCCTCTACTCTCGCTATAACCTCTACATAAGGGTAAATAGAAGAATTTCGAAGCTTGCGTTTGAGAAGCTCATCCACTTGGAAAATGCCGGCCGAGTTGTTCATTATAATTTCTATCTTAACCGGCCTTTCCTCTCCCTTTTCAATGTTCACTGCATCAATCGCCAGGGCAGAAACCGAATGGATGTTCACTTTGCCAGCCTCAAAGGGTATCCTGGAGCGTCCGCCCGTCATGTCAAGGGCATCGGCTACCTTAACTATACCCGCTTCAATTGTCAGGCAAGGCATATTCCAGTGGTGAGCGATGACGGCGTGGAGGATTTCTCCAGCCATTATTGTCAGGGCCGGTTCCTGATATATGCCTTCCAGAAGTTGGCGGGCTTTGGGATACCCCAGAGCCACGCTGAAAAGTTCATGCCCTTCCCGGTGGATGGCCATTCCCACATCGTGGAGGCAGGCGCCCAAGACGGTTACGATTTCGGCATCCTCCACCGAAAGCCCATGGTTTACCTCAACGCTGGGCTTTATGCCTGCCTCCACAAGGAGTCTTAAAATCTTCAAAGCTGCATTAGCTACTATGCGGATGTGAACCTCACCATGATCGCTCATCCCCTGGCGATCTATGGCGTTTATGTTAGCGCTCCTCCACCATTGCCGCAGTTCCTGGTCCTGATTTATCCTCTCAATTATTCTTCTGAGCTTTTCATTATGCTTTATAGGCACATCAAAAACCATTTACTCCGTCCTTTTCTCCACCACCCAAGTGGCCGATTCTACTGCCCTGTTGGGGATAACATAAAGTTTACCGTCTTCTCCAATTATTCGGGTTTTGCGTAGGTCAAGGGACTTTATCACCCCTTTTACGCCCCCAGCGGTCACAGTGTAACCGACTTTGAAATCGGGGTCGGTGGCCAGAAAGATTCCGGCTAAAATGTCCGAAGTCGTGCCGGATACACCCGTTGCCAAACCCAGAGAGATCGCTGCTATGGAACCCGAGATCGCCAAAGCCAGTTCGTTGAGGCCGAGAGCTTTCAAGGTCCCAGCCAGGATCAGTATCCAGCCAGCCACGCTGATGAGGGCTCTGAACAGAGAAGCGATAGTGGGTTCAGTCTTAGCTGCCTGCATTGCTTTGTTAACGATCGCGAGGATCAACTTCAAAGCTATCCAGCCACCAATGAGGAAGGCAACAGCTCCCGGAAGCCTGGCCAAGAGAAAATTAAGCCAATTTTCCAGCACAGAAAGCAATGGAGTCTGCATAGTTTACCTCCCTCTGCGAAGGTTTTACCGAATGATACCACAGCCGAAGAATTATGCCAAACCAGCCTGAATTTTCAAGGCACAATGGTAGCCCTGATGCCTTGCAGTAGAACTTCCTCCTCCTCCGGAAAAACTGTGCGGGGATCAAATAGGAGCAAGTCCTCTTCAATGCGGGCGATGATAGGAGGTGTATAGCTGCGCAAGGAGCGAGCGGCAGTGTCGGGTGAAGGGACCTTGAGGGCCAGAAGCCAAGTCGGAAGGGTTTCGCCCGGGAGGCTCCCACCTCCAATGGCTGAGCGTCCCTCAATGACCTCAGCTTTGAAACCGGCCTGCCGGAGTTTCCTGGCCCAGCGCTGGGCCCTGCGCTTAAGCTCCATTGGATCGGCCGAGATCATGCGCCAAACGGGGATTTTTCGCTCGGCTTCGCCCCTAAGATAGTGAAGGAGAGTGGCTTGCAGGCCTGCAAGAGTTATTTTATCAACCCGCAGTGCTCTGGTTAAGGGGAATTTTCTAAGGCGTTCGATGATTTCCCTTTTTCCAACGATCACACCAGCTTGGGGACCCCCAAGAAGCTTATCGCCACTGAAACAAACAACGTCAGCTCCGGCAGCGATGCTCTCCTGGACCATGGGCTCATGGGCCAGACCATAGCGTGAAGTGTCCAACAGCGCCCCACTTCCAAGGTCATCCACAAGGTAGAGGCCGCGGCGGTGGGCTAAATCAGCCAGCTCTTCCAGGGGAACATCGTGGATGAAACCCGTAATGCGGAAGTTGGACCGATGGGCCCTTAGGATAAGAGCGGTATTCTCGGTTATGGCTTCCTCGTAATCCCGGAGATAGGTCCTGTTAGTGGTGCCCACCTCCACTAGGATGGCCCCGCTCTGGCGCATGACATCGGGTATGCGGAAGCCTCCCCCTATTTCCACCAATTGGCTGCGGGATATTATGACTTCTTTGCCTTTGGCCAGAGCCGAAAGGATGAGCAATACCGCTCCAGCATTGTTGTTCACTACCAGGGCGGCCTCTGCCCCCGTCAGGCGGACGAGCAACTCTTCGGCATGGACGTAACGGGAGCCACGGCGCCCCTGTTCGAGGTCAAATTCCAGGTTGCAGTAACCTCGGGCTACCGCTTCCATGGCAGCCCTGGCCTCAGCGCTCAGCGGAGCTCGGCCCAGGTTCGTGTGGATTATAACCCCAGTGGCATTGATGATAGGGAACAGAGAGGGGGTAAATGCCTTCAAGAGGATAACTTTCGCCTCCTTGGCTATCTCATCAAAGGGCGGACACCTTTCCCCGGCAAGGATCCTCCTGCGAGCCCTCTCCACTGCTTCCCTTGTCGCTTCAACTACTCTTTCCCGGCCATATCCTTCCATAAGAGGAGAGAGGATTTCGCTTCGTAAGAGTTCATCCACGCTCGGAAGTTTCCGGAGCTCCTCGTTCATGGTCTTGTACCCTTGACTTTCTCCCAATCCTCCATAAACCGCTTTATGCCTACATCGGTAAAATGGTGCTGTATGGCTCTCATCAAAACATCGTAGGGAACAGTAGCAATATCAGCACCGGCCAGAGCGGCCTCGGTTATATGGCGGGGATGCCGAATGGAAGCAGCGATTATAGAAGTTTCAAATCCATATTTCTCAAAGATTTCGGCCAGTTCTGCCACCACCCTCATCCCCTCGTGGCCCGCATCGTCAAGCCTCCCGATGAAGGGAGAAACATAGGAGGCACCGGCGACGGCTGCCAGCAGCCCCTGGTTAGCGGAGAAAACCAGGGTGGCATTGGTGCGGATTCCCCATGTTTTCACGATGTCCCTTGCTTCTTCTATTGGGGTAAAGCATTTGCCCAACCACGGACATCCACCGCAGACTTTCTCGGCTATGGGCTCCAGGTCCTCCTCGTCTAGAGAGGCCAGGTGGCTTATGGCTTTCAGCCCTTCCTCGAACACAGGGATCTTGACTGCCACGTACGGGGACCAACAGGCGATTTCTTTGGCCTGTTCAACCATTTCTTCAGCTTTAAGAGAAGTAACTTCGGCGCTTATGTGGCCCTGAACTATGTAACATATTTCCTGGACCACGGCCTTGTAGTTGGAGGTTCCGGCTCGCATCATCAGAGTGGGGTTAGTAGTAACCCCCGTTATTATCCCGAGCTCGGCAGCGTGGCGGATCTCTTCTATCTTGGCAGTATCAAGGAATATCTCCATAGTTATCCCTCCGCAGAAATTCTGGCATTTTCAAAGGACACCCGCATAACGGTAGTAAACTATCGTCCAAAGGATAACCACTCCTACTACCGCCAGAAGAGCTATGGCTCCCAGGAGCAGAGCTATCCAGTCAAGGGCTTCTTCCTCGATCTCCACCGGGGCCTCAACAGCCTTCTCCTGCGCTTTGAGTTCATCCAGCAGAAGCATTTTAACCACATGGGCATTCCGGTACCGGTCGTGTGGTTCCGGTGAGAGGCTTGTCCTTATAATTTCCTCAAGTCCTGGAGCGGCAAGCACAGGGCTCTCGGTTGCAGCGTAGGGACCTGCTATCATCTTCTGTAGCAGGAGGCCAATAGAGTAAACATCAGCAGCAGGGGCCAACGGTCTACCCTGGTGTATTTCCGGCGCTATCCACAGAGGATCAAGCCATATCCTGTAAGGGGCACCGAGCTGATAGATGGCCTGAGATAGGCCCATTCCCAGGATTTTGACTTTTCCCCCTGACAAGAGGAGGATTTCGTCCGGTGAGAGGCCTCCATTGACTAATCCAAGCCTGTGAAGCTCAGCGAGGCCATCGCTCACCTGTAGAGCTATTTCCAGAGCTTCCTTGGGGTTCAATTTGCCCCTGGAAGCCAAAACTTCGGAGAGAAACTCGCCTTCGGCATATTCGTAAAGGGCCCAGAAGCCTTCCGGTTCGTGGGTTCCGTAAAACCGGGCAAAGGATGGATTGTATACCTCCCGGAAAGGGGCGAGGCTCTTAGCCAAGCTTTCCTTTATTTTGGGGTCAGAGGCAAGAGTAGGTCGGAGTCGGAAACAGTAGAACTTCTTGCCCGAGGGGTCCTGAGCTACCCACAAAGTAAAGGCTCGTAAATCTTTCCTGACCGAGATGAGGCGCAAGTTTTCCATCTTTCTCTACTGGTATTTACCGAAGATTACCGCCACGTTCTGCCCGCCGAAGCCGAAAGCGTTTACCATGGCTCGCCTTACTTCCATTTTCCTGGCCACGTTGGGGACGTAGTCCAGGTCGCACTCAGGGTCCGGCTCCTCCAGGTTTATGGTAGGGGGGACTATCCCGTCTCTTATGGAGAGGACGGCCGCCAAGGAAGAGATAGCTCCAGCTGCTCCGAGGAGGTGCCCTACCATTGATTTAGTGGCCGTAACGGCGAGGCGGTAAGCGTGCTCGCCGAAAACTTTCTTAATAGCTTTGGTCTCGGCCACATCATTCAGAGGAGTACCAGTCCCGTGGGCGAAAATCACGTCTATATTTTCAGGCTTGAGGCCAGCAAATTTCAGGGCGAGGCTCATAGCTCTGGCTGCTCCATCTCCCTCAGGATCGGGGGCCGTTATGTGGTAAGCATCGCCGGTGAGGGCTCCTCCAAGTACCTCAGCGTAAATCCTGGCGCCCCTTTTGAGAGCATGCTCTTCGCTTTCCAGAACCATAACTACAGCCCCTTCACCGTATACCATCCCAGAGCGGTTCTTATCAAAGGGCCTACAGGCCTTGGAAGGCTCTGGGGATTTGGCCATAGCCCCCATTCTCTCAAAAGCGGCCAGAGCGAGGGGCACGTTTGCTGATTCAGTTCCTCCTGCGATAACTACATCGGCCTCCCCTCGCTGGATGAAGTGCATGGCTTCTACAAAGGCGTAATTGCCGCTGGCGCAGGCCAGAGCACTTGTGAGGATAGGACCTTTGGCTCCGATGAGAAGGGAAATGAGGCAGGAGGGGGCATTGGGCATTATTATGGGTATGAAAATAGGGCTGACGGAGCGGGGGCCTTTTTGGGCAAATTTCAAACTTTCATAGAAAATTTCCGCCATCCCCCCCGCTCCAGTATTCAACACAACTCCAACTCTTTCGGCTTCCTCCGGAGTTACCTCATAGTTTGCATCCTTCAGAGCTTGAAGGGCAGCGACAAGAGCGAGTTGGGAACTGCGGCTGGAGCGTTTTATGATTTTATGATCCAAATAGTCTTCAGGGCGAAAATCCTTGACTTCAGCCCCGAACTTGACTTCAAGGCCTGTAGTATCAAAGGTTTTTATGAAATCCACTCCGGAAATTCCAGCCACGAGGTTTTTCCAGAAGGTCTCAACGTCATTACCTATCGGGGTTACGGCCCCGAGGCCTGTAACGACTACTCTGCCCATGAAGCGCCTCCTGTGGTGAATGCTGAAATTGCCTTTTTTAAAGATATTCACTCTGTAGGGTGAGAGGGCTCGGCTCTTTACCGTATCTTCTCTATCCAGTCGGCTGGGATCTCGCAATGACGAAGGGTCCCCAGAAACTCCAGTAAAATGCGAACGCGCTTGGAGGCGGGGAGAGGTGTTTCAAACACCGCCTCCAATCCTTTGAAAGGCCCTTTCACTATACGCACCTTCTCACCTGGCATTATCCCACCGTATCCCCGCTCGTTTATCTCCTTGATGCGAGTTTTTATGTACTCTATGACCTCCTCCGGTACTATGGCCCAGTAGCCGTCAAAACCCACCACTCTTTTAAGCCCTGGGGTCCACTGCACAACCGAAGGCCCCCAGGCTTCAACGTCAAGGCGGGCGAAGAGATAGCAAGGGAAGAAAGGTTCTTCCTTCTCACGGCGCAGGTGGGCTTTCCAAACCCGAATAGTGGGAAGGAAAACTTCCACCCCTTTCCCCTCAAGGATTTCCGCCACTTGGAACTCCTTGAAGGGCTTTGTATATAAAGCATACCAGCAAAGCAACGATAAGCCTCCTCCTCAGCAGGGAAGCTGACCGATCCTTTAGGCGGCCTTTTGTAGATAAGGGAAAGAAGCGCCCCCTACGGGAAGCACCAAGACATCAGCTTCGGGATACTTTTCCCTCAGGTCAGCCAAAGCTTCTTCGATTCCGGGGAACCATCCCATTTCCATATCGGCCAGCTGCTGTGGAGTTAAACCCTCCGTTACCAAATAGAGTTTTTTGGTCTGGAGGAGCCGGCGCAGCCTTGAAGCCATGGGACCGCCAGTTGGAGAAGCTTTGCCTTCGGCAATCCAGTCCACTATCTGCTCTGGACTGGGCCTCTGGCTCAGGGTTTCGTACATTAGGGGGCCAGCTCCATCCCTGCAGGCCGAAAGGACCAAGATCGTTCCCCCGGGTTTGGTGACCAGGTCCGCCAGGAGGATGGCCTTGCCCGATTGGATAAGGTCTATCTCCAGAGGGTAGCTTGAAGTAATTGTAATGTCAGCCTGAGAAGGCACGGGAACACCGTAAACCTTGAGGAACCCCTCAATAGCTGCCTTTTGGGCTTCAGCTACATCTCCCGCGTAAAGGTGACTTATTTCTTGAGCAGTGTTTAGGAGCACATCAATTTTCATGTTCAGCCCAGCGATCCGGGCTGTTTCCAGCATGTCCTCCCACAGGACATTACCTTCCCTCCGGCCTTGAACGGTGCCCTCGTGTCGGATAAGGACATGGTTGTGCTTAATGGTTTCCCTGCCGCTCACACCTGGGAGAATTATCTTGGGACCACCACTGTAACCGGCAAAGTAGTGGGGGTTTATGGTTCCAACCCCCAGCTTCAACCCTGCTTCGGCGAAGGTCTTGTTGATCCAACAGGGAGTGCCTCGGCTTGTAGTTCCCATGAAAACCAAGCCATTGAGATCATCGGGATCGTGTAAGGAGACTTTCACCCTTCTGAGGACTTCTTCTCCGAGCTTGTCCCGTAACTCTTCCTCTTTGGTTTTGCGGTGGGTACCCAGAGCTATGATAACTTCAATTCGATCGTCCGAGACACCGAGCTCGTTGAGGTGCTCAAGGAGGGGAAGGATCACGAGGCCGGTTCGGGTTGGCCTAGTTTGGTCCTCGCTCACAATTACCACCTTGCCCTTTCCGAGCCCTTTGATCATTTCTGAAAGGGGAGGGCAACCAATGGGATTCTCCACTGCTTTGACCACTTCAGAGGCTAAATCTTCAAGAGGTGGGACTTCCAGGGGCTCGCTCATGGCCAGAAGGTTCCATCCTTCTGGAAGATTGTAATCCAGCTTTTTACCCCCGTAGAAGCTGTAAACTTGCATTTTTACCTCCAGTTTGTTCCGAACATTATCCTCTCAGAATGGTGATTTGTTCGCTTCTTCCCGCCCCTCTAGGGGTACTTAGTTTCTGAAAATTTAACCCTCCACTTGTCTTTCGGTTGCAGTGAGTGCTTGCACCACCTTTTCAATCTCGGTGAGGTCCCCTATCACAAAATCCACCCCTTCTTGGGGTTCTTTATCTACCAATACGGTAATTATACCAAACGCTTTAGCTGCTACCAAGTTCGTTGGGGTATCGTCCACAAGGATGCATTCCTCACCTTTAACTTTTACAATTTCCAGGAAACGGCTGTAAGCTTCGGCGTAAGGCTTGCAGATATAATTCAGATCCCTGATATCCACGATGCGGGAGAATATTCCATCAAGCCCGAGGTAATTCAAAACGTTAGTAGCGTGCTCTCGAGAGGCGTTGGTGAAAATTACCTTTTCCAGGGGAATGCGGGAGAGCACTTCCCGTAAGCGCTGATTATTAGGAGAGAGGTACCACTCAAGGTGAACGTCATGAACGAATTGGAGGTAATCTTCCGGATCCACGCCGTGCTCGACCATGAGACCCCGGAGGCTTGTTCCATACTGAACGTAATACCTTTGTCTTATTTCTTCTACTTCAGCGGGGTTAAAACCGAGTTTCTGGATCATATAGAGCTTTATTCGCTCATTTATGGCGTTCATCAGCCCTGTTTTGGAGGGGTACAAAGTCTCGTCCAGGTCAAACGCAAGAACTTTTATCATTCAGCTGTAACCTCCCGCGTGATCCGCTCTTCCTGACGGCTAACAATGAAAATGCCTACTAAGACAATTATACCCCCTATCAGCTCCATGGGCAAAGGTGATTCCCGGAGTATTAAATAGGCCAGGATAGTAGCGCCGACTGGTTCCCCCAGAGTGGCGACGGTAACCAGAGTTGACGAAAGATAGCGGAGGGCCCAGTTGAAGGAGGAATGCCCCAATATCTGAGGTACAAGGGCCAGGAGTAAGAACATTAGATATGTCTGGGGAGTGTAGCCGGTAAAAGAGTGACCTGCTATTATGGAAGCCAGTATCAGGAATACGGCCGCGGTCCAGTAGGTGGGGTAAATATAGGCGAGAATGGACAACCGTTGGCGCAACCCTTTGCCGATGAGGAAGTAACCTGAGACCGCTATTGCTCCGAGAAGAGCGAGGATATCTCCCCAGAGAGCTCCGAGGCTCACTTCAAAGCCGCCTATTCCTATTATACTGGCCCCTGCTATCGCCAAAAATATGCCGAGGATTTTCATGGAAGAAAGCTTCTCTCCGTAAAGGAAATGCGAAGCGATGCCCACAAAAAGAGGAGAAGTGCTCACTAGGACCACCGATGCGGCCACTGAAGTGTATTGGAGGGAGGTAATCCACGTGGCGAAATGGGCTCCCAGGAAGAGCCCAGATAGGATTGCCAGCCCCAGATCCCTGTGGGATAGGGAAAGGAGTTCCCTTCGCACTTTAGACCATACTATGGGAGTGAGGACAAGGGAAGCTATGGTTAGTCTGTAGGCTCCGATTACCAGTGCCGGCGCATCGGCTAAGCGGATGAATATAGAGGCAAAGGATACCGAAATAATGCCCACAAGGAGGCCAAGATATGCTGCTTTCATCATATTTCCTCCCGCAAGAAATTACACAAAACAAATTCTCCGGACCGTGCAAATAGGTTAATAGACCCGTCCTGCAGGGCCTTTAAGGGGGTTGTCCATCAGAGATTAACCGTCTGCACCGTGCAGAAAGAGTTGCCTTGGAGAGCACGCTCCATAAGCGAAAGGGAAAGACTCGTGCCTCCTCGCACGCAGGCTGTTTCTACCCTCTTTACTCCTTAAATCCTTCTATTATACGGGCATATTTCTCAGCTAAAGTGATGGCTTCAGCGCGGGAACTGGCCTCGGTATAAACATGGAAAGAAGGTCTATCGGGATCGGGGTGGATAAGGACCCAGGTTTGTTCGCTCAGCCATATCCTGATGCCGTCAATGTTGTCGTGCGGGGTGTCCTTGTATTGCTCGTTCAAGAGGCGCATAACCTGGCCTTTAGATTCCCACGGACAGGGAACTTCCCGGTGTTCCAGATGGTAAGCTGGGATTGAGTCCACGATCTCCGAAAGTTTTACCTTTTGAAGGGCGAGGAACTCTAGCAATGTGGCAAGGGCGAAGAGAGCATCGGGAGTGGGGTGAAAACGTGGAAGGATTATGCTGCCCGTGCCGTCAGCAGCGATGTTGACGTTTTCCCTTTCCGCTACCTCCATGAGGTGACCGAGGTCAACCTTGGTCCGGATTACTTCACCACTGTATCGGGAAGCGATTTTCTCAAAGACCAAGGGTAAATTCACAGGCACAGCCACCTTACCTGGTCCCCAAACTCTGAAAGCCAATTCCACCATGGTTGCGGCGAACAAAATGTCAGGAAGGAGCCGGCCTCTATCATCTACGACGAAAAGCTTTTCACCTCCTACTTCAAACCTCACCCCGAGGTCAGCCTTTACCGCAGAGCAAATGGACCGCAGTTGCTCCAGGGAGGCTTCAAATTCTTCTTTAAGGATAGCGAGCTTGTTTTCGTCCAGACTGGCGTTGAGGGTTACAACGTTGACTTTAAGCTCGTTGAGGATATCGGGCAGAACAAGAGCATTGGGTGAGTTAGCATAATCAACCACGATGTGGAAGACCACCGATTTTATAGCGTCAACGTTTAGAGCAGCCAGGAAGTTAGCTCTGTAGCGTTCCACAGCATCAGGTGCATATTCAATCAGCCCGATTTCGTTGAGATAAGCTCGGCGGAAATCCTCTTGGAAGAAGGTTCGCTCTACGTTGCGGGCCTCAGACCTTGAAAGATCAAGACCGCGGTGGTCAAAGAATTTTATATCCACTACCCTTTGGTCGTAAGGGGAGAGGCGCACATGGATTCCGCCTGCGGCTTCGGTTATGCGGGTGTAATACCTAGCCACTGGTATGGGGACTGTCCTGAGGTCCAGTACGTTGATCCCGGCAGAGGGAAGGCCTGAGATTATTGCCCTTTTGATCATTCTGGGACTGCGGTGGGGGTCACGGTTTATGGTGACGGTGGAGCCTTTGGGGAGGGTAGCGCCGTAGGCTGCACCCAATTTGGAAGCGAACTCTGGTGTCAGGTCTACGTTAACCACGCCCGTTATGCCATACCTTCCGAACAAGGTGCGCCTGACTTGTCCACCCCAGATTACAGTACTTTTAACAGTAGCGCCTGCTTCCACTTCTTTTCCAGGCCAGAGCCTCACTTTCGGGTGGATGACTGCTTCCCGTTCTACCAAGCAGTTATCGCCCAAGACAGCACCCTCAAAGATGGCCACATTGGACTTTATTGTACACTGCTTCCCGATAATTGCTCCTCTTATCTCAGCTCCTTCGCCTATGTAGCAATTGCGCCAGATAATGCTTCGCTCCACGAAGGCCCTATTATCCACTACGGTATAATCTCTGATAACGACAGGCCCTTGAATTACAACCCCTCCCTTCACTTTGACCTCGTGTCCTAGGTATACGGGTCCGTAAATTTTAGCATCGGGAGCAATTTCTACACCCTCGCCAGTCCAAATCCCCGGCCCTATCCTTTGTCCAGGTTCAGGCAGATTAACTTTGCCGGCCAGAAAGTCAAAGGACGCCTTCATATACTCCTGAATGTTCCCGATATCGCACCAGTATCCCGAAGCCATGTACCCGAATAGAGGGGCTTTTCTTTTGAGGAGCATAGGGAAAAGGTCTTTGCTAAAATCAAAAGGCTGGCCCGCCGGTATGTAATTCAGGACTTCCGGCTCCAGAACGTAAATTCCAGTGTTCACCCAGTCAGATATGACCTCCGCCCAGCCAGGTTTTTCCAGGAACTGTATTATGCGGCCGTCGTTATCAGTTATAACGACACCATACTCCAGAGGGTTGGGGACTCGGTAGAGGGCTATGGTGACCAGGGCTCCTTTCTCTCGATGAAAGTTCACTAGCGCAGTGAGGTCTATGTCCGTCAGCGCATCGCCGCTTATCACTACGAAAGGTTCATCCAGGAAGGGCTGAGCATTCTTAACACTTCCCGCTGTCCCCAGGGGTTCATCTTCTATAAAATACGTGAGTTCTACTTCAAAAATGCTTCCATCACCAAAGTAATCCTGAATGTCCCTCGCCATGTATTGCAGAGTAGCAGCAATACGGGTAAGGTTGTGGCGTTTCAACAAGTCAAGAATGTGTGCCATAACGGGCTTGTTGACCAGAGGGACCATTGGCTTCGGACGCCCCATAGTAAGGGGACGCAGCCTTGAACCTGCTCCTCCAGCCATAACAACGGCTTTCACGGTTCCTCCTTCACAATAATTTTCGCCCCTCCTGAAAGGCTCTGAGGTTGAGCTCAAGATACTGCTGAGGGACACGCCTTTCTATGACCCTTCCCCATATCTCTTCCGGCACATCCACTAGTTTGGACAGGGCTCCCAGAAGGACTATGTTGGCAATCCTGGCATTTCCAAGTTCCTCGGCTTTGCGCAAAGCTGGGACAAAGAGAGTTTTCCCAGCCACCTGAGCAAAAACTTCTTTAATCTTTTCGTCACTGGGATAGGAGGCGGCTCCGATGTTGACAGCTACTGGTGGTATGGCGTGATCGTTCACGAGAGCAATGCCTCCGGGTCGCAAGTATTCAATATAGCGGATGGCTTCCAGTTTCTCCAGTGCCAGTAGGAAATGAGCTTCTCCCTTTCCGATCAGTGGGGAGTAAACTTTTTCGGCCCAGCGGATGTGGGTTATGACACTCCCACCTCTCTGAGCCATGCCATGGACTTCAGCTTTCTTGGCATCGTAGCCTGCTCTCAGACCCACTTCGGTGAGGATATCGCTGGCCAGAATTGTTCCCTGGCCTCCTACTCCGACCAGGACAAAGTTGAGGGGAACCATAAAGTTTCTCCTCCCAAATCGGATTGACTGTTGCAATTTTAACATATAAAGATGATGAATGCAATACTAACGCGGACCTGAAGCCTGTACTCTGATGAGGTTCGGAAACCGTTCGAGCTGTTTGCCTTTACGCAGTGTCCCGGATAAAATGAGGAAAGTTGAACTCCACAACCAGGAGGGGAACATGCTTTACGGTTATACCGGTAAAATTCTCCACGTTGACCTTTCCTCAGGCTCCTTAAAAGAGGAAGAAACCAGTGAGCTTTTCCGGCGCCGCTATTTCGGAGGCTGGGGTTTTATACTTTACTACTTGTTTCGGGAAATGGACCCTTCTGCAGACCCACTTGGTCCCGAGAATGTGCTCGTCTTTGCCACGGGACCGGTTACGGGCACTCCTATATCTGGAAGTGGCCGCCACGCCGTAGGAGCCAAATCGCCCCTAACTGGGGGATTCGGAGCTTCCGAGGCGGGGGGGTTTTGGGGAGCCGAACTCAAGCGGGCCGGCTTCGATGCTGTTGTCATAAAAGGTAGGGCCTCATCGCCCGTATACCTTTGGATACACAACGGCCAGGCGGAAATCCGGGATGCATCCCACCTATGGGGGAAAACCACAGCTGAAGTCCATGAAATCATCCAGCAGGAACTCGGCGACAAAAGCGTCAGAATTGCTCAGATAGGCCCGGCGGGTGAAAACCTCGTCCGCTTCGCCTGTATAACCCATGACCTACGGCACTTTGCCGGAAGGTGTGGCCTTGGAGCGGTCATGGGCTCCAAAAACCTCAGAGCCATTGCCGTAAGGGGCGAAGGCAAAGTAGAGGTGGCAGATCCGAGCAAGCTTGCAGCCATAAGGCAGTGGCTCAGCGAGAACGATGAGGCTCTCCTGGCCGGATTCCGCCACACAGGAACAGCGGGCATCGTCCCGTACCTGAATGCCGTGGGAGGGCTTCCTACACTCAATTTCCTCCATGGCCACTTTGACAAGGCCGATGAAATATCAGGCCAGAAAATGGCTGAAACCATTCTAGTGGACAGGGGGAGCTGCTATGCCTGCATTGTGCGCTGCAAACGCGTTGTAGAAGTTAAAGAAGGCCCATTCCTCGTGGACCCTGTATACGGTGGACCTGAGTACGAGACCATCGGTGCTCTAGGTTCATCCTGCGGAGTAAGTGACCTGAGAGCGATAGCCAGAGCAAACCAATTGTGTGGTGCTTATGGCCTTGACACCATCTCCGCTGGTGTTACCATCGCTTTCGCTATGGAATGCGGCGAAAGGGGTCTACTGAAAAGCGATGAAGTTGACCTCCGCTTCGGCAACCCCGAAACTGTCCTAAGGCTTCTGGAGATGATCGCTTTTCGCCGTGGCCTGGGCGACCTTCTGGCGGAAGGGGTTAAGAGGGCAGCCGAGAAAATAGGGCATGAAGCTCCCGGTCTGGCTATACACGTAAAAGGCCAGGAAGTGCCCATGCATGAACCGCGCTTCAAGCAGGCTCTTGGCCTAGGCTATGCCCTCAGCCCCACAGGAGCCGACCACAACCACAACGTCCACGATGACGGCTACGTGAAAGAGACCAGGGCAGCCTTCCGTAGAGCGCGGGCTCTGGGCATCCTTGAGCCCCTCCCCCGCAACGATCTCGGCCCTGCTAAGGTCCGGCTGTTCTTCTACGAACTACTCTGGTCCGTGAGCAATGAGCTCTGGGGGCTATGCCGTTTCCTGCCCTACGACAAACATCAAGTGCGGGACATTGTGCAAGCTGTGACAGGGTGGGATGTTAGCATATGGGAAATGATGAAGGCTGGCCAGCGCATATACACCTTGGCTCGCGTCTTCAACGTAAAAGCCGGTTTCTCTCCGTCCGACGATCGCCTTCCGGAGCGTTTCTTTGAACCCTTCCCCGATGGCCCGCTCGCCGGTGAGGCAATAGACCGCGAAGCTTTCGGGAAAGCCTTGGAACTTTTCTACGCGATGATCGGATGGGATCCAAAAACTGGGATACCTTACTCTCACACCATGGCGGAACTGGATATTGATCTTGGCCTTGTCTCGTAAAACCAGGTTCCCAGGGGGTGTAGGCTAGAGTCGGCTCTGCGCTCTAGGGAGCTCTCACGTTTGGCTAACCCTCCTTTCCTGTGGTATAATGGGTTTAAACCTAAAACTTAGGCCAATCTGCAAGTAAGGAGAGGTAAAAGTGTTCAATCCTGTAAATGCGTTCCTCGGCTTGTTCTCCTTGGACATGGCCATTGACTTGGGAACCGCCACAACGTTAGTGGCCGTTAAGGGCAGAGGTATTCTGATCAATGAGCCTTCCATCGTTGCTCTGGAAAAGGAAACCGGCAAAATCCTGGCCGTAGGCCTGGAAGCAAAAGAGATGTTGGGCAGGACCCCGGGCACTATAGTAGCTATAAGGCCCATAAGGGATGGCGTTATCTCGGACTTTGACGTGACCGAAGCCATGATCCACTACTTCATCCGAAAAGTTCATGAGAAATTGCTTTTCCGGATCCCTAAGCCAAGAGTGATCGTGGGCATACCCAGCGGTGTGACGGAAGTGGAAAAGAAGGCCGTTTACGATGCTGTCATAAGCGCAGGTGCTCGGGAAGTTTACCTCGTAGAAGAACCGATAGCGGCTGCTATTGGAGCTGATCTCCCGGTAAACGATTCGGTGGGCAGCATGGTCATTGACATCGGTGGTGGGACTACGGAAATAGCAGTACTTTCTCTGGGAGGGGTTGTCCAAAGTGCTTCAATCCGAATAGCTGGTGATGAGATGGACGAGGATATAATCCGTTACGCAAAGCAAAAATACAACCTACTGATAGGGGAAAGGATGGCCGAGCAAGCTAAAATTGCCATAGGCTCTGCTTACACCTTGCCAAAGGAAGAAACCTTTGTCCTCAGAGGGCGAAACCTCATAACTGGCCTTCCTGACGAGGTAGAAGTTTCCAGTGTGGAAATAAGGGAAGCTATTTCTGGCTCCATTTCCGCCATAATTAATGCTGCCAGGGATGTCCTGGATGATACGCCCCCGGAACTGGTAGCCGACCTTATGGAGAGAGGCATTGCCCTGGTAGGAGGAGGAGCCCTCCTCAAAGGCATTGATCGCAGGCTCAGCGAAGAACTCAAAGTGAAAGTCTACGTTGCCGATGATCCTATAACTTGTGTAGTCAGGGGAGCGGCTAAAATCTTGGAGAGCCTCGATGTCTACTACAAAGTTCTTTCTGGCCTCAGGAGGCCCTAAAAAACCAAGCCGGCGCTTTTTATTTCTATTGATCCTTCTGGGCTTATTCCTCATGATCCTTTACAGAGCAGGAGTGTTGATCCCCGTGCAAAGTGCCATCTTGAGCGCATCTTCGCCCATTCAATATAGCATTTCCTTCGCCTTTTCCTCCATCCGTCGGGCTGTAACTGTTATTGAGGAGCTCAGGCACTTGCGCAAAGAAAATGAAGAGCTCCGGAAAGAGGTGGAGCGCCTCACCATTGAAAACATTCAGCTCCGGGAACTTGAGGCTGAAAACAAGGCTCTGAGGGAACTTCTTCGCTTCACTCAGGAGAACCCTGCCTTTGATTATTCAACCGCCAGAGTTACGGCCAGAGTTATTGGTTTTAACCCTTCGGGCTTTACCCGCTACGTAATCATAAACGCTGGACAGCGGGAAGGGATTCTTCCGGGGATGGCGGTGGTAACGGAGAGAGGTCTCGTAGGGAGGGTGATCGATGTCTATCATCATGCTTCAAAAGTCTTGCTCTTAACAGACCCGTCCAGTTCAGTAAGTGCTTGCCTTCAAGGGGGCCAGATCATTGGAATGGTGGAGGGCACTGTAGACGGAGCGCTTGTTATGCGTTACATCCCGATGGATGCGAATGTATCAGTGGGGGAGGTGGTTCTGACCTCAGGCCTCGGGGGGACTTTGCCTAAAGGGCTGGTGATAGGGCAGGTTATTGAGATCGAGAAAAAGGACTTTGCCCTATTTCAGGAAGCTCGCATAAAGCCCTCAGTGGACTTCGACCAGTTAGAGCTGGTCCTCGTGCTCAAAAATTTCAATCCACCTATTTACGAGGAGGAAAGCCATTAGCTTTTATCGGGATCTTGGCCTTGCATTGGCCACCGTTATCACGCAAGAAGCCCTATTTGCAGGAGTCAGGCTCGGCCCTGCGAGGTTGGATTTTACCTTTGTCCTCGTTATCTTTTGGAGCGTGATCAAAGGTGGAAATGCTGCTCTTGGCTGGGCTTTTGGGGTTGGTCTGCTTCTGGATCTGATTTCAGGAGGCCCTGTGGGGCCTTTCACCCTTTCGTTTCCGATCGTGGCTTTCTTGGCAGTAGTTACCTCCGAGCATCTAAACTATACCAATCCTCTCGCCGCTTTCCCCGTGGCTGGCCTGCTTTTCATCCTATACGATCTGCTACAGCTAACGGTCCTGCGTTTTCTCGGGTACAGCTCCTTCAGGGCCGAAAGCATCGCCTTGATCACACTTCCATCGGCTCTTTTGAACGCGGTGGTAGCAGTACTAGCCTGGTTGGTTTTATCCAGGCTATACAGGGGAGAAAGGGGTGAACGGGGATAGGAGGCGTCTGCTGGCTTTTCAGATAGGGACTATCCTGGTTTTCCTTGTTTTCAGCATGCGCCTCTGGCACCTTCAAATTCTTAGGGGTGACTATTACAGTTCCCTGGCTGACAGGAACCGCCTCCGGCTCATTCAAACCGAAACCCTCCGTGGGATAATTTATGACCGATGGGGAAGGCCTCTGGTCCAAAATACTCCGAGTTATACTGTTTCCATTATCCCTGCTTACCTGCCTAGAGATGATGGAGAGCGCCGGAGAGTGCTTTCGGCCCTTTCTGACCTCCTCTTTTCATCGGGAAAAAGCGCTGGGCTCGCTTCTCCCGCAAGCTCCTCCCCGGACCTTGAAGCTCTAGTGAAAGAGGGGATGAAGAACCCTTTCAGGCCTATATTGGTCAAAAAGAACGTGGAAAGGGAAACAGCCTTTTTCCTGCGACAGGAGCATTTGAGATTCCCCGGTGTTCAAGTGGAAGCGGAGCCCGTAAGAGAATACATAAGCAGCACCTTGTTCTCCCACATTATCGGCTATACTGGCTTTATTCCAGAAGAATGGGCGGATGTATACAGAGCCAAGGGATACGACACAAGTCGCGACAAAGTTGGCCTTACCGGGATTGAGTTTGTCTACGAGGACTACTTAAAGGGCGAAAAGGGCCAGAAGCTTGTGGAAGTGGACGCCTCAGGCCGGGAACTGCGCACTGTAGGGCAGGAAATCCCTTCGATTCCGGGGTACAGCATTTACCTGACTGTGGATTGGGACCTGCAGGCTGCTGTCAAAGAAGCCCTGGAAGAAGGCATGAAAAAGGCCAATTCATCGGTTGGGGTAGCGATAGTAATGGACCCCAGGAACGGCCAGATTCTGGCCATGGTTAGCCTCCCTTCTTATGATAACAACCTTTTCGCCCGGGGCATAAGTTACGAGGATTACCGCAAGCTTGAAGAGGACCCGAACCACCCCCTAATGAACCACGCCATAATGGGCCAATATCCCACCGGCTCAACTTTCAAAATAGTTCCAGCTACTGCGGCTCTGGAAGAGAAGATCATAACCGAAAGAAGTTACCTGGACTGCGAAGGCATCCTTTGGGTTCCCCATCAGTTTTTTCCGGATAACCCAGAATTGGCCAAGCCCTTTTACTGCTGGATTTACAAATATGAGAGGGGACATGGGCCTATAAACGTTGTAGACGCGCTCGTTCATTCCTGCGATATCTTTTTTTACAAAGTAGCCGGAGGATACAAGGATTTCCGAGGACTCGGTCTCGAGAAGCTCGCCTACTGGGCAAAGCTTTTCGGCTTCGGAGAAAAGACTGGGATCGACCTTCCAGGCGAAAGTAGTGGCCTTGTCCCCACGGCTGACTGGAAACGATTAAACTACGGAGAAATATGGGTCTTGGGCGATACCTACAACATGGCTATTGGTCAGGGGTTCTTCCTGGCAACTCCGCTGCAGATTCTGAACGCCACTGCGGCCATCGCCAATGGAGGCATCCTCTACAAGCCCAAGCTTTTGTATAAAGTGGTAGATCACCAAGGGAACGTCGTGCAGGAGTTTGAGCCGGAAATAATCCGCACCCTGCCGGTTTCGGAGAAGACTATTGCTCTGGTTAAAAAAGGGTTGAGGGAAGCCGTAACTAGGGGGACCGCTTGGCGGACCAACTGGCCTGATATAGCCGTGGCAGGGAAAACAGGCACCGCCGAATTTTACGGACCAAGGGACGCTAAAGGCAACTTGCCGACCCACGCTTGGTTTACCGCCTTTGCTCCTTACGATAATCCCAAGATAGCACTGGTTGTATTTCTCCAAGGTGGAGGAGAGGGTTCTGAAGCCGCTGTCCCGGTAGCTGCTAAGATAATACGTTATTACTTTGATTATGTGGACTGGGGAAGATCCCCATGAGGGCGGTAGCAATAAAAGGGACTGGTGAGGGCATAACGGTAGTTCTCAAAGGTGAAAAGACCGAATCGGTCATTTCTGAATTAGAAGAAATCCTGCTCTCTGCTGGCCCGCTTCTGGAAGGCAACAAGGTGATTCTGGAAGTTAAGACTCCTGATATGGGGGTGGGCGAACTGGGCAAAGTGCTGGAAATCCTCAAAGTCCACGGTATAGAGCCCGAGAAGATCGTAAGCGATGAGGAAAAGGTGTGCAAAGCCGCTTACGCTCTTGGCCTCGAAGTGGAAAGAAGCCGCAGTGGAAAGCCTGAAATCGCCCTGGTGAAAAGGGGCCCTATCCGCTCTGGCCAGAGGGTAGTCTATGAAGGCTCCATCGTAATAATTGGAGATGTGAACCCCGGTGCGGAGGTCGTAGCGGGGGGCGATGTTATTGTTTTAGGACATCTTAAAGGGGCTGCTTCGGCTGGGACTCCTAATGACCCTTCTCGCAGGATCTATGCCTTGCATTTGGAACCAACCCTGATAAGGATCGGGCCATATATTGCTCGCTCTCCGGAGGGAACAAAAGAAAGCCCTTCCAGGCCGGAGGTGGCTTTAGTCCAAGGTGGACAGATTGTAGTGGAAGAACTGGATTGAGCCAGTTCAGGGGACTATTCCTTGGACGTAAAGGGTATAAGTGACTGGGGGATTGCCAGCGGGAAAGAAGGTTGAGTAAAAAGCACTCTCTTCCCCGGGCTGCAGGAAATCTTTAACGGGCACAATTTTCTGAAGAGCTACTACTCTTTCAAAGGCGTCATAGGCTATCACCAGAACATTAACATCTTTTACAGTTTTCTTTCCCGCATTCAGTACTACCCCTTTTACCGAGAAGGAACTGCCTGGACCCTGCTCCCAAGAGTGCTCTTTCACAATTAAAGAATGCTCTAAGGCCGAGGGTGAGTGGGCAGGAAGCGCGCTCATCACTACAATGTCATAGCCCGAGAAATGCTCCGGAGGGTGAGCGAAGGCCACAGCGAAAGGCCCTCTTTCACCAGGCGGAAGCAGATCTCTCGCCACAGAAGCCCATCCTTCTGCCAAAGTTGAACCATCAGGGCCGTAAAGTTTAACCGCCACCGCCACGCTCTCCACAGCCTCTTTGCCCGGATTGATGACCTCACCGAAGCACCAGAGGTTCCCTCCAGGCTCACGGTAGAAGTTAACCCCGACTACTTGAAGGGGAAAGGGTGTAGGCGTGGGAGTCGGAGTCCCCGGAAGAGCTTCTTCACCCTGAGGTATGATGAGAGTTTGGCCCACTTGCAGAGTTCGGGGGTCAGTTATAGCGTTGGCCTCTTGGATTATTCGGATGCTGACTCCGAATTTCTTGGCTATTTCCGAAAGCGTATCCCCTGGCTGGACAACATAAAGTATAGGGGTGGGCGTGAAAGTTGGGGTGAAAGTGGGGTAGGGAGTGAGCGGAGGCAAGGTAAAGGTGGGGGTTGGGGAGAGGGCTAACTCGCTCGAAGGGGTTGTTAAAGGTGTGGCTGTGGGAAGGGTAATAATTTGCCCACAGATGAGGCTCAATCCGAGCAGGCCAAAGACTGTAGTTGTTTGGAAAATTTTCCTTCTCATGAGCAATACTCCTCTGACCAGGAGGATCCATGGGTGAGAGGGTTGAATACCATCCCACTATAAAGGAACTGCCTCTTTCGGAGAGGCCACGGGAAAGGCTTAAGCTTTACGGGGCTTCTTCCCTTTCCACCGCCGAACTGCTGGCCATAATCCTCAGGACCGGGGTGGAAGGGGAGAGTGTCCTGGCCTTGGCCACCCGCCTCCTGGCTCGGTACGGTGGCCTCACTGGCCTGGCCGAGGCCGATTTTTCCGACCTTTGCAGGGAAAAGGGGCTCGGGGTAGCCAAAGCGGCCCAGCTCAAAGCGGCTTTTGAACTTGGCAAGAGGCTCTTGGTATCTTCCCCTCAGGAGAGGCCTGCAGTGCGTTCCCCTACTGATGCTGCCAATCTCCTTTTGTTGGAAATGGGCTTCCTTCCCAAAGAGCATCTTAGGACCATTCTCCTCGATACAAAGAACAGGGTCATAAGCATACCTACCATATGCGTAGGAGGGCTCAATATGGCCTCGGCGAGGATTGGGGAAATATTTAGAGAAGCTATAAAAACTGATGCTTCGGCTATAATCCTTGTGCACAATCATCCCTCGGGCGATCCCACCCCTTCTCCCGAGGACATCGCCTTTACTCGCCAGGTGGTTCAAGCCGGAAGGCTTCTGGACATTGACGTCCTGGATCACATAATCATAGGCAAACAGAGATTCGTAAGCCTTAAGGAAAAAGGGCTGGGGTTTGACTGAACCACAATCCTCTGAGGGTTCACAATTTATAAAGTGCGCAGGTGTGGGAACAAGATTACCTCCCTGATAGATCGCTTATCGGTCAAAATCATCGTCAGGCGATCGATCCCTATGCCAAGCCCCCCTGTGGGAGGCATCCCGTACATTAGGGCCAGGATGAAATCCTCGTCCAGGGGATGCGTTTCTTCGTCTCCTCTCTCTCTTGCTTTTGCTTGTTCCAGGAACCTTTCCTTCTGATCCAGCGGATCGTTCAACTCACTGAAGGCATTGGCAATCTCCATGCCGCCGATAAAGCCCTCAAACCGTTCCACTAAGTGAGGGGCATCAGGTTTACGCTTGGCTAAAGGGGATATTTCTACTGGATAATCCAACACGAAAATGGGACCTGTAAGGTTGGGCTCCACGTACTCCTTGAATAGTTCATCTATCTGCTTGCCCCAGGTGGGCTTGGGATCCACTCTAAGCCCCCTTGCCTTGATCGCTTCCCTAAGGCTTTCCAAATCTCGGCATTCTTCAAAATCTATGCCTGTGTAATTGAGGAGCAATTCCCTCATAGTAGCCCTCGGCCAGGGGGGTGATAGCTCTATTTTATTTCCGGCATAAGTTATGGTGGTGGTGCCTTTAGCTTCTTGAGCTATATAGGCAATCATCTCTTCCGTCAGCTTCATCATGTCATGGTAATCGGCGTATGCCTGGTAGCATTCCATCATAGTGAATTCCGGATTGTGGCGGGCATCCACTCCCTCGTTGCGGAAGTCTTTGCCTATTTCGTAAACCTTATCAAAACCGCCCACTATCAAGCGCTTTAGGTAAAGCTCATCGGAAATGCGCAGGTAAAAAGACCTTTCCAGGGCATGATACCAAGTTTCAAAGGGCCTTGCCGCCGCACCCCCGTAGATGGGCTGAAGGATGGGGGTTTCCACCTCAATGAAACCTCGGGAATCTAAAAACTGGCGCATAGCCTTGATTATTTTGCTCCTCACGATGAAAACTTCCCGCACTTCTTCATTAACTAAGAGATCTAAGTAGCGCCTGCGGTAGCGAAGTTCCACATCCTGAAGGCCATGCCACTTTTCGGGGAGAGGATATAGAGCTTTGGCTAAAAGACGGTAATCTTCCACCAGTAGAGTTATTTCTCCAGTGCGAGTCCGGAATATGCCCCCGTGGGCCTCTATGAAGTCTCCTATATCAAAAAACTCCAGGAAAGTTTCGTACCGCTGCTCACCCAGCAGGTCGCGGCGGAACATGAGTTGGATCTTTCCTGTGCCGTCGGCTATGTGGGTAAAGGTTAGGCCACCCATGTGGCGGATGGCTATTAGTCTTCCGGTGAGGTATATTTTTTCCTGACCGAAATTTTCATCCCGCTCGAAAGCTTCGCGGGCTTCTTTGACAGTGTGGGTTCGCCGAGCCCTTGCTGGGTATGGGTCTATTCCGAGTTCTCGCAATTTTTCCAGCTTGTGCAGGCGATAATAAAACTGGTCAGGCAATTCCAGTTCCTGCAATTTGCCCCCCCGAATTTCTACTCAATGCTTATGATCCTGAAAACGATGCGGCCAGCTGGCGCATTGACCACTACTGTATCACCAACTTTTGCCCCCATGAGGGCTTTGCCCAAAGGCGATTCGTTGGAAATGCGCCCCTGGAGTGGGTCTGCCTCGGTTGAGCCCACGATCATATAAGTTTCTGGCTCTGTCTTGCCTTCTTCTAAAAGGGTAACTTTTGAACCGAGGCACACTTGTTCGCTTCCCGCTGGCTTTTCAATAATTACAGCATTTTCCAGGATTTTTTCCAGAGTTATTATTCTGCCTTCCAGGAAAGCCTGGGCGGTTTTAGCCTCTTCATAGCCGGCGTTCTCTGTGACATCTCCTTCGGCCTTAGCCTGGTGGATTTGCTGTGCTATCTCAGCCCTTCTCACAGTACGGAGGTATTCCAATTCTTCCTCCAGCCTTTTTTTACCCTCGGGGGTAAGGTAAAAAACCTTGCCCTGCTTTTCCATGCACACCTCCCAGGGAAATAAAAATAGCCCGCTTCGGGCTTTAAAATATTATAACTGGGAAACGGCTCGGGAGCAAAATGAACCCTCATCTTTGCTGAGAACAAATAATGGAAATCGCTCGCTTAAGGAGTTCCCTGGTGCCGGAGGGAAGGAGAATATCATCAAGTTCTTCAGGAGAGAACCAGCGAGCTTCTTCCGCATCGGAAGAAGGGAGAACCTCCAACTCCTTGGGGAAAGCCAGAAAATCTATTATCACATAGTGAAAGCGCACTTTGCCATCTGCATCGCGGTGAATGCTATCCACCACCTCCAGAACCGGCCCTACTTCTATTTCAATTCCACATTCCTCCTTTACTTCCCTTTTGAGAGCTTCTCTTACCCTTTCCCCTAATTCAATGGCTCCGCCTGGTATGCTCCAATAACCTCTAGAAGGGTCCTTAGCGCGTTTTACCAGTAAGATTTTGCCCTGGTGGATTACCACCGCTCCCACAGCAGGGATCGGTGTTTCAGGGTATTCCCGCTTTATGGAGCCGAGTTTTCCACATAAGGCCTTAAAAATTGCCCTTCTAAGTTCGTTCATCCATTCCATTTTTCTGGCTGAGCGTTTTAAGTTCTAAGTTCGCTTAATTTTATCACAACTGTGGAGATAAATGTAATAGAGCGGTCGTGGTAAACATACGCATACCGGCTCGGGACCCGTGGGCCTCTCGGTTTTGATCCAGTGGGTCCGGTGGCGGGAAGCGGCCCAGGACAAGATGGTAGGAGCACACTTTGTAGTCATACAGCCCAAGGATGGGCTCCCCTCGCTGCCCGGTGGAGCAGAGTTATAGGGGAAAAGTCCCTCACCACCGGAAGCTGTTCACCATTTTTAATGTTTCACCATTTAAACGGGCCGGGCGGACCAGCCTTTCACCCCCCTTATCCTTCAACCATTGATGCACCCGCTGGGAAATCACCACCAGCCAGTTAGGAGCTGGCGGGTCCCCGATCCGCTCAAGGGTGGCATTGGAGTCTGCCGCTTTCTCCAGAGCTTCCCGCGGGTAGTAGATGTCCGTCTCCTCGTAGTATTGGACTCTTCCCCACCAGTGGGTGCGCTTGAGGAACGTGGCTTCGGTTCCGCAGGCCTCAAATCGCTGGGGTTCTCGAATTCTGTTGGTGTGGAAGCCATTGGTGGAAAGACGGAGGTGACCACTAGCTGGAAGAGTGGGGGCTGTCCCCGGTAGGGCGGCGGTAATCCCAAAGTGGCCGCAGGGAGAAGCCTGAAAAGCCGGTTTCCTGGAGCATCTAGGCCAGGGGAGGGGATAGGAAGACTACAAAGCTGTAGGTGAGAGAGGGGTCTCGTCTGGTTAGAATAAAGCGCGTAACTTAGGAGCCGCAGCAAAGAGTATCAGAAAAAACTGACAGGGGCTGACTGACCAGGGCTAATATGACCCATATTACCGGCAGTAAGCGAAAGATCCTCACACCAAGGATCCCAGGAGCTTCAGGGCCTTTTCCATGCGGGCCAGGGTTCGCTCCCGGCCCAGAAGGGCCATGCTTCCGAAAAGGGGAGGGGCGACTTTCTTGCCGCTTATCGCTATCCTTATGATGCCGAAAAGTTGCCCAGGTTTGAGACCCATCTCAGCAGTGAGGGCCCTTAGAGCATCCTCAAGGGTTCTTTCGTCAAAAGAAGGCAGAGCCATTATTGTTTCATAAGCCCGTTTCAGAGCCTCTAGAGATTCGCGAGGGCTCATCTTGTCCCCTACCAGGGCTTCTGGCTCATAGTCTATTTCTTCCTGGAAGAAGAAATCCACCAGAGCAATGGCATCTCTGAGGGTTTTTATCCTCTCCTGTATGAGGGGGACTATAGGCCTTACCTTTTCAAAGTCCACTTGAAAACCTGCCTTCCTTAGGAAGGGCACAAGCCTCCCAGCTAAGTCATCGGGATTAAGCTGTCGGATGTAGTAGCCATTCATCCACTCCAGTTTATCGTAAGAGAAAGCAGCTGGGGAAGATTTGACCCTTTCCAGGGAGAACCGCTCAATAAGCTGCTCTCTGGTCATTATTTCCGTCCGGTCATCATAGGACCAGCCTACCAGGGCCAGGAAGTTGAACATAGCTTCGGGAAGGTAACCCATTTCCCGGAATTCCCTCACCAGAACGGGATAAATGCGGCCATCGGCGCCCACCGTCTTGCGTTTGCTGAGCTTGCCTTGCCCCGTCGGGGAAAGGATCAGGGGAAGGTGAGCAAACTGTGGGGGTTCCCACCCGAAACCCTGGTATAGGAGGACGTGCTTTGGAGTTGAAGGTATCCACTCATCGGCCCGCATCACGTGGGTTATCTTCATGAAGTGATCATCCACGACGTTTGCTAAGTGGTAAGTGGGGTAACCATCGGATTTGAGCAGGATTAAGTCTTCTATGTTCACGTTGTTGACTGTTATCTCACCGTGGATTAGGTCACGGAAGCTGGTCTTGCCTTCCAGCGGCACTTTCAGGCGGATAACGTAGCTCCTGCCTTCAGCTTCCAGAGCCGCTTTTTCCTCGTCGGTTAAAAAGCGGCAGTGGCGGTCGTAACTCGGAGGCTGCTTCTTGCGCCGCTGCTCTTCCCGGAGGTGCTCAAGCCTTTCCTGGGAGCAGTAACACTTATAGGCCCAACCCCTTTCTATCAGGATGTGAGCATATTTCTGGTAAAGCTCGAGGCGCTGGGACTGAAAATATGGCCCGTAAGGTCCTCCGACCACCGGCCCCTCATCCCAATCTAACCCAAGCCACTTCAGCCCTTCCATTATGTCATCCAAGGAGTCAGGGACATAACGGGTGCGGTCGGTGTCCTCTATCCTGAGGATAAAAGAGCCTCCGTGGCGGCGGGCGAAAAGCCAGTTGAAAAGAGCTGTCCGCGCCCCTCCTACATGGAGATATCCAGTCGGACTTGGAGCAAAGCGAACTCTTACCGTCACAGCCTCCTCCATAATTTTGATGCTAACTCTTGCGAGCGAGCGGTAATTTCCTCTTCATCAAGGGCGAGTAACTTACCCCTTTCCATCAGTATTTTACCACCTACCATCACGGTGTCAATCCCGGTCCCGTCCACTCCGAAGATTATGTGCCAGGGGTAATTGCTTTCAGTAATAGGGGTGGCTGGATAGTAATCAACAGTTATAAGGTCAGCCCAGGCTCCCGGCCTAAGGATGCCCAACGGCTTTTCGGGCCAGAAGAGGCTTGCTATTCTGGCATTGTGGTGGAAAACCATCTTGAGGACAAGATCAGCACCGATGGCCTGGGGGTCAAGCCTGGCCAGCCTGTGGACCAGGTAAGCTGCGTGCATTTCCACAAACATGTTGTTGGAGAAGCCATCGTTTCCGAGGCCCACCTCAATTCCTCTGTTCAGCATATCTATCAAAGGCGCTGTGCCTACGGCGTTGTTCATGTTGGAACGGGGGTTGTGGACTACCTTAGTCCCAGTTTCTTTGAGGATTTCCATTTCCTTCTCGTTTATGTGCACGCAGTGGGCAGCAATGGTCTTTGGTCCCAGGATTCCGAATCTGTGCAATCTCTCCACCACCCTTAGACCTGATTTCCGCAGAGAATCCTCCTGATCGGCCTTGTCCTCGGCCACATGGAGGTGGAAACCTACCCCCAGGCTCTGAGCGGAAGCAGCGCACTTCTCCAGGGTTTCGTCTGATAAGGTTAAGGAAGCGTGGAGGCCAAAGGTTGCCCTGACCAAGCCTCCCTTTTCTTGGCTTTTACGGATGAAGCGTTCGTTTTCCCGAATCCCTGCCTCCATTTGTTCCCTGCCGTCGCGGTCTGTAACTTCGTAGCAGAGGCAGGCCCGTACGCCAGCCTGTTCCACGGCTTCGGCTATGACGTCAAGGCAGCCGTCAATGGCTCCCTGGGAAGCATGGTGGTCAATCAGGGTTGTAGTTCCGTGCTTAATGGCATCCACGAGGCAAACAAGCGCGCTATATCGTATATCATCATAGGATAGAACTTTATCCAGGCGCCACCAAAGTTTTTCTAAGATCTGAGGGAAATTTCGGGGAGGCTCTCCGGATATAGCCATGCCCCGCGCGAAGGCCCCATAGAAGTGAGTATGGGCACAGATAAGTCCAGGCATCACCAGCTTATCCCTGGCATCCAGGATTTTTTCCCCCGGATACCGTCTTACTAGCTCTGAAGCGGGGCCAATGTCGGAAATTTGGTTGCCCTGAACGAGGATAGCCCCGCCATTCAGGAGTGGCCTTTCGGGGTCAAAGGTCAGGATAATTCCACCCAGAATGAGCATTTATTTCTCCTCCCGTGAGTATGCCAGGCCCAAAGCAGAGGGCGCACCTATACGCCTGCGGATCACTTCTCCTGAGGCAAACATCAGGACCAAGATGGTGAGTATGAAAGGCAGAGTATTTAGGAGGTTGGGAGATATGCCGAGGGGTTGTAGCCTGTATTGAAGTACCTTCACCCCACCGAAAAGGTAAGCCCCGAGGATAGCCCGCAGGGGGCTCCAGAGGGAGAAAATAGTTAGCGCTATAACGATCCACCCAGCTCCGGCGGTCATTCCCTCAATCCAGGAGGGAGTGTAAACAATGGAAAGATAAGCACCGCCGATGCCTGCCAGCACGCCACCGATAAAGGTGCAGAGGTAGCGAGTGGCAAAGACGTTAACCCCCAGGGCATCGGCAGTAGCAGGATCCTCACCCACTGAGCGGATGTTTATCCCCAGGCTTGTTTTGTAGAGGATGAACCACATTAAAGGCACGAGCAATATGGCCACGTAGACAAGGGGGTCAAACCTAAAGAGAAGAGGCCCCAGCACAGGGAGATCGCTCAGGAATGGGATCTTCACTCCGACCAGCTTGGCGGAGGCGGGGAGGGGAACGCCGATGAAACGCCGGCCAATGAGGCCGCTTAATCCGGTTCCGAACATGGTCAGAGCGAGGCCGGAAACCACTTGGTTCCCCCTTAGGTTTATGCTGATAAAGGCATGGATGAGGGAGAGGAGTCCTCCCATTAGGGCAGCCGTGGCGATCCCAGCCCATGGGTTGCCCGTATAGAAGGCAGTGGAAAACCCCATGACCGCTCCTACCAGCATCATTCCTTCGACGCCAAGGTTGAGGATTCCGGAACGCTCGGCGTAAATTTCCCCAAGGGTTCCGAAGAGCAAGGGAGTCCCCGCGGGGATAGCGGCGCGCAAAGTCTCCAAGATGAACTCCAGCATTGGACCACCTCCTCAGGAAGATGCAGTAGCTTCCTTTCCTTTAGCCACTCTCACGGAGATGCGGTAGCGAAGGAGTATCTCCCCACCAATTATGAAGAAAAGGATCGCTCCGTTGAACATATGTATGGTGGGGACGGGAAGGCCAAGGGATACTTTGAGGGCATCGCCTCCTACCAGCAGCCCGCCAAACAGCAAGGAAGTGAGCGGGACCACGAGCGGATTCAATCGGGCCAACCATGCCACAATTATCGCTGTAAAGCCGTAACCTGGGGAAATCCCTTGGGGATAGCGCAGACGGGCGTGGATGCCAGCTACCTCTCCAACTCCGGCAATCCCGGCGAGCCCTCCGCTTATTATCATCACCAAAAGAGCCACTCGGAGGTAGGGAATCCCGGCGTATAAGGCCGCTCTGGGGTTATCTCCCGTTACTCTGAGCTCGTAGCCCCATTTTGTGCGCATCAGGAAAAGGTGGGCGAGGACAGCCGCTGCTACTCCCAGGATGAGGGTTGGATAGTGGATGCGTGTCCCCGGAATCACAGGCAATATGGCTGGTTCAGGGAACCTATCAGAGTAGGGGAATCCCCACTCTTTAGCGCCCTTCCAAGGTCCGTAAACCAGGTAATTGACCACTTCGATGGCCACGTAGACCAGCATAAGGGAAGTGATGACCTCGTTCACCTGAAGCTTGGCCCTGAGGAGTGCTGGGATGATGGCCCAAAGGGCTCCTGCCAGGAAACCCGCAGCGAACATGGTGGGAAGTACTGCCCAGTCTGGGAGTTTAACTGGGAAGAAAAGGGCCACCCACGTAGCCGCAACAGCTCCCATCAAAAGCTGACCTTCGGCTCCTATGTTCCAAAACTGTGCCTTAAAGGCTAGTGCTAACCCTACTCCGCACAGAAGCAAAGGTATAGCTTTCACAGTGCTTTCCGCAAGGCCATAGAGGCTACCGAAGGAGCCAGTGAAGATCTTTTTGTAAGCGTAAAAGGGGTCGATCCTTGCCACCCAGAGCACGAGGGCTATGGATATGAGGGCGAGGGTGAGGGATATACCCGTGGTAACAATTCTAACCCAGCCAGGGACAACATAACGCCTTTCAAAGCGAACTTGAAACATAGCCTCTTCTCCTTCGGGGAGATTGACTTTATTATCTACTAAAGAGGTCTAAAGGTCAAGAAAATCTAGACCGCTGCATCAGCCTGAGCTGGTTGCCGGTTCCCCCACTCTCGTTAACTCTGGCTTAGCCATGTACATACAGAGGCTTGTCTTCGACCCATTGCCTCGCTTGTGGACAAGTTTGGTTGAAAACTCGCTCCAATTGGATTTCAAAGGTCAAAGCTCCGTCCTTTACCTTGGTCCGGAGATAACGGGGGAAAGGAGTTCTCCAGCCCCCAACCTGAATCTCTCGCGAATGTTTGACAATAACAGAGCTAACGGTTAAAATTAACCCCGAAAGCCGGGATGAGGAGAAATCATGGGAGTAACCATAGCCGTCGCTGGGAAAGGAGGGACTGGTAAGACCACTTTCGCCGCGTTAATTGTTAAGTGCCTTAAGGAAAACACTTCCGGTTCAATCCTAGCTGTGGATGGAGATCCTAGCTCAAACTTCCACTTAGCTCTCGGTTTGCCCCTGGAGGAGACAGTAGGTCACATAAGGGAGGATACCCTTATTCAAATACAGAGCGGCTCCCTCCAAGCGGGGATATCCAAAGCCGATTACCTGGAATTGCGCATCAATAGAGCCTTGGTGGAAGGCGACAGGGTTGACCTAATAGCTATGGGCAGGCCTGAAGGGCCGGGTTGCTACTGCGCGGCCAACGCCATTCTCCGCAACGTCATAGACCGCCTCAAAAGCGATTACGATTACGTAGTAATAGACAACGAAGCGGGAATGGAACACATAAGCCGTCAGACCACTCAGGATGTGGATGTGCTCTTCGTGGTATCTGACCCTACTGTCAGGGGGATTATGGCCGCTAAGGGCATTGTAGAGTTGGCCAAGGAGCTGGGGACCAAGATCCGCAGAGCATATTTAGTGGTCAACAAAGTGAACGGCGCGCTCCCGGAGTTTCTGGAGGGTAAAATCCGGGAAGTTGGGTTAGAACTCATAGGAACCCTCCCCAACGAGCCGCAAATAGCTGAGTTTGACTTGAAAGGGAGACCTATAGTGGAACTGGATGAAAGCTCTCCCCTTTACAGGGCTGTGGAGGAAATATTGCGCAAAGTTAATCTGATCAAGTGAAGGGGGTTGGTTGTGAGGAAAGACAAACTGGTCTTAGGGCCCACTTTTGAAGAGATGCTCCACCCGTGGAAGATAAGCCCTGAAATTCGCCGGAAAGCTCTCGAAGCCCGTACCAAGGACCCTCTCGACCCGATAAACCTCTACAACATAACATGGCGCGACGGGAACAACCGCATTTATTACGAAGTCCTTCCCAAGGAATTCACGGGAGTTGAGGCTCCTATCGTGGTCCTTTACGCCAAAGACTTTCCCACTGGAAGCCACAAAGTTGGGGCCGCCTATTCCATCCTTGTAGAAAAAGAGCTCGTGGGTGAAGTGGAACCTGGGATGCATACCTTAGTCTGGCCCAGCACTGGAAACTACGGGATTGGAGGGGCGTGGGTCGGATCCCGGATGAACTTTGACAGTGTAGTCATCTTGCCAGAAGGAATGAGCAAGGAGCGCTTTGAACTCATCCGCTACTACGGAGCCCGCTATATCACAACTCCTGGCTCCGAGAGCAACGTCAAAGAGATTTACGACAAATGCAAGGAGTTGAAAGCTCAAGATCCTCAGCGGATACGCATCCTTAACCAATTTGACGAGTTTGGCAATTACCGGTTCCACTATTACGTGACCGGGAACACAATTGTGGAACTGGCGGAAGAGCTCAAGGTGCAGGGCATTGGCAGGGGCAAAGTGGCTGCTTTCGTCTCGGCTATGGGCTCGGCGGGAACTATAGGGGCTGGAGATCGCCTAAAGCAAGTCTGGCACGATTGTAAAGTAGTGGGACTGGAGCCTATCCAATGCCCAACCCTTTCCCTCAATGGCTACGGCTCCCACGATATCCAAGGCATAGGCGACAAACACGTCACCTGGATCCACAACGTTTGGAACATGGATGCCCTTATGTGCATTGATGACCTGGAATGCAAGATGGGCCTTCAGCTTCTGACGGAGGAGACAGGTTGGAAAGTGATGATTGAGCGCTACGGTATCCCCGAAGATAAGGTAATGAAAATGTCCCAGATTTTCGGGATATCGGGGGTGTGCAATGTTCTGGGAGCGATAAAGACTGCCAAATTCTATGGCTTTGGTAGAGATGATGTCGTAGTCACCATCCTTACTGATGCGATTGATCGTTATCGTTCGGTGATGAAGGAACTTACGGAAAAATACGGCCCTATGGATGAAACGGAAGCAGCGGTTCGCCTTGTTAGCATTTTCCACAAACAAAAGCTGGATTGGATCTTTGAGGGCACAAGGGAAATGCGCAATCGGTGGCACAACCTCAAGTACTTCACCTGGGTTGAACAGCAGGGCAAATCAGTAGAGGAATTGAACGCCCAGCGGGACCCTGAATACTGGCTTGCCCAGCAGGCCCGCGTAGCTGAAATCGATAGGTTAATCCAAGAAGCAAGGGGATAAGGAGGTGATGGAGATGGCCGAGCTCAACGAGAAAGAGCAGATTGTGCTGGATGCGATGCGCCAGGCCGGAAAACCTGTACGCCCCGGCGATGTGGCTACCATGACAGGTCTCAAGAGCGAAGAGGTCTCAAAAATAATTAAAGAACTCCAGAAGAAGGGGCTCGTTGTGTCGCCTAAGCGCTGCTATTATGCGCCCTCTCAATAAAACCACGAGGAGGTGGTAAAATGCTTTTCCGGATAGGAGAAAATATCCAGGTCCTTTCCCCGAGAGTGCGCCAGGCCATTGACAATCGCGAACCCGATTACCTTATTGAGCTGGCCAAAGCCCAAGTAAAAGGCGGAGCTCACATGTTGGACCTCAACATCGGCCGGCGCAAGAAGGATGGGCATGAAGTCATGCCCTGGCTCATTGAAATAATTGACGAAGCCGTCCCGGGAACGCCCCTCTCTCTCGATACCACAAATCCCCAGGCTATTGAAGCTGGGTTGAAGAAGTGCCAGGAACTGGGCATAAAAGCGATGATAAACTCTGTATCCGCCGAGGAAGAACGCCTCACTTCTATCGGGCCTTTGGCAGCCAAGTACAACGTTCCAGTCATTGCTCTCACTATGACCCAGGCTGGCATACCCGTAAGTGCCGAAGAGAGGGCTACTATTGCAGCAGAAATCCTCATCCCTCGCCTTACCGAAATGGGGGTGCCTGTGGAGAACATATACCTTGATCCCCTCGTCCTCACTGTCAGTGGTTGCCAGGAGTATGTGCCCAATGCTGTGGAAGCTATCCGATACTTCAAGGCTTTGAGCGACCCACCTCCCAAGACTGTAGTGGGCCTTTCCAATGTTTCTAACCGGGTTCCCAAGGAGAACCGCAGTCTCATCAATAGGGTTTACCTTGTCATGCTCATGGCCGCAGGGCTTGATGCTGCTATCCTGGATCCCCTAGATGAGAAGCAGAACGAGGTCATCCGCATAATCGAGCAGCGGGATGACAGCACCCCTGTAGGTAAACTCCTCTTAACCCTTTACGATGCCACGGCCGCAGGCGAGGAGCTAGAGCCTTCGGTGGTTGATATGAAGGACCCGGAACAGGTAGCCATATGGAAAACGATCCAGATCCTCAAGAACAAAGTAATTTATGCCGATTCATACCTTCAAATGTAGGGGGCGGATATGGCTGTCTACCTTCACGCTGATAGTTCAAAGTGCTCTGGGTGCAGAGCTTGCCTTGTAGCGTGCAGCCTATCAAAATTTGGTGTCAATAACCCAAAGAAAGCCCGTTTAGCCATAAACCCCAAGTTCCCGGCCCCTGGGGTCTTCGAGGTCAAAACTTGCACCAATTGTGGCATCTGCGCCCAGGTTTGCCCTGTAGATGCTGTAAAAATCAACGAGAGGGGCGCTTACTACATAGACCCTAACGAGTGCATCGCCTGCATGGCTTGCGTCAAGGAGTGCCCCGAGCAGGTTATCTTCACCCACCCTGATTACCCTGTGCCCTTTGAGTGCGATCTCTGTGGGGCCTGCGTTGAAGTCTGCGGGCCAGGAGTTCTGTGGATAGAGTAAAAACAAAGGGCATGGAAGGAGGCACGGATGAACGGCTACGGTGGTAAAATCCTCAGAGTAAACCTCACCACGGGTCAGATTACCAAAGAGCCTACTTCTTCCGATTTGGCCGAAAAATTCCTTGGCGGGAGAGGCTTCGGCATCTACTTCCTTTACACAGAAGTCCCCAGAGGAGCCGACCCCCTGGGGCCCGAAAACAAGCTCATAGCATCATCGGGCCCCCTCTCCGGCACGCTGACACCTGGGGCTGGCAAAATGGATTTCACCACTAAATCGCCTTTGACAGGGGGATACGCCTCAGCCAGCGTGGGTGGGCACTTGACCGCTGAACTCAAATATGCTGGTTACGATTCCATCATCATTGAGGGCATCTCTCCCAGGCCCGTTTACCTCTACATAAACGATGACGAAGTGGAGCTGAGGGATGCTTCGGACCTGTGGGGGAAAGGCTCCATAACCGTTGAAACCGAGCTCAAGAAGCGCCTCGGAGAGGAATTCCAGATAGCCACCATTGGCCCGGCAGGAGAAAACTTGGTGAAGTATGCATGCATAACCCACGATTTCGGCAGGCAAGCTGGGCGCGGTGGCGTGGGAGCCGTTATGGGCGCCAAGAAATTAAAAGCCATAGCGGTCCACGGCACCAGAGATATCCCTGTGGCTGACCCTCAGGCCCTTTTGCGCTTTGGAACCGAAGCTTACAAAGCCTGTAAAGCCTCCGAAGCCTTTGAAGCATGGGTCCGGTATGGCACCGCTGGCGTTACGGTTTGGTCCAACGAAGCGGGGGCCTTTCCCGTCCGCAACTTCCAGGCAGGCGCTCTGGAGGACTACAGCGGCCTGAGCGGCGAAACCATGCGCCAACGCATCGTCATTACCGATAAGGGTTGCTTCGGCTGCCCAAGTCCCTGCGGCAAGTATTCCCACAGCAAGAAATACAACATCTACGTGGAAGGGCCCGAATACGAGACTACAGCCCTCATCGGTGGCGACTGTGTCCTTCTGGATATAGAAGACGTAGCCTACGCTAACTGGCTCTGCGATGAACTTGGACTTGATACTATCTCGGCGGGGAACGTTATCGCTTTCGCTATAGAGTGCTTCGAGAAAGGAATCCTCACCAAAGAGGATACAGGTGGCCTTGAGCTCCGCTGGGGTGATCCTCAGGTGATCTTCACCCTGCTGGAGAAAATAGGCCGCCGGGAAGGCATTGGAGATCTTCTGGCCGAAGGAGTGAAGTATGCCTCTCAGAAACTTGGGAAGAACTCCTGGGAGTTCGCCATCCACGTCAAGGGCATGGAGATGAGCGGGTACGAGTGCCACAACGCTCCGGCCATGCTCCTGAGCTACATGACCTGCGATGTGGGGGCCCACCACAACCGCTCTTGGGCCATCACCTACGACCTCCAAGTTGGGCGCGATCTCGTCACCCCCGATAAAGTTGACAGAGTTATCTACCTCCAGCATGTCCGACCTCTCTTTGACTGTTTGGGGGCATGTCGGCTCCAGTGGGTTGAATTGAGCATCGACCTCGGCCTCTATCCGCCGATCCTGAAGGCAATAACGGGGATTGACCGCACTTGGGAAGATCTGCTGAAGATTTCGGAGAGGGTATGGAACCTTACCCGGATGTATTGGCTGCGGGAGGTTGAAGGCTTTGGCAGGGAGTGGGACTACCCGCCTCCGCGCTTCTACAAAGAACCCGTAATTTATGGCCCTACTAAGGGCAAAATGATGGCGTGGGAAGATATCCAAAAACTGCTGGACATGTATTACGAGAAGCGGGGATGGGATAGGAATGGGGTACCCACTCCTGAAAAGCTGGCCGAGCTCGGCCTCACCGATATAGTGAAGAGAGGGGCTTGAAAGGTGGCAAAGGTAAAAGTGGTGGGGATTCTCAGCCGTTATGTCGGAGGAGAAAGAGAGCTGCAGGCCGAAGCAGGAAAAAGTATAGAAGAGTTACTCGTAAGGCTGGGAATCCCCTCCGCAATGGTGGGAATAGTGCTGGTAAACGGAAGACAGGTGGAAAAAAGCTACGTGATCGGAGAAGGGGACGAAATTAAACTCATCCCTCTTATCGGCGGTGGATAAGGGGGCTCTCCCGGCACCTTGAAGGTGCCGGGTTTTTGTATTAATACCCCTGATGGAACTCTGGGCCGGGGCCAGTTTGGAACCTTAGGGAGTGAGGAAACCAAACAGGTGACGAACTGAAAGCGCTCTTTCTAAAGCAACCCCAGGGCTTTATACCTGTCGCCTTCTATCTGCTCGCCTGATATGGGCTTCTTCTCCCCCTGTATCTGAAAAGCCCTGCCTGTCAGCAAAAGTTCCTGCGCCTCGCCTTCTCTGCGGCGGGTCCTCGATTGCGGAAAGGGCCGGCCCCCTATAGACTTCCCGAGGCCCGACTCTTGGGCCGCGGGAAGGGCCAGAAGCCCATGCAGCAGCGCTGTGGGCAAAGGGGTCAAGCTTCAGGAAGGTGGGTAGCCTGAGAAGACCGGAGATAAGGTAGGCTAATGTCCCAACCTCGTCCTCTGCGTGTTATTCGGTAATTCCTCTTTGCAGTGCACTCTGCACACGTCTTTCTTTGCCCCGTGCCTGAAGGGTGGTAAAATAATCCTAAAGGCGTGACCTTGAAAGAGGCGCAGGATGGGAACAGAGCACGAGGATGGCCCTGCTCCAACCGGAGCACGTAGCGTGAGGGTTGAGGGTAACGTCCGGGATACCGTCATTATCACGGGCGACGGCAATGTCGTGACCTTCAAGCCACCTCCCGGAGGAGATGCTGTTCCGGAGGGGCGAGGGGTAGAGGCCCTTTATCCGGCCCTCCTGCGCCTCCGCAGCCCGCGGGATGTGCCCGTCGGCGTGGGATTTCTCGTCGGCCCCCGGACTGCCCTGACCTGCGCCCACGTGCTGAAGGCCGCCCGCGCCCCGGACGGTGCGGTGCGGGTGGATTTCCCCTTTCTCTCTCCGAACGAACCCCGGGTTGCCCACGTAGTCCGGGAAGACCCCGAGGAGGACGTGGCCGTACTGGAACTGGAGGGGAGCCTGCCCCCTGGCGTCGTCCCTGTCTCCCTGAAAGAGGGCGGCGACCTCTGGGGTCACCCCTTCCGGGCCTTCGGTTTCCCCGAAGGGCACCCCGATGGAGTCTGGGCCTCCGGCGTTATCCGGGGGCCCAACGCCCAGGGCTGGCTACAGGTTGAGGACCCGAAGGGGACCGGCTACCGGGTCCAGCCTGGCTTCAGCGGGAGCCCCGTCTGGGACGACAAACTGGGCGGCGTGGTGGGGATGATTGTTGCGGCAGAGAGGGATCCCGGCGTCCGCGCCGCTTTCATCATCCCTGCGCCGGCCCTGCGGCGGTTCTGCCCGGAGGCGCCACCGGGACGCCCGGCCCCCTTTCCCCCCAACCCCTTCACCGACGTCCTAGCGGTCAAGGACCCGGCCCGCTTCGTTGGGCGGGAGCGGCTGCTGGAGCGGGCGCTCCGGCTGCTGGAGGGCGGTTCCGTCGCCCTTGTTGGCGAGCGCAAGATCGGCAAATCCTCCGTCCTCTGGCAACTGCGGCGGTATCTGGAATC
>JBHOQL010000033.1:0-7389 GCA_042408195.1 Anaerolineae bacterium
CCTGTTTTTGGGGGCAGGGGCTATGGCTTTCCCAAAAACCGCCCGCTGGGGTTGGGAAAGCCTGAAAAGGCGGACTATAAATACCCCAGCCACCAAACTCGTGCAGTCTTGCACAGTTTGGTTGAGAGGAAATAGCATGCCTGAAGAGATTGATCTGGAAATATATTGCGAGGAGATAGATGACCTCATAAAGGAGGGGAGAATTGAAGAGGCGATAGCGTCAGCCCGCCATCTACTTTCAGTTTATCCCAAATTCATTGAAGCCTACCGTCTATTAGGCAAGGCGAGTCTTGAAAAAGGTGATCTGACCAATGCCACTGAGATGTTCTTGAGAGTTTTGGGGGCTGACCCAGAGGACCTAATAGCTTATGTGGGCCTGGCGGATGTTTACAAAACCAAAGGCTATTTAGAACAGGCTATCTGGTACCTGGAAAGGGCTCTGGATTTGGAGCCATCCCATAAAGAGTTGAGGAGAGAGCTTGAATTTCTCTACCGCGAAATAGGGGTAGTCGAGCTTATCCCCCATTACACTCTTGCAGGACTTGGTCGCGTTTACGTCAAAGGAGGGCTCTTTGAGCAGGCTGTGCGGACTTTAAACGAAGCCTTGTCGAGGGATCCGGAGAGGATTGATGTGCGTGTAACCTTGGCCGAGGCCCAGTGGCGGATGGGAATGCGTCTGGAAGCTGCTCAGACTTGCCTTGAAATCCTGGATGTACTGCCTTATTGTCTCAAAGCCAACCTGATTCTGGGTTACCTTATGAGCTCCGTAAATACGGGCGAGGCTAGACTGAGGTTTGAAATAGCCCAGGCCCTCGATCCACTGAACAGGAAGGCGTGGGAGCTTTTCGGAAAGGATAGCCCTCTCAAACCTCGTCGCATCAGGATCCCGAGGTATGAACCTTCTCCTGCTCCTCCTCCGAAAAAGGAAGTGCCTTTGTTGCCTGAAGCATTTGAACTGGAAGAAAAAATACCTCCTGTAGTGGAGAAAATGGAAGAGGCACCACTGCCCCCACAGGTTGAAGAGATAGAAGCTCTCGAGGAAAGGTTGGAGGAACTCTTAAGCGGAATTGAAGAAGCAGTTCTGGAGGAAAAGCGTCCTGCCGAGGCCATTTCCGAAGAAGTTCCCCCCTGGCTTAAGAAAGAAGTGGCTCCGGTTGAGGAGGGTCCGGTGGAACTTCCATCGTGGCTGGAGGAAGAGGTTGCGGAGGAATTGCCTCTTGAAGAGTTACCACCTTGGCTGAAGGAAGAGGGCGTAATCCCTGAAGAATTGCCCCCGGAGGAGGTTCCACCTTGGCTGAAGGAGGAAGTCACCCTATCAGAAGAGATTTCGCTTGAAGAAATCCCTCTTCCTTCTTGGCCTGAAGCGGAAATTTCCGAAGAAGTTCCCTCTGAGGAAGTGCCACCTTGGCTTAGAAAAGAGATCGTTTCCGAAGAGGCTATCTCTACTGTGGCTGAGGAGATCCCAGCTCCTTCTTGGCCCGAGGCGGAAATGCCCGAAGAGATACCCCCAGAAGAGGTTCCCCCTTGGTTCAGAGAAAAGATTATTTCTATGGAAGCGGCTCCTCCGCCAGAGTTAGAAGAAGCTCCGGCTGAGGAAATCCCTGTCCCTTCCTGGCTTAAAGAGGAGGTCCCTGAAGGAGCTTTACCTGAGGAAATTTTAGCCCCCGAAGAACTTCCTGAGGAGGGAATTGTTGCCCCCTCGAAACCGGAAGAGGTTGAGGGAGAAGTTGTCCCCTTATTTGAAGAAAAAGCCCCTCCAGCCCCTGAGTTTATACCCCCATCCTGGATAGAAGGCCTAAAGCCTTTGGCTGAAAGTTTGCTGGAAGAGGAAGTAGAAAGAGCCCTCGCTGTTGAGGCGGAAATGGCTATGGAGGAAATACCTCCAGTGATAGAGGAGGAGAAACCAGTAATTACTCCATCCCCTAAGCCCAGAAAGAGCGAAGAGCTTCTTGAGATTGCCAGGCTTCAAGTTCAAAAAGGGGCTTGGGAAGAAGCACTCCGCTACTATCGGAAGTTGTCCAGGGACAAAAAATTCCTGGACTACGTGCTCAAAGACCTGGAGATGGCCTTAGAGCAAGGCGTAAGCATCTCAGAGCTATTCGAGCTTTTGGGCGATATTTACCGGGAAAAGGGCTTTCTGGATAGAGCTCTTGAATTTTACAGAAAAGCTCTGCGTAGTTCTTAAACCAAACAAGCCGTGTCGAGGAGGTATCAACATGGAAAGGAGCCTCGTCATCATAAAGCCCGATGGAGTGCAGAGAGGCCTGATAGGCACTATTATTTCCCGCCTTGAGAACAGAGGACTCAAGATTGTGGCAATGAAGATGATCCAGATGGATGAGGATTTGGCTCGCCGCCATTACGCTGTCCACGAAGGAAAGCCCTTTTTTGAAAGCCTGATAAAGTTCATAACCTCAGGCCCTGTAGTGGTAATGGTAGTAGAGGGGCCCAATGCAATAGAAATAGTGAGGAGAACGATGGGAGCAACCAATCCTGCTGAAGCTTCCCCTGGCACTATACGGGCTGATTTTGCCCTGGAAATTGGCCGAAACTTAATCCACGGTTCCGATTCCCCAGAGATGGCCGAGAAAGAGGTAAACCTCTTCTTCCATCCATCCGAAATCCTCTCCTATGCCCGCGATACTGATCGCTGGATCTTTGAGACCAAGAAGGAGGATTGAAATGGATTTCGCTTTCACCGAAGAGCAAGAAATTTTCCGCAAGACGGTCAGGGAATTTGCTGAGAAGGAAATAATGCCTAGGGCTAAAGAAATAGACCAAAGAGGCGAATTCCCTTGGGACATCATAAAGAAAATGGCAGAGCTCGGCCTCATGGGTTTACCTTTCCCCGAGGAATATGGCGGAGCCGGAGGAGACACCATCTCCTATGTCATAGCGGTAGAGGAGATCGCAAGGGCTTCGGGCTCGGTGGCCATAACTTATTCTGCTCATGTATCCTTGGCTTGTTCACCAATCTATTTGTTCGGGACTGAGGAACAGAAGAGGAAATACCTGATTCCTCTGGCTAGGGGGGAGAAAATAGGAGCCTTTGCCCTTACGGAGCCGTGGGCAGGAAGCGACGCTGCAGCTATCAAAACTAGAGCCGTTCTCAAGGGGAACGAGTGGATTATAAATGGCCAGAAAATTTACATAACCAATGGCTCCATAGCTGATATAGTGGTGATCGCTGCCGTCACTGACCCTACCAAGGGCAAAAGGGGCATTTCTAACTTTATCATAGAGAAAGGCACTCCAGGCTTCCGTATCGGAAGGGAAGAGGACAAAATGGGCCTCAGGGGCTCAGTAACTTCTGAATTAATCTTTGAAGACTGCCGGATTCCCAAGGAAAACCTATTAGGTAAGGAAGGAGAAGGCTACAAGCAGTTCCTCATCACCCTCGACGGGGGAAGGATAGGCATTGGAGCGATGGCTGTGGGGTTGGGAATGGCAGCTCTGGAAGCGGCAACAAAGTATGCAAAAGAAAGAGTGCAGTTTGGCCAGCCCATAGCCGAGTTCCAGGCCATTCAGTGGATGCTCGCCGATATGGCCACCGAGCTGGAGGCAGCGAGGCTCCTTGTTTATAGAGCTGCCTGGCTTAAGGAGAGGGGCCAACGTTTCACCAAGGAAGCAGCTATGGCAAAGCTTTTTGCTTCCGAAGCCGCCGAAAGGGCTTGCTACAAAGCCATCCAAATCCATGGAGGCTACGGCTACACCAAAGATTATCCAGTTGAAAGGCTTTACCGCGATGCTAGGCTCACCACCATAGGCGAGGGAACAAGCGAGATCCAGCGGCTCGTGATTGCCCGGCATATCCTGGAGAGCTTTTAGCCTCTACATAAGCTTACTTTAGCCGAGGTAAGAAGGCTCGTGCATTTCACAGACTTCAGCGTTCTATTGACTAAAAAGGCAGCCTGGCTTATAATGCAAAGGCTATGAACTCAAGGGAAAGGGTTCGGACCGCACTGGCTCATAGAGAACCCGACCGGGTCCCAATAGACTTGGGAGGATCCCTGGTTACTGGGATAAATGCTGTAGCTTACCATCACCTCAAGAAATTCCTTGGGATTGACGGTCAGCCTGTGAGAGTTGCCAACATAATATTACAGCTGGCCGAGGTGGAAGAACCGATAAGGAAGCGCTTCGGAGTTGATGTTATTGAGCTTCCGCCTCTTGAACCATTGCCTGGGGTTAAGAATATCCGCTGGAAACCATGGTCCTTACCGGATGGCTCACCAGCGTTGATTTCCGAGGACTTCGAGCCCGAGCGCACTCCCCAAGGTGACCTCCTCATAAAGACTTCCGACGGACGTGTATCTCACTGGATGCCGGCAGGAACGTATCATTTTTTACCTAAAGAACCCCCTATAAAAGCTCCAACCCTCGAAGAACTGGAGCGATTTGAACCGGCTCATATCTCGGATGAAGAGTTGGAATTTCTCCATCACACTGCCCGCCGCCTATACCATGAAACCGATTACGCTATCTTCGGCTGGTTCGGAGGCAGCTTAATAGAGGGAGGGCAATTTGCCAGAGGGTGGGCGGAGTTCCTTATGGACCTTAAGCTTAACCCCGATTTCGCCTCAAAACTCATAGCCAAATTGGCCAATGCAGCTCTGGCCGACCTGAAACGCTACATAGAAGCGGTAGGGGAGTATGTGGATGTAATCGGATTCGGGGACGATTTGGGTACTCAGACTTGCCTTCAATTCAGCCCCGCAACTTATAGGAAGTTCTTCTTTGAACATCACCGAAAGCTCTACAATCTGGTCCACACTTATACGAAAGCGCGCGTGTTCCTCCATTCCTGCGGTTCGGTATATGACCTCATACCTGACCTCATTGAAGCGGGGGTCGACATACTAAACCCAGTGCAAACAGCGGCAGCCAAGATGGATCCTGCAAAGCTGAAGGAGGAATTCGGGGATAAACTGACTTTCTGGGGCGGCGGTTCTTGTCCTCAAACCGTTCTCCCTTGGGCTACTCCTGAGGAAGTAGAGGAGGATGTCAAACGAAGGCTGCGCATCTTTGCTCCCGGGGGTGGTTACGTGTTCGCTCCTATTCACAACATTCAACCTGATGTTCCCCCTCAAAATATCGTTGCCATGTATGATGCCGCTCTTAAGTGGGGTCGCTACCCGATAGATATTCCGGCATAGTGAACAGGTGAGTCTATGGTATCCATATCCGGAGTAATGCCCGCTTACAACGAAGAAGCCAACATCGGACCCATGATTGAGGAAATGGACAGGGTTCTTTCCTCCATTACCGACGATTATGAAATAATCGTAGTGGATGACGGAAGCAGAGATGGTACTGCTCAGAAAGTTATGGAAAAAGCTGCCGTTTACCCCAGAGTTCGCCTCATACGCCATGAAAGGAACAAAGGCTACGGAGCGGCAGTTTACTCTGGCATTACCGCCGCCACCAAAGAGCTCATATTTTTCACCGATTCGGACCGGCAGTTCAAGTTGGAAGAGTTGAAGAAATTGCTCCCCTTGATAAACGAAGCCGATCTGGTAGCCGGCTATCGGCCTAAACGGATGGATCCCTGGTTCAGGGTGCTTTTTGGCTGGGGCTGGAGCTTCCTGGTCACAATACTCTTTGGTTACACTGTAAGGGATATAGATTGCGCTTTCAAGCTCTTCAGGCGTGAAGTCATAGAGAGAGTAGGCCCTCAGATTAGATCCTTTGGAGCTACATTCAGCGCTGAATTCCTGGTAAGGGCTAAGAAGGCTGGTTTCAGGTTCCGGGAAATTCCAGTTACTCACCTTCCGAGAACTGCTGGCAAACAGACTGGAGCTCGCCTCGATGTTATTACCAGAGCCTTCAAGGAACTCTTCCTTCTGAGGTGGAGGCTCTGGATAGAAGATCTTGGACGAAAACGGGAAGGTTGAAAGCGGCGAGGTGGAGTTCGGGGGTATAGTATTTTGTTACAAGCCCCCTTTCTTTATACCTCCTTTTCAGAGTGCTAAGTTTAGCTTTTGGTGGCCTCCATCCGGCCGCAACGTAAGACCACATTCCCGAAGGATAAGAAGGCATAAATCCAAGGTAAACTTCCACGTGGGGAAAGAGCTTCCTCAAAGCTTGAACGGTTGAAGTAAGTTCTTCAGGATGTAAATGAGGAGTGCCCGTCTGCAAAGCCATTAGCCCTCCCTTTTTAAGGGCTTTCCGACACGAAACGAAGAACTCTTCTTCAAAAAGCCTTCTCGCAGGGCCGATGGGATCAGTAGAGTCTACAATGATGGCATCAAATTTAAGCCTGGTTTTTAAGATAAACTCTTCCCCTGGTGTAGTAATTATCTTGACCCTTGAATCGTGGAAAGAACCCTTGTGGATGGGTTCAAGGTATTTTATAGCTGCCTCCAGAACATCCCGATCAATCTCAACAAGGTAAGCCTCTTTTACAGGGTGGCGGAGAGCTTCTCTCAGGGCGCCACCATCCCCTCCGCCTATGATGAGTACTGAGGAAAGGCTAGGCAAGGCTAGAAGAATAGGGTGGACCAACATTTCGTGGTAGAAGAATTCGTCCCTTTCGGTGAGCATGAAGCACCCGTCAAGGCTCATGGCCAGCCCGTGGTCCTCGGTAAGGGCTATCTCTAAAGTCTGGTACTGGGTTTTCTTGCGCACAAGCCAGCTTTTCACCCTTAAGCCGTATATAGTCCCTGGCAACTGCATTTCCCATATCCATTTATCAGGGTCCAGCATGACTTCTCCCCCTCCTCACAATATAAAAATTTCCCTGGCAACGGCTCCTCGAAGGGGGGGCCGATTGCCAGGGAATTGCAGCTGCCCGAGGAGCAGCATACATTTTGAGTCAGGTGTCATGGTCTTTGTATTCTAAGCGTAGGCCCTGCTCCTGGAGAAGCCCCCTTTCGATCTTCAGGGTTTTTACCTTTCCAGGCTTGAGCACTTGGCGTATGTGCTCCACGGCAGCTTCGGGATCGGTATTGCCGCAGGTGAAGGCATCAACCGCTGCGTACCTGTATTCAGGCCAAGTGTGTATGGAAATGTGGGATTCGGCTATCACGGCAACCCCCGAAATGCCGTGGGGCTGGAATTGGTGGATCTTGGTGTCCAGCAGGAAGGCCTTGGCCTTCTGGACCGCCTCCTTCAGGGTTTTTTCAATGAGCTCGGGGGAATTCAGGTCCCCCTGGCAATCCCAGAATTCCACCACAAGCTGACGGCCCAGAGCTCTCATTTCTCACCTCCTTTCCGTTTTTTTGTAAAGAACTCACCCCATAAAGTAAAGCCCTCTCGTCCTTATCCTTCCCAAGACTTGGACGAAGGGCTTTATCCCTTTTCAAAAATTTTTATACCACAAAAAGTCTTTTCTGTCAAAAACCCCCTTAACACGGGTGTGTCCCAAAATTACCGGAAAAGTTCGATAGG
>JBHOQL010000063.1:0-11348 GCA_042408195.1 Anaerolineae bacterium
GGCCCTTACTGGGCCGGGCATCGGCCTTCGCCGATGCGGAAATCCCGGGCGGCGAAGGCCGCCCGTAGGCCAGAGGCCCAGGGAGGGCGACTTCAGTCGGCACAAAAGCGGGCCGGCGAACCTGTGTCCCAACTTATGTCCGAACCTCAGGAAATTAATGACAGCCTTGAGACAGACCGTTCAGTGGGTTTTGAGGCAAACCCTGACCGTTTCCTACCCAAGGTATTCTTAAAACTGTACGGTGAAGGGTTAACTTCCCCCTGTACCGGTGATCGTTCAAAATTTGTCGACAGGGAACAAGGACCACTCGCCCTCCAAATCCTTCGAGACCGATAACACTGCCAGATTAGCTTTCACTAATTCGAAAGATTTCTGCCCCCCGCGATAACCGACTAACGTTTACCGCCGATTCCGGTCGTTTGTATAGCTGCATTGCCCAATACCGCATCTTTACCCATCAAACTATCGCTCGCTTGGTGGCTTTGTTCATACCCCCAGCAGTGATATATAGCCAACTGGGGCTACAGATTCCACCAGTCCAGCGATAACAGCTTAACCTTTTCACCCCAGTATCTTCGCCTTTAAATACTTAATTTGGAACCTGCTCAGTGGCTTTCTGGACCTTCAAGTAAACAGGGGGCTTAAAGCCTCCAACCGCAAGGATACAGCTCCATCACCAAAGTCCAAGAGTTAGAACACTCCTGCTGAATAGCTCTGAAACCTTCAGGCACAGCGCAAAAACCGATAGCGAGAGGCGGCAACTCCGGAACGACGAGGGTCGTGCAACAGCTCATCCCCTCTAAAAAGCCCATTTCCTTTATGCAGCTTCGAGCAGCGTTGACTTCAAAGCAATGTTTGATATAATATGCTCACAGGCAAAGGAGCGCTGCGGAAATTTCCCTCGATTTCCTCAAGTTTCTTAAACCCAAAGAGCTTTACCCCAGAACCCCAGAAATTCTGTAAAACTCTACTTGAGGAGGTGGATATGAGCAAGTGGTTATACATTAGTGGTGCTAAGACCGATGTAAATATAAAACGCATAGGAGTGTTCACGAGCGGTGGTGATGCTCCAGGCATGAATGCCTGTATAAGGGCTGTTGTACGGACAGCCCTTTATCATGGCGTTGAAGTTTACGGCATAATGCGTGGCTACGATGGTATGATCGAAGGCGAATTTATCCCTATGGATAGAAGATCCGTTTCCAATATTATTCAAACTGGAGGCACAATCCTAAAAACATCCCGGAGCAAGGAGTTCTACCAGGAATCAGGGAGGAAAAAAGCCATCCAGAATTTGCAACAGGCAGGCATTGAAGGATTGGTCGCTATTGGAGGCGATGGCACCTTCAGGGGAGCTCACCAACTCTACCTTGAATCGGGTATCCCTATAATAGGAGTCCCAGCCACTATAGATAATGACCTCTACGGCACAGATTATACCATTGGTTTTGATACGGCCGTTAATACGGCCCTGGACGCCATTGACCGAATCAGGGATACGGCCATAGCCCATGGACGCATCTTCTGGGTTGAAGTTATGGGCAGGCTAGCCGGGTTCATCGCAATTAACGTAGGCGTTGCGGGAGGAGCCGAGGCTATACTTATCCCTGAAGTCAATACCGATTTAGAAAAGCTCTCAAGCCAATTGCTTCACTGGTACAACATGGGCAAAACAAGCTGCATTATGGTCGTGGCGGAAGGGGACATGGCTGGTGGTGCATTCCAGCTTGCTCAGATAATAGGGGACAAAACAGGCTTGGAATCAAGAGTAACAGTGCTCGGGCATATACAGCGAGGGGGCAAACCGACGGCTAAGGACAGAGTCTTAGCCAGCAAACTTGGAGCCGCAGCAGTTGAGGCCTTGCTTGCGGGAGAAACCGATAAAATGGTGGGAGAAGTCAACGGTCAGATCGTATTAACTCCTTTCGAAGAAAGCTACTCGAGGCGCAAACCAATAGATACAACCTTGCTTGCGCTTGCCGAAATACTTGCTACATAGGTTACCCCCCGACTGTAGCTCAACTATAGACACCGGCAAATCGGATTGCCCTCCTACTGCCATCATTCCTTAAATTCTAAATTGGCCCGAATTTGGCTTGCGATGCAACCACTCGTGCTGTAAAATTATTTTGCACGCCGAATTCCCTTAAAGGGAAACGGGGGACCCAGATCTTTCCCTCCCAAGAGCGGAGGGATTGGGGTGAATCCTGCACAAGCAGGTAGGGTCACTCTTCCGACCCGAACCCGACAGCTAACCCCGTAGGCGTAGGAAGAGGGACAGCCTCTCTTGTCTCTTTGTAGTTTTGTCCCTCCCTGAAAGAAAGAGCCAAAGCAAGGTAAGTCTTGCCTTTGTTAGTTATTGTATCTTTAACCAGGAGGGATAAAATGCAGGCTGTCATTTTAGCCGCAGGGGATGGAGGTCGTTTAGCCCCTATAACTTTCTTCCAGCCCAAACCCCTGGTCAAAATCCGTGGCAAACCAATGCTGGATTACACTGTTGAGTCCCTGGAAAGGGTAGGGGTAAGAGATATAGTGATTGTCACTGGCTACAAGGCCTGGCGGGTAAAAGAATACATCGCTTGGAAAGCCCCGTATAGAGCAAAAATCATGCTGGCTTACAACCCCGAATATCAAAAGGGAAATGCCCTTTCCCTTTTGGCCAGCCACAGATATATCCGGAATTACCCTTTCATCCTGGCTATGGCCGACCACCTCTTCAGCGCAGAACTCGTGCGGAAAGCCCTCCAACAGAGTTCCCATGGAGGGAATTTCCTGGCTGTAGATTACGAGCCCGACCCCCGGATTGTGGAAGAGGCTACAAAAGTATTAGTGGATAGCGATGGGAAAATAAAGGCCGTAGGGAAGGAGTTGAAGCAATTCAATGCTGTTGACACGGGTTTTTTCATCCTTACCGAAGAAATCTTCGCAGCCATAAAACAAGTCCTCGCCGAAAAGGGAGATTGTGAACTCAGCGATGCTCTGAATTATCTGATAAAATTCGGTTCCGGCTTGAAAGCTTGCGATGTAAGCGGTTGTTTCTGGGCTGATGTAGATAACCTTGAGGACCTGAGACGAGCGGAAATGAAATTATCTAAGGAGGCTCAAAATGCCCGAAGGGTTTGTTTCCAAGCACTTGAACCGGAAATTCTCAAGACCATTGGCTCGCCTTCTCGCCTTAACGCCAGTTACTCCAAACTTCGTAAGCTTCTTGAGTTTTCTTGTAGGGATGGGTTCAGGAATCGCTTTCTTGAGGGGGCAAAATGTGTTAGGGGGGATCTTAGCCCAGGTGGCCTCGGTGATGGACGGGGTTGATGGCGATTTAGCCAGGTTAAAGGGGACGGCTTCCCCTTTCGGAGCATTCTTTGACGCCGTGCTTGATCGCTACGCCGATGCAGCCATAATCCTCGGAATGACCTGGTGGGTTGCTCAAGGTAACGAAAGTCCAATCGTGTGGATTGCAGGCCTTGCGGCCCTTCTAGGTAATTTTATGGTTAGTTACTCGTGGGCGAGAGCCGAAGCATCTCTCGATGCCACGGACGATGTCCCCTTTATATCAAAGCTTGCGGGCCGGGATTTCAGACTTTTGCTCGTAATGATAGGCGGCGTTCTGGGCACTGGCTTGGAGGTTATGTTGATATTAGCGTTTATAACTCATCTTACGGTGTTTTTGCGAATCCTCTATTTTGCCCAGACTAAAGACAATTACTAACGCCATCACCCTCCTGCTACCGGGGGGAAGATCCCTACCCTGTCACCATCCTTCAGGACCAAGTCCATCTCAGCATGCTTCCCGTTCACGAAAACAACTTTGACCTGTTCAGGTGGTATCTTAAGGTAACGTTCTACGAGGTCTCCCACGGTAACTCCTGCAGGGAGTTCAATTTCCATATCGCTATCGGCTTGCCCTTCGGGCAAATAGCGTTTTAAAGTCGCGTAAACCCTCGCCGTAACTTTCATCTCGCCCTCCTTTCGGTTCACTCTTTCTTGCGGAGGAAATACAAGATTAATAAAAGGGTTCCAATGGTTATGGCACTATCGGCCACGTTGAAGACAGGCCAGAATTTGAAGTCCAAAAAATCCGTTACGTAACCGTAGCAAATCCTATCCAGTAGATTTCCCAGAGCACCTCCGAGTTGCATCCCAAAACAAAGGTAAAGAAAGGGGGAAGTTTCCTTGAGGCGGTGTTGATAAAAAAGCATTAAAAACACTACTACAATCCCCAGGTAGAGGAAACAATCCCCCCATTCAGGCAAAAGGCCAAAAGCTATCCCGCGATTGGTTACATGGGTGAAAGAAAAAAACCTCTCAATTCCCTTGAAAGGGGCCCACGAAGCCCCCAAAGGTATATGGGATCTTACTAAACTTTTTGAGAGCTGGTCGAGCCCCAGGATTGCCAGAGCGATCACGGGCGTGATCCAGCGGTAAGATACCGCCATTAGCCCCTCCTGGGATTCAACTCCCGGCGGTACTGGCACTCTAGACAGTATAGAGCTTGCGGGATGGTTTCTAGGCGCGTCTCTTCAATGGGCTGACCACAGGCCTCGCATATTCCGTATATTCCTTTTTCAAACTTGGAAAGGGCATATTCTACCTCTTGAAGGAGCTTTTCTATGCGCCTTTCCAGAGACTGACCACGGGCCTGGTCAAAGGCATCAGTGGCAACGTCAGCCATGTGATTGCTGTGGCCTACAACGCCGGAAGCCTTCTGCATCCTTAGAGCCTCCAGCTCTCTGCGCAATTTTTCCCTTTCTTCTTCCAGCATCTTTTTGAAAAACTCTGGCTTCTTAGCCATAACGTGCCTCCATTTTCCTCAGAAAAAAATTTTACCATGCCTTTTCGTTTTCATCAAATCAGATGGCGATTTTGTGATAATGAAGGTCCGAACAAATTCGGCCTGGACAAAGGGTACAACGAGGATATAATAAAACCATGAGTCTGAAACGCCTTGGAGCCGTTGCTCTGAAAGAGTTGAAACATATTACCAGAGACATACGGACAATCCTTCTGGTAGTAATTTCCCCTCCCTTCTTACTCGTTATAATGAGCTCCATATTTGGCTTAGAGGTGGAAAACGTAAGTTTCGGAGTAATGGACCTAGACCGAACACCGCTTTCGCGCCAGTTTGTCCAGAAAATATCAACCGTTAAAGGTTATCAATATAGGGGTGATATATGGAGTTACGAAGAGGCCTACGAACTTCTGCGTAATGGTTCTTTGGACATTGTTTTAGTTATAGGTTCAGGGTTCGCTTCGGAGGTAGAAAGGGGGAAAGAAACCACCATCCAAGCTCTGGTGGATGGAATGGATCCTATTGAGGCTATCATGACTTTTTATGACCTCCAGGGTATGATTGGATCATACGGAAAGGAAATTTCCAACGAACACCCGTTTTCTTCCTTTCAAATCCTCTACCGTGCCCGCTACAATCCAGATCTGAACTCCAAGATTTCTCTTGTCCCTGGCCTTATGGCTATTGTCTTAACATTACCAGCCATGGCTCTGGCCTTGTCTCTTTCAAGGGAATGGGAAACAGGAACCTTTGAAGCCTTGGCTGTCTCCCCCCTCAAAGGGCCAGAATACCTGCTAGGCAAATTGCTGGCCTATCTGGGCATAGGCCTTTTGAGTGCTTTCATAACGCTTGGAGTAGCTACCTTGTGGTTCAAGATCCCCTTCAGAGGGAATTTGGGCACCTTTCTCTTCTTCTGCCTGGATTTCTTTTTGGCCAGTATGGGTGTGGGATTATTCATAGGTCAGAGCGTAAAGAGCCAGCAGGCCGCTATGTTTCTGACCCTCCTATATTTTATTGTGCCCAGTTTCTTCATCGCAGGCCTCGTTCTACCCCTTAGAGAAGAATCGCCCATTGACTTGCTGGCCTCTTATGCTTTATGCACAACTCACTTTATAAAAGTATGCAGGGGGATAATGTTAAAAGGGCTTGGGATCGCTCAACTGATGGAGCCTGCTCTATTCCTGGCTCTCATTGCCCTCATTTCTGTAAGCTTCGGATTTGCTTCTTTCCGGAAGAGGCTAGGCTGAAACTATGAGGGTCGCAAATTTAATGTGGAAAGAATTCATACAATTGCGCCGAAACGTCCTCCTCTCCTTCTTCATCCTACTCATCCCAATGTTTGAGTTTGCTTTGATGACCAGAGCGACTGGCAGAGAAGTAAAGAACATACCCGTAGCGGTCTTGGATTTAGATCAATCAAGGACCAGTCGGGAATTTATAAGGGTGATTGACGAGACTCACAGGCTCAGGGTAACTTTCCATCCCAGGAGCCAGAGCGAGTTCGAGGAATTGATCTCTAAAGGGGAGGCCATTATAGGGGTCATTGTCCCTAAAGGATTCGAGAAGGAGTTATCCGAAGTTTATGCCTTTCTTGATGGATCCTCCGCCACAGTTGCGTCTCTAGGCCTCGCAGGCCTTTACGAAGCGGTTGAAGCTTTCTCCAAAAGTAAGCTGCGGGAGGCCGGGATTAGGGCCGAAACCAAAATAAAGTTGGAAAACCGTATCCTCTTTAACCCCACTTACGACGTCCGCCACTTTACTCTGCCAGCGATGGTGGGTTTCATCGTGTATCAGATAACCATAGCTATCGCTTCCCTGAGTCTGGTTAGGGAAAGGGAACTTGGGACTATTGAGCAATTGCTGGTGAGCCCCTTGCGCCGGGAAGAAATTATTTTGGGCAAAGGGATCGTGGCTTTTTCAGTGGGCTTTGTGAACTTCTGGCTATTGTTGCTACTGGCCACAAAGGTCTATGGCGTCCCTCTTAGGGGCTCCTTGGTGCTCTTAGGAGCTATTACAGCTCTGTTCCTTGCGGTGGAATCTGGCTGGGGGTTCGCTCTCTCAATTTTAGCCCGCAACCCTCAGCAGGCCATTCTTTTCGTTTTCATCCAGGTCATGGTGGATGTGGCGTTCTCAGGCTTCATTGTTCCGATAAAAAACTTGCCCACCTATCTCAGAGTTGTAGCTTTCTTTGTGCCTTTGCAGCACTATCTTTTCATAATAAGAAGCATAATGCTTAAAGGTGCGGGCTTCGTTGATCTCTGGCCCAGAATTCTAGTGCTAGCATTACTGGGTGTGTTGATGCTCACCGTAGCTTCTTTGACTCTAAGGCGAGGCTTAGAGTGATCCTGGAAACGGGAGCAGAGGATGCTCTTCTTCGGGATTTTGCTGGTTGCTCTCGGACTATGCGTTCTGATTGGGGTGGTTTTGAAGAGAAGAAACATGGGCCTGCCCAAGGGGAAGCTCGTGGTAGCCGACTCGGAAAATTGGGACCGGTGCGAAAGGGAACTGTTCTCTCCCCGATACCGTCTCGTGGGTCGTCCCGATTATCTCTTCCGTGAAAGAGGCCGGTTCATCCCTGTAGAAGTCAAATCCGGGCACCTTCCCTCCTCCCCTTACGCCTCACACGTCTTTCAACTCATGGCTTACTGCCTCCTGGTGGAGGAGGTTACAGGCCTGGCTCCACCTTACGGCATAATAGCTTACAGGAATGGCCGCTTGCAAATCAAATACACTCCAACCCTAAAAAGCGAGCTTTTGGAAATTCTGGAAGAAATGAGAAAATACCTCACTTCCGGCCGGGAAATAGAAGCGAGGGAAAGCCGCAAATGCCTCCGGTGTGGATATAGGAAAGCATGCTATAGATAGCTAAATATCTTCAAAACGGTCTTTAAGCCTGGCCAGGACCTGGGGTAAAGTAGTGTATTCCATCTCTTCCATTGGAAGGCGATGAGGCTCAAAAGGTCCGTGGCGGCGCAGGTATTCAGTTATTGTGTTGCATAGACGTCGGGCTTCATCAAAGCAAGGATCATCAAATAAGTCCCTCGGCCCGATCAATTGGCCACCGGAGAGTTGAAAGCCCAGAGCCACCACTCTTGGTGGACCATCAAAGCGGGTGGGAGTAGCGTTGCGCAACGCTACAGGCATGAGAGGGCCATAGTGAGAGCCCCTCATCCACCCTTCTACTAAGTGTGGCAGAGCAAAGGGTTCTAATACTTCTCCAACCGCGGGGAACTCATGTTGACACCTTACTATGCACACAGGATCATCTTTTCCCACATAGCGCCCGGCGATTAAAGAGAGGCGCTCAGTAGAGGAAACCGCGGCTATTTCCCCCGTAGCCTTGTGGTAAACAGCCTTTATAACGTATCTGGAGGGAGAGCCTATAAGGAGGAGAAGATCGTAAAGCTCTTCGGGACACTTCAGGAGAATTTTCTTACCCTCTTTCACATCATGGACCTCAAAGGCGAAGCCGTCGTGCATTGAGGGTGAAATGACGAGGCCAATAGTATTGAATGGATCAGCAAAAATTCGGTAAAGAGGCAAATTCCAGGCACCTGCTGATGTCTTATCGGCCATGAAGATAATTATAGGCTCAGAAGGGCGTTCTTCGAATTCCATTTCGGCCAATCCGGGCCCCATGCCCTTTATGGTGCCGCTAAAGGCATCACTCAAGAGGTCTTGACCGGCACCGTAAAGCTTTAATTCCTTAGCTTTAGCCGCGGCTTTTTCAAAAGCTTCCCAGGCCAAACGGTGGATCGCTTCGGCATTGATACCCTTTGTATGAGTCATAATGAGCTGAAGATCATCGCCAACAGCCGTAACATGGTAATCTATGATTAAGCCACCATCGCGAGCTTTCTTAAGATATTCCTCCACTATCTGCACAAGATCGGGATGGACAGCACAGTGTCCTACCAGACCTCCGACGTCAGCTTTTATCACGCTCATTGTGACTTTCATAAGTTGCCTCCTTTGGCAGACTTTAAAATTCAGTTACACCCGTGAATTCAAATTCGGCTATTTTTACTGCGGGGGCTCTTATTCCACCCATATCAGTGGGAACAAGACGGGTGCCTGAGCCCACTGCTTCCGCTGCAGCGAATGCTTTCACATAATTCTGGGTAAAGCGAAGGTTTTTAACCGGATAAGCTATCTCCCCTCTTTCCACCCAGAAGGTTCCATCCCGGGTCATCCCTGTCACTACTGTGTGTTTTGGATCCACAGGAACAGTATAGTGGAAACGGGTGATGAGTAGTCCCCTGTCCATTGAGGCCAGCATATCTTCAAGGGAAGAGGAACCGGAAGCCATGAACAGGTTAATGGGAAGAGGTCCCATTGTATTGGGGGCAGGAAGAGCGTGCCCGGTGGAAGAGCGACCCTCAATTCCTGCGGTATAAGTATCATAGACGACAGCCTTAGCGATACCGTTTTCTATAATCATTACCTTTTGCTTAGGAACCCCTTCAAAGTCAAAAGGTTTGGGTAAGCCTGAAGGGTCAAGGCCATCATCCCATATCGAGATAAGGGGAGCCATTATTTGCTTGCCGAAATTATCGCACATGAAGCTTCGCCCTTCCTGGACCGCCAAAGCCCCCATTCCAAGGTAAGCCAACGTGGCTACCATATCAGCTACAGCATATTCCTGGAGAATAACAGGGTAAATACCTGGGGGTATCTCTCTGGGGTTGCGGCTTCTCAAAGCTTTATCCATAGCTTCTTCCCCTAGAGCCTCGAGGTCAAAGTTTTCCAGTTGCCAGCTTATTCCAGCCGCATAACCGGATCCGGTATCAGACATGATCACCGTATTGAAGGAAAACTCGGTGCCTAACGTGTAAGCGAAAAGACCAAGAGAATTAGCCACACCTATTTCAAAGACTTCGGAATTGTATGCCCCTGAGGCCACAAGGCCACGTTTCCGTGCCCTTTGGCAAATTTTGCCCACCGTTTCGGCTTTAGTGTTTGGGGTAAGGGAAAATATTTTCTCGTCAAAGGCCCTGACTTCCGATACTGGAGCTGGTCGGGGAAGAGACCTAAAGTGTGGGTTTTCCGGTTGCAGACGGGCAATGGCCACGGCGTCCTCCACGACTCGGCCTATAGAGACATCGTCCAAGCGGTTAGTAACTGCCACTCCTACCCTCTTGCCAATTACTACTCTAACCCTAAGCTGAACATCGCTTTCTGAAACATTTTGATGGATGTGGGAGTTAGCGAAGCGAGTAAGTTGGCGATCGTGTCGAAGAAGCAAGACTTCTGTCTGGTCTGCACTAGAAAAAGAAAAAACTTTCTGGCAAATAGACCGGACTTTTTCTTCTCCAAGCATAGTTTTTCTCCTGGGTTAAAATAAAAAATTGGCGCATAGGGGATTCGAACCCCTGCTTCGGGCTTGAGAGGCCCGCGTCCTAACCTCTAGACGAATGCGCCATACCAACTTAAATTATAATGCAATTCGACCTTACTGTCAAATCATCGCGTTCCATCACGTAAAATGTTACCCGGGGTTTCCGGTTCTCTCAAATGATAATGTTACCGGAGGATCAGATGGACGCAACAGTATCAATACCTGCGCCGGATGAAGAAGCGATACCACCAGGCCAATCGCCAGGAACGCAACCATCTTCTGGACGAGATGGAGGCATATACCGGCCTGCACCGGAAAAGCCTGATCCGGCTTATGGGCACAGACCTCCAGCGCCCTCCCAGAAACCGGGAACGAGGCCCCACCTATCACCCCGAAATCCGGGCCATTATCGCCACGGTCGCTCGGGCTCTGTATTATCCTTGTGCAGAGCGTTTGAAGCCGGCCCTGCCTAAGATGGCGGCTCACCTGGCCCAACAAGGCATATTCTCCTTATCTTCGGCCCAGAAGGAGCAGTTAGCGCGCATCAGTGTGTCCACCCTCTATCGCCTGTTGAGGGATTTGCCTCGCGATAAGCCTCGCCCCCCTTCCCGTTCCCCCCGCAATGCCAATCCCCGGCGACAAGAAGTACCCATGCTCCGCCCCCCTTACGACCTTTAGGAACCAGGCCATCTGGAGGTGGACCTGGTTCACCACTGCGGCCCCTCTGTCACAGGAGAATATGTGCATACGCTTCAAGTGGTAGACATCGCCCCCGGCTAGGTAGAAGAAGTTACCTGGTAGTGGAGGACGCCTTCCTCCTCATTTGTCAGCGGATCCCCTTCCCCATCCGGACAATGATGCCGCTCTAGCGGGAAAGAATCCCCGGCTTGATGCTCCCTCGCAGCCGCCCCTATCACAAGAAAGACAACCGCTTTGTAGAACAGTGGAATGGATGGCTGGTACGCAACCTGTCGGGATACGACCGCCTGGACACGGTCGCCCAGACCCTCTTGCTGAACCGCATCACTGTATTTCAACTTTTTCCAGCCGGTGATGCGGTTGGTGGCCAAAGAGACGCTCCTCCCGAACGAAACGCCGCTTTGATGCGGCGCGCCCTCCTTTGGACCGCCTCTGCGAAACTGGCGTTCTACCATCTTAGCAACAGCAAGAACTAATGGCGCTGTGGGAGCGCATCAACCCCCTGCAACTACGCGAAGAGAT
>JBHOQL010000005.1:0-2877 GCA_042408195.1 Anaerolineae bacterium
TATCCCCACAGCTTTCACCTGTCAAGCTTGCGGGAGGCAGCTCGAGAATTCGACCGAGGTGGCTCGGAGCGGCCCAGCCCGAAGGCCGTAATTGAACCGAGTGCCTGGTGTAAACCCGTGGATGGACCAGCTTCTGGCGTCACTCTCGCGCCCTGTCAGTACTGCTTAAGGGCCGGAGCCGCAGAAAGATTGCTGGTCCTTTTCCATGAGGCATTGGCGCAAGGCCGGCGCTGTTTGCTCTACAATCAGTGAAAGGAGGTTTTGCTCATCTTTGATGCGTTCCAATAACTTCTGGACCTCTTTTTCCAGCCCCCTCAGACGGTCCCCGGTCCACCAATTTACTTCAATTGTCAAGTTCAGCTCCTTCCCCTTCAAGTCTATAGCTTTGCAAGAGCGATTTGCGTCCGCTATAGCCAGGATTTCCCGAGCGGCTTCAAGAGCAGCGCTGCGCCGAGGTCGCCACTCCGGATCCAAGCGTTCCAGTTCGAGACGGAGATCGGATAAATCCTGATAGGTCTGTTGGGCCTGAGCTAAAGCGGTTTCAGGGATTCCGTGTTTTAAATTCTCCTGAGCCTGGCGAAGATCTCGTTCCAGTCGTTCTAAAGTGCCGGGCCTGAAAAGACGGTGGTGGTAGTTTTCTTCGATAAAACTTCGCAGGGTCTGGGCGCTTTCAATCCAAGCCTGGCAATTTCCATAAGAAATGCATGCATTTCCCGGCGGATGTCTTGGATGGCTTCCATCATTTGGCGTTGCTGCACCTGAAATCGGCTGGCTGTTTCCGCTTCCAAGCGCTGGATGTCTCCATGTATTGGAGGTGCTGATGAGGAGGGGGAGACGGTGGTGCCGGGGCCTGGGGAGGTGGGGCAGGCGGAGGAGGCGCTGGCGTGGGTGCTGTGGGCACTTTTTGCCTATGCCGAAGGGATTGGCCTGAAACCGCCGACGTTCTGGTGACCGTGATTGGTACTTTTGCTCATCCGTTACGTTGATGGAGGTGTCGTACCTCTCGGAGGCGAAGCGAGTACCGGTGCGGCTGGACGAGTTGATTGAGTTTGTGTTGGGGAGTGCAAACTACAAGTTTGTGCCGGTGAATGCGGATGTGGCGTTGACCTCGGCTGAGGTGGACGATGTCCCCGAGTTGCACTACCGCATTCTGGTGGGGACGGCAAGGTGGCTGGGAGTGCCAATTCTGACCGGGAACCGGGTCATCTGGGCCTCTCGGCACTTTGCGACGGTCTGGTAAGAATTTCCGAAACCGAATAGGCGGAGGTAGGCCTTCTGGCCCACCCCCGCCTGCTTTTTCTGTCGTTGTTCCGTTCCATAGCAAATCTACCACTCTACCAACAATGCCTTACAGCAACGCCAGGAAGCAGTATCTGCCTATCTTTCCTCTCCCATTAAAGGGCCTCTCAGCATTTCACGGATCCCCCCGAGAGCGCCGAGGATGCCGGTGGCTTCAAAGGGCAGAAACAGTTTGGTTGCCTTTCCGTCCGCGATGGCCTGGAGGGCTTCCAGATATTTCAGGGCGATCAGGTACTCTATGGCCTTCCCCTTCCCAACCCGTCGCTCTATCTGGGCGATCGCTTCTGCTTCGGCCTGAGCGATGGTCAGTCTCGCCTGGGCGATGCCCTCTGCCTCCAGGATCTTCGCCTGCTTGATTGCCTCGGCACGCCGGATCTCAGCCATTGCTGCACCTTCGGCCTCCAGGATTTCGGCCTGTTTCCGCCCCTCTGCCCGCAGGATCTCCGCCCGTTTCTCCCGCTCCGCCGCCATCTGCAACTCCATCCGCCGACGGACGTCCTCCGGCGGGGCGATTTCCTGCAGTTCCACCCGCAACACCCGGACACCCCAGGCCGGCGTTGCCTCCTGCAGGACAGCCCGCAGCCGGGCGTTGATTTCCTCGCGGGATCCCAGGGTCTCGTCCAGGCTCATCTGGCCCACGATGCTCCGCAGCGTCGTCTGGACCAGTTTTTCCATCGCATCCACCAGGTTAGCAACCCCGTAAACGGCCTTCTCAGGTTCCACAATCTGGTAGTAGAGGACGGCGTCTATCTCCATCACGACGTTGTCGCTGGTGATGACGCTCTGTTTGGGGAAGTCCAGGACCTGCTCCCGCAGGTCAATCAGGTCGGAGCGGCGGGTCACGACCTTCGTTGTGCCGTCCACGTCCACTTCCAGGGCCCGGTAAAAGATCGGCCTGGTCCTTTCAATCACGGGTATCTTGAACCGTAGGCCGCTGTACTGGACCCGGTTAAACTTGCCCAGCCGCTCCACGACCCGTGCGTACCCTTGAGGGATAATTGTGAAGCCCAGCATTTCTCCTCCTCCTATCTCATGGAATCAACAGGACCAGGCGAAGCCCAACCACCCGATCTCCAGGGCCTACAGCTCCCCAAGCCGGGCCTGGAACTTCACCCAGTCCTCATTGGTGAACCTGCAGCAGTTGTGGGCTTAGATATGGCCAGGAGTAATGGACTGTGCCCGAGATACCTCATTGTGTCCGCTTATTAAGAAACCACGGCACATAGAGTGTAAGTTAAATTCCTACGCTGCATGGTTTCTGGCCGCTATATTCATAGGCATCACATAAACAAACGTTGATCTATGCTCAGCGGTTGCGCAGCACCAGCGGCAGGTAAATTTGATACGGCGTCTCTCCGCCTCCAGCACCAGAACCTGTTATGCCAAAAACGACGTAGTATTCCCTCCCTTTATAAAACGCAGAAGTTACGGTCATTCCTTCCTTCGTCTCACCGAGATTGATAACCACGTCAGCATTTTCAACACTTACTTGATCCAAACTGGTTACATTCTTGCAAATGTATACCGCTCCTCTCCCTGTAGAGGGAATGAAAAGGGTCTTCGTAATTTCAATCTCAG
>JBHOQL010000037.1:0-2347 GCA_042408195.1 Anaerolineae bacterium
GAAGGAATCAAGAGGTTCATCTTCCACCACTGCATCATAGATTTCAACCTCGTAACCGGCCTTGAGTAGAGAGCCCGCCAAATATCCGAGCCCCATGTGGATGTGCTTGCGGGAATTCCAAACCTTTGAGATCGGACTCACTAGCAAAATCCTCATGTAAACTACCTCGTCGGCAAATTTTCAAAAGCATTATACCATTAGGAGGCCCTGAAGCCAAGCCTCTGTTCGCTACCCCGCTGTGGAACTCCTTAACCAGTAGAAACACCACGCGCGACCGAACGCGCCCCACGCACACTAGGGAAGCAACCCACAAGCTTCTACAACTTACCTGCGAATGAGGCCTAGAAAAGCGGCGAACCATGAACGAGCGAGAGAGGAAAGGGGTTAGCTTCGTTCCGAGGGCCCTTAAGCCAAATAGCGCTCATTTCCCCGATGTCCTAGGGAACCCATCCAGCTAGGGCATCCTGGAAGTGGGTTCAGACCGGCGGATAGGATTTGCCGCAGTGGAGGGATGAAGCTTACGTCTCATCCGATGGAGCCAAGGGCAGCGTACGGTAAAACTTTGTCTGTGCCAGGAATGCAGTTATAATTTCAGTAGCTCACCGGAGGCATAGGTCCCTTGGTAAAAAATTGCTTCTTAGGTGGGAAGGTCTGGCTGTGGCGGGTGGTAGAAATTTCCCAGAGGAGAGGCCTTGTAATAATCCTTGGGGCTTTCATCTCCCTCACCCTCCTCTACAGTTGGGTCAATCCCATCTTCGAATCGCCCGATGCCATTTGGCACTTTGAGTATACCCTCCATATAGCCCAGGGAAAGGGATTCCCACGTTACACAGGCACACCCCTGCCCATGCATCACGAAGCGCATCAGCCCCCTCTTTACTATATCTTGGCAGCCCCTCTCACCTCGCTTATCAGCGTAGGAGATAAAGCGGAGATAATGGACCTCAACCCCCATGCAGCTATAGGCTTACCCCTTTACCCCTATGGCAACAAAAATTTGTTAGCCCATTGTCCCAACGAAAGGGTTTCTCTTTCGGGGACAATGCTGGCCGTGCGGCTGGCTACACTTATCTCGGTTCTCCTCGGTGCCATCACGGTGTATTTCTCACATCGGGCAGCCTGCCTTCTTTTCGGTCAGGGAAACGTGCTTGCCTTTGTAAGCACAGCCATCGTAGCTTTTAACCCTCAATTCATATTCCTGAGCGCGTCCATCAATAACGATAACTTGGTTACAGCTTTAGCCGCTATCATTTTTTACCTGGCTCTCTATTTCCTTTCCCATCCACCCTCCCGAAACAAGCTTTTCCTGGCCGGTGTTCTCGTTGGCCTCATAGCCATTGCCAAGCTCAACGGACTTGCAGCGGTGCCCCCGTTGCTTCTGAGTTTGGCGATCGTGGCTCTGAGAAACCGCAGGCCCAAAGAATTCATACGCTGGACTCTCTTCTTGAGTGGGGTGGCATTGATAACTGGAGGGTGGTGGTATGCCCGGAATTTCTTATTGTATAACGATCCCATTGGTTTAAAGATGATGTTCGCAATATTTCATCCCAGGGAGCGTCCTCCAGACTGGCAGGAGACTCTCTATATCTTTGAAGGAGTGCGTAAATCCTTTTGGGCCGTCTTCGGCTGGTTCAATGTAACCGTGCATCCGTGGATTTATTCGGTCTTGGATTGGTGGATGCTCATCGGTTCAGTGGGGTTCGTCATTTTCCTCGCCATGATCTTTCTAGACAACAAAACAGAAAAGCATTGCCACTGGTTGGTAACCCTTTTCTGGGTGACAGTATATCTTTTAGCTTTATGGTTCTGGCTTCACATAAGTAACCCACAAGGACGTTTGCTTTTCCCCGCGCTGGTTGCTTTTGCGGCTATGTGGACAAAGGGATGGGATGCAATTCTCCCGAGGCCTCTTGGAAAGTTCACTCTTCTCCTTTCAATCTTCGCGCTGATGGCCCTGGCTATTTATGCTCCGTGGGGATACATATGGCCTGCCTATGCTACACCTCCGTTGCTGGAAGAGTCAGGTATCCTCACAAGCTTGCACAGGCTCAACTGGACCTACGCCGATTCCGTGAAACTACTCGGAGTTGAGATATGGCCCCGGGCTGTGAAGCCTGGCCAGACTTTGAACGTAAGAGCCTGCTGGCAGGCCCTGAAGCCGATGACTAAGAACTACAGCGTTTTCGTCCACGTGTGGGGAAAAGGGGGAGTAATCCCAGGAGGCAAACCCCTTGCCCAGTTGGACACTTTTCCTGGCCTTGGGAACTGCCCATTCCGCTGCATACCGCCGAAGAAAGTGGTATGCGATGTTTATCCCTTGCAGATACCCTACAGTGCGGAAGCCCCA
>JBHOQL010000039.1:0-5065 GCA_042408195.1 Anaerolineae bacterium
GCCCTGAAATCCTCTGCGAGGATGAGCTCTTCGGCACACCGGGCTCCGATGACCACTTCTACATGGCAACCTTGTGCCACAGCCCGCCGAGCGAGGAAAAGCAGCGGAGCGACACCGTACCCCCCACCGATGAGGAGCAGCCTTTGGCCTTCAATGGAAAACCCCCTGCCGTAAGGTCCCCGCAACCAAAGAGTGTCCCCCGGCTTTCTCTCGTGCAATTGCGAAGTAAAGGGCCCCACGCGAGCCACGGTAATGGTTACCGGGGAATCACTGACGAGGCTAAAGGGCTTCTCATCCACCCCAGGAAGCCAAACCATCACAAATTGACCCGGCGCAGCCTCCAGTTCGCCGTCCAAAATGAAGGTCTTGACGCGTGGGCTTTCGTCCTTTACTGAGCTTATGGTGAAGGGTGCTGGCAAATTATGCACGGTGGGTAATTCCGCGTACCTCTTCAATGCGCTGGTATCCAAGTTTTTGCATTAAATCGGCAAGCTCTTGCTGTATGAGGCTGAAGGCCTGGATGCCCCGGTAGTAAACGGCTGAGCCTACTCCGACCGCACTGGCCCCGGCCATTATCATTTCCAGCGCATCCTTTCCAGTTACGATCCCACCAGTACCGATAACTGGAACTTTCACCTTTCGGGTTATCTCGTACACGCATCGCAAGGCTATGGGCTTTATGGCCGGCCCGGAGAGTCCTCCCGTCCGGTTGGCCAGGATGGGGCGGCCAGAGTAGACGTCTATAAGCATTCCGGCCACGGTGTTGATGGCGCATATGGCATCGGCACCGGCCTCTTCAACGGCACAGGCTATCTCCGTTATGTCGGTCACATTGGGCGAAAGCTTCACTATAACCGGGACGGAAACGACAGCCTTTACAGCTTCGGTAACAATAGCTGCAGCTCTCGGGTCGGCAGCAAAGGGGCGTCCAAATTCCTCTTCAACATTGGGGCAAGATATATTGACCTCAATGAAATCAGGAGAGGCACGGGAGATGATGCGGGCGGTTTCAGCAAATTCCTCCACGGTCCCCCCGAAGATGCTAGCGATGATGGGAGCCCCCAGAGGGGCGAGGAGCTTTTTAGCCTCGGCGATGGTTCTGGCCATGGCTTCCGCACCGGGGTTAGCAAGCCCGACCGCATTTATCAGGCCGTGGCCCCACTCCAATACGGTGGGATTGGGGTGTCCGCGGCGCGGTGCAAGGCTGCACGACTTGGTAGTAACGGCACCGGCGCCGGCCTCAGCCACCCGGGCCAAGAGCTCAGGGCCTGTCCCCAGTATGCCAGAGGCCAAAATCAAAGGGTTTTTCAACTTGCGGCCACATAAATTCACCCCGAGGTCCAATTTTACTCCCCCCAGAGTTCAGCGGAAATCCTGTCCTTTTCTTCTAACGAAAGCCGGCCCTCCCTCACCAGCACTTCCAGCATTTCCCTGAGCCGCAGGAAAGAATGAAGCCGGTACCCTTTAGCCTCCAGAAACTCTTTCCCTCCCTGCTCCCGATCTATGAGCACCACGATGTCCTTGACCCTGAGGCCGGCTTGCTCAAGGGGCTCTATGACCTTCAGCTTGCTCTCCCCCGTCGTTATTAGATCATCTAACACCACGGCGCACTGGCCAGGCTTGAATTCCCCTTCAATTGTCCGAGCAGTGCCGTAGGCTTTGGCCTCCTTACGGGGGTAAATTAGCGGCTTATTGACCTCCGCGGCCGCCAGAGCACCCAAAGGCAGAGCAGCGTAAGGTATAGCTGCTATAAGGTCAAATTCAAGGGGAGAAAGAAGTTGCCCATATGCTGAAATGACTTGCCGCAACAGGTAGGGAAAAGAAGGGACAAGGCGCAGATCAATGTAAATGGACGAGGTCTTTCCCGAAGCCAGGGTAAAGGTCCCAAAACGTATGCAACCGGAATCAAAAAGGCTCAAGGTTAAACGCGCAGCGAGGGGAAGATTTGCTTTCCCTTCTGAGGCCTCTCGGATGCAGTTTATGCGCTCCCGGTATTCGGCGGCGGCCTGACGGGGATCTCTGGCGTAAATAATATCGCGGGAGACATTCACGATGACTTTTCCTTCGGGCCCAGCCAGCCCTGCAGTCAGGGCTGCCTCTAAATCTCCTCCCTGGGCTCCCACTCCTGGGAGCAAAAGCCAAGCTTCTGGCGCTACCTCCCGCACTGAGCGGATCGCCTCTGGGTATGTGGCTCCCACCACCAGACCAATGCGTGGCGAGAGGCGCGTCGCCCACTTGGCCACTTTGAGATAGAGAGGCTCTCCCTCCGCCAATCGGTCCTGAAAATCCGTAGCCCCGGGATTAGAAGTGTGGCACAGGACGAACAGGCCTCTGTCACCATAAGCCAAAAAAGGGCCAAAGGAATCAGCTCCCAAGTAGGGGTTAAGGGTGACCGCATCAGCGCCAAAGAACTCAAAAGCTGTCGCTGCGTAGGCTTCAGCAGTGGAACCTATATCGCCCCACTTGGCATCAAGGATTACAGGAACTTCGGGCGGGATGGCCTTGATGGTCTTTCGAAGGGTCTCAACCCCTTCTGAGCCCAACGCCAGGTAGAAGGCGAGGTTGGGTTTGTAGGCGCAGACCAAGTCGGCGGTGCTTTCAAGGATTTTGAGGTTGAAGGCCAAGATGGGGTTTTCTTCTTTCCGGAAAGCCTCGGGAATGCGGACTGGATTGGGGTCAAGTCCTACGCACAGGAGGGAGTTATTTCTGTTCACTGCCTTCTGCAATTTTTCCCAGAAATCCACGGCTTTGCCTCTGTGTTTTTAGAGGGTATTATAACGGGCTTGGAGTTTGGGTCAAAATTTCCGGGGGCTCCTTGGGAGAATTGGGGGTGTGCTTCTTGGCAATTCTGGTTCAAGATTTCCATCATTTCCCTGAGGGCGCACTATTCAGACCCTATGGCAAGGGGTAAGCTCATTGGATCCCCTTGGTTTTACCCACCCCCGTGGGCTTAAGGTCCACCACGGCTCAGGGTCCCACTCGCGGGCGAGTTGCTGGAGGTGGCGGGTTGGCCCCATCTAAAGTTCTTTGGGGGAACATCCCCCAAGCCCCCTGCCAGGGAGCAAGCCCCCTGGACCCCCATTTTCGCCCACCCCCGTGGGCTTCGGGTTCGCCTTGGCTCAGGGTCCCACTCGTGGGCGGTTTGCTGGGGGCGGCGGGTTGCCCCCATTTGGAGTTCTTTGGGGGCATATCCCCCAAGCCCCTTGCCGGGGGGCAAGCCCCCTGGACCCCATTTTCGCCCGCCCCCGTGGGCTTCGGGTTCACCTTGGTTTAGGGTCCTACTCGTGGGCGGTGGCAGAGGTTTGTCCCTTGCCCCCGATTTTGTTTTCCCAAGGGGACACCCCCAAAGCCCCCGGGAAGGGGCCAAACCCTCCACCCCCAGCTTTGCTCGCTTCTGTGGGCTTAGGGTTTGCCATGGCTGATAGTCCTACTCGTGAGCAACGGCAGGGGGAAGCAGCTCGCTCTCTGTCTCGTTTCCCGTGGGGTAAAGCCCTCCCACCCCACCTTGCTTATCCCCACCAGTCCGGGTTAGCTCCGGCTTGGAATTCCGATCATAGGCAAAGAGCATCTCATTGCGAGCGATTTTACCGCGGCACGAGATTCCCCTCAGAGTTCACGATGAGCTTCGTCCCTGGAGGGTAAGTCTTTCCTTTCAGAGTGATTTCTCCATCCACTACATCAATCCCAAGCCCTGGGGGAAAGGTTAACCATTCCTCGAACACACCTACAGCAGAGCCGGGTAAAAGAGTAGCTCCAGTTGTTAGGGTGTACTGCCCTGATACAACTTCCAGCCACAAAGGTTTTCCATATTTGCCAGGCCCCAATTTAATGAGTACCAAAGGTTTCTTCACAGGAGGAACCGGTGTGGCTGTAGGTGTGGGTGAAGGACAAACGGACGCAACCTCCGGCTCACGAACTTCAAAGTTATCAAATTCAAAAGTTGCTTCGTCTCCCGGATTGTAAAGACCGATTACCAATCCCACCTTGCCTTTAGGCACCCTAGAATCCGAGACGCTCGCTACCCAACGGCTGTTTATCCATAACGTGAAAAGCGAGCACTTTCCCTTGACCTCAAGCCGGTTCCACCCATCTGATACTATTGCCGACGAAGTCGTCCAATCCACCAATGTTTCCCATTCGTCCTCCTGGGAGAGCCACAGGCCATATTTTTGCATTCGTGGGGTAAGAGCGAACAGATAGAAATTATCATCGCTGAGCCTGAAGACCACGCCTATTTCGGCATCCTCTGGGCCGCTGACTTGCCTTACATCTACCGAAAGGTAAAAATCGGACAGAGTTTTAATCTCTGGCCACGACCATGTGACAACATCTTCCTTTGCTTTCCCTTCCCACCGATATACACCCCCGGCAATCTGCTGGGTGAACGAAAACCAGAATTCATCCTCTTTCCCCAAGGAGGTTGGCCAATCGTTCCGGTTGTCGTCAAAGGTATCGCTCAGAACGGTGGTCCATCCAGGGAGAATGTTCAGTTTATCCAGGTTCCAGAGCCGCACAGTATCATCGTACGAGCCAGAAGCTAAGAAGGTACCATCGGGAGAAAAGGCCACTTTGTCCACCCATTCTGCGTGGCCTGTCAAGACGCGCAGCGGTTTCCAGTCGGAAACGTTCCAGAGCCATACAGCTCCGTCGGACGTCCCTACTGCCAGCAGAACCCCATCGGGTGAAAAGGCGACGCTTTCCACTCCTCCAAACCCAGTTAGTTCGCGCAGGAGAACGCCGTCGGAAACCCGCCAGACCCGCACAGACCAATCTTCGGATCCCGAAGCGAGCAGAGTTCCATCTGGTGAAAAGGCCAAATCCTCTATTCTATCCGTGTGTCCTGTCAGAGTATGCAGAAGTGTCCCGTCAGAAACTCGCCAGAGCCGCACAGTTTCATCGTCTGAGCCCGAGGCCAATATGGTTCCATCTGGGGAGAAAGCCAGGCTATACACCGATTTTCCGTGCCCTTTTAAGGTATGCAGGAGAGAACCATTGGAAACCCGCCAAAGACGCACTTCGCCACTATCCCATCCTGCAGCTAGTAAGGTTCCATCCGGTGAAAAGG
>JBHOQL010000093.1:0-15294 GCA_042408195.1 Anaerolineae bacterium
TGTGCCTACCCTCATTGGCTTTAGGCTTGCCCCGGTTCAGAGTCTTACTAATAGGGGTTTAGAATTTGGCCGTTGCATCCTTTCTTACTCTGGGGGCACATCCCTTAAACCCCTAAGCTGGCTCCAAGTAATTAGGATGCACGCTCTGAAACCGCCAGCAGGGTTTCACTATATGGTTACTTCTCGGAACTCTTCTTGGGCCTCTTCGCCCCGTATTTGGAACGGCCCTGGCGCCTTCCTTCCACCCCTGCCGAATCCAGGGCTCCGCGCACTATGTGGTAACGAATGCCGGGAAGGTCCTTGACGCGCCCTCCCCTTACCAGGACCACGGAGTGTTCTTGGAGGTTATGGCCTTCGCCAGGGATATAAGCTGTTACTTCAATGCCGTTGGTAAGGCGAACTCTCGCTATCTTGCGCAGGGCGGAGTTAGGCTTCTTGGGAGTCATGGTCCTGACTTGTATACATACGCCTCGCTTTTGAGGATTGCCTTTGGGCATCTTTTTGAGTTCGTTCTTGAGAGCGTTATAGGAGTAGAGCAGAGCTGGAGCCTTGGACTTGCTCTTGACCTTTTTTCGACCTTTGCGCACCAATTGGTTTATGGTGGGCACTTCTATTCCTCCTCCCCGTAATTCTTAGGAATTTTCGCGAGCTAAAGCCGCTTCTTTAAGGCGCCTGTAGTGCTCAAAGCCTGTCCCAGCAGGAATGAGGCGCCCTATTATAACGTTTTCCTTCAATCCGCGCAACTCGTCAATAGCTCCGCGGATAGCAGCGTCCGTCAGCACCCTGGTGGTTTCCTGGAAAGAGGCCGCCGCGAAGAAGCTATCGGTAGCCAGAGCTGCTTTCGTTATACCCAGTAAGACTGGCACAGCCTCAGCTGGACGCCCTCCGCGAGCAATCACGCGGCTGTTAGTTTCCTCGAACTCAAAGTGGTTCACTAGCTGCCCGGGAAGATAGTCTGTGTCTCCGGGAGATTTTACCCTGACCTTATCGGTCATTTGGCGTATGATTATTTCAATGTGTTTGTCATGGATGTTCACGCCCTGGGAGCGGTACACTTTCTGGATTTCCTGTAATAGGTAGAGCTGTGCTGCCTCACGCCCCAGTATTCTCATGATTTCTTTAGGGTTCTTAGCTCCCTCAGTTATCTGATCACCGGCCTCAATGTAGTCGCCCTTTTCCACCCTAAGCCTGGCAGCGGGCGGGATCTCGTAAATCCTCTCTTCTTTGTGTTCTCTGCGGATGATAGCCTTGTAAGTGCCGTCGCCATTGTTTTCCAGGAAGATCTGACCGGAAATCCTGGCTATTACGGTTCCATCTTCGGGCGTGGAGGCTATCACCATTCCCTCTTCCACCAACTGACCATCGTTAACCAGGATTTCCCCGCCAGCTGGGATGAAGTACTCATCGGTTATTATTTGGGTGCTGGTGACCTTTACCTTGCGGGTATCACCCTCCCAGTATACGTCCACAACGCCAGAGATATCGGAGATTATAGCCTCGCCCTTGGGAGTGCGAGCCTCAAAGAGTTCTTCCACCCTGGGCAGGCCCTGAGTTATGTCTTCCATGGCCACGCCACCGGTGTGGAAGGTCCTGAGGGTGAGCTGGGTCCCAGGCTCTCCGATGGATTGGGCAGCGATTATTCCCACAGCTTCACCCACTCTTATGAGCCCACCACGACCCATGTCGCGGCCATAGCAAAGAGCACAGACACCGTACCGGGTTTCGCACTTCAGAGGGGTACGGACATAGACTTTATTTATCCCGGCCTTCTTTATCTTCTCAAAAGCGTCTTCATCTATCTCTTCATTCCGCCTAACTATGATTTTGCCGGTAGTTGGGTCTACGATATCAGCAGCAGCCATTCTTCCGATTATCCTTTCGGCAAAAGTCTGACCCATCAAGCGAGAGGATTCTTCGTCAATCCATATTCCGTTGAAAGTGCCACAATCGTATTCCCTGACGATAACTTCTTGGGCTACGTCCACCAGCCTACGGGTTAGGTAACCAGCGTCAGCGGTGCGGAGGGCAGTGTCAGCCAGACCCTTACGAGCACCGTGGGTGGAAAGGAAGTATTCGAGGGTCGTGAGCCCCTCCCAGAAGTTGGAGCGAATGGGTAAGGGGATGATGCGCCCTGATGGATCAGCCATAAGGCCACGCATCCCGGCCAGCTGGCGTATGGTCTGGATTCCACCCTTTGTTGCGCCCGAAATAGCCATCGCGCCCACGCTCTCATAGGGGTTGAGCTCTTTGGCCACCGCCAGGGAGATCTCTTCGGTCGCCCTTGTCCAGAGCTCAACGCTCTTCATGTACTGCTCCTCTTCGGTGATCACACCACGGCGGTACTGGCGGTTTATCTCTTCCACTTGGATCTCCGTCCGCCTCACTATCTCTTCTTTCTCCTTGGGTATCTTGATATCACTCATAGCCAGGGTGATGCCGCTGCGAGTAGCATATTTGAAGCCTAGGTCTTTGAGGGCATCCACTGTCTGAGCTGTGGCTTCCATTCCCAGTTTCCTGTAGCATTCTGCTACCAGTTCGCTCAAAGCTTTCTTGTCCATGACTTTGTTCTGGAAGCGGAGCTCTTCGGGCAGAGCCATGTTGAATATGACCCGTCCTGGTGTGGTTTCCACAAGCTGGGGTGGTTGGTCGGGTGAAGGCTTGGTCAGCACTTTGATCTTGGCGTGGAGGTCCACCACTCCCGTTTCGTAGGCGAGAACTACCTCATCAAAGTCGGCGAAGATCTTGCCCTCGCCCCTTGCCCCCTCCCTCATCAAGGTGAGGTAGTAGCAGCCCAAGACCATGTCTTTGGTAGGCCCAACAATGGGCTCACCGCTGGCAGGTTTGAGGAGGTTGACAGAGGAAAGCATGAGTTCTCGGGCTTCCCTCACGGCCTCATCAGAAAGAGGCACGTGTACGGCCATCTGGTCTCCATCAAAGTCGGCATTGAAGGCCGGGCAAACTAAGGGATGGATCCGGATGGCTTGACCGTCTACCAGCACCACTTCAAAGGCCTGAATGCCAAGGCGGTGGAGGGTAGGTGCACGGTTCAGAAGCACTGGCCTCTCTTTAACTACCTCCTCTAGAACATCCCACACAGCCGGGTCACGGCGCTCTACCATCCTTTTGGCGCTCTTTATGTTGTGAGCGTGGTTCTCCTCTATGAGTTTGCGGATAACGAAGGGCTTGAAGAGTTCCAGAGCCATATCCCTAGGGAGGCCACACTGATGTAGCTTGAGTTCAGGTCCCACCACGATCACGGAGCGGCCGGAGTAGTCCACGCGCTTGCCCAAGAGGTTGCGGCGGAACCGGCCTTGTTTCCCTCTAAGGATATCGGAGAGGCTACGGAGGCCTCGCTTCCCAGCTCCCACAAGGCCTGTGGGCTGGCGGCGCCCGCTGTCTATGAGGGCATCAACGGCTTCCTGTAACATCCTTTTCTCGTTGCGGATGATTATTTCGGGAGCCCCCAGCTCCTTCAGCTTCTTGAGCCGATTGTTGCGGTTTATGACTCTCCGGTAGAGGTCGTTGAGGTCGCTCGTGGCGAACCGTCCACCGTCCAGAGGGACCATCGGTCTCAGCTCGGGGGGTATAACCGGCAAAACGGTCAGGATCATCCATTCAGGACGGTTGCCGCTTTTGCGTAGAGCCTCCACGATCTGCAGGCGCCTTATGGCCTTCTTGCGCCTCTGAGCTGATCGGGTGGTGTTGATTTCGTGCCTGAGCTCCTGAGCCATCTTGTCCAGGTCCAGGTTTTTGAGGATTTCATAGAGAGCCTCTGCCCCCATCCCTGCTTTGAAGACAGTTCCCCATTTCTCTTTGAGCTCTTGGTAACGGGCTTCACTCAGGACCTGGGTTACCTGAAGGCTCCGAAGCTCAGCCATTTCCTGGTCGTATTTGTCAATAATTTCAAAGATTATATCCTCGTAACGGGCCTTTATCGCATCCTTTTCCTCTTCGGCCTTGCGGATAAGGTGTTCCTTTTCAGCTTCAGCCTCAAGCTTTATGTCCTCCTGGCGGCGCCTTATCCCTTCCTCTAAGTAGGAAAGGCGTTCCTGAGCTGCCCGGTTCAGCGCCGCCAGGTGCTCTCTAGAGACAACCTCTCCTTCCTGAAGGAGAATTTCATCGCTCCAGGGTATCCGGATAGTCTCAGGAGAAGGGGAGCCCATGAGTGTTTCCAGCTTCTCCTGAAGGGCACGCCCCTGCCCAGTTATTTCATCGCTCATAGAATAGAGTTGCTCCTCCAGCTCCTGTATCTGAGCCTTAACCCTGTTGCTGATTTCCTCCAATTCCCTCTTGAGCCTTCTATCTACCTCTTCAATTTGGGCGTTTATCTCGGCATCAATTTTGGCCAAACGGGCGAGGCGTTCCTTCTCCAAGCGATTGAGGGCTCTGGACCGAGCCTCTTCATCCACCTCAGTAATGATGTATTGGGCAAAGTAGATTACCCTCTCCAGGTTACGAGGGGATATATCCAAGAGGAGACCAAGACGGCTCGGTATCCCCCGGACGTACCAAATATGGGCGACCGGAGCAGCTAGCTCTATGTGCCCCATCCTCTCCCTCCGCACCCTAGACGGGGCTACTTCGACGCCGCACCGGTCGCAGATTATGCCTTTGTATTTGATTTTCTTGTACTTCCCGCAAGCACACTCCCAGTCCTTGACCGGGCCGAAGATCCGCTCGCAGAACAGACCATCCCTTTCGGGTTTAAGCGTCCGGTAATTTATAGTTTCAGGCCTTGTCACCTCTCCGTAAGACCAGGAACGGATCTGTTCGGGAGAGGCAAGGCTTATCCGGACCGATACAATGTTGTTGACTTCCATAAAAGCACCTCCTTATTTGCTCAGAAGCTTTCGAGCAAGGTCAAAGCTTCCGAAGCCCAGAGGAATGGGCTTTTCCTCCTTTTCTTCTTTACCAAAGGTGTATTTCTCACCCTTAGCGTCGTAAACCTCAACCGCCAATCCGAGCGACTGAAGCTCTTTAACCAAGACTTTGAAAGATTCAGGCATCTCAGGCCCTAAAATCCTGTCCCCTCTAACTATGGCTTCGTAGGTTTTGAGGCGGCCGATGGTATCATCGGATTTAATGGTGAGCATTTCTTGAAGGGTATGGGCAGCGCCGTAAGCCTCCAGAGCCCATACTTCCATTTCACCGAACCTCTGACCTCCGAACTGGGCTTTGCCGCCGAGCGGCTGTTGGGTTACCAGAGAGTAAGGACCAGTAGAGCGGGCATGCACTTTGTCTTCCACCAGGTGAATGAGTTTCATCACAAACATGACTCCAACAGTCACTGGCTGATCGTAAGGCTCGCCGGTTTTGCCATCGTAGAGTATCATCTTACCAGTGGTGGGAATGGGCTGACCCGTCTCCTTGCTGACCTTTACAGCTATCTCCATAAGCTGCTCTTCGGTGGTATCTTCAAGAGATGGGTACTCACCCGTGAGGGAGCCTATCCACTCCCGCAGGCAAACTAGCCTGGCCAGGCGGTCAGCCTCACGACGGGCTTCCAAAGGCCTAGGGTCATCCTCAAAGACCAGGATAGCATCGGGGTCATAGCCCTTTTCCCTGAGCCATTCCCTCAGAGCAGCCCGGCGAGCGTAGACCCAATCCTCCATAAGCCTTTCAGGGTCATAGCGGTCGCCGATCCACTCCACAAGGTAGAGCCTTCGAGCCTCTTCATCGTCCTCTATATCCTTAGGATTGTAGTTTATGGACTTGAGCCACTGCCACGCCCTCTCAGTGACTTCTTCCCAGGCCTTGTCTATGAGCCAGGCTCGGGCCAGCTCCGCAAAGACCTCATCTTGATCAGCTCCATCAAAGACGGGGCTTATCGCCCTGAAGCCAAGGCGATAGGCGGCCCAGCCCAAGTGGGTTTCCAAAATCTGACCCAAGTTCATGCGGGCCGGGACCCCCAACGGGTTAAGGATAACCTCAATAGGCGTGCCGTCGGCGAGGAAAGGCATATCTTCCACAGGCACCACTTTGGATATTACTCCTTTGTTCCCGTGACGGCCTGCCATTTTATCGCCCTCGGTGAGTTTGCGGCGCTGGGCCACATAGACTTTGACGGCTTTCTCAACGCCTGGAGGCAGGTCTTTGTACTGATCCCTGGAAAACTCCGCCACCGAGATCACCACTCCTCTTTCGCCGTGAGGCATTCTCAGACTTGTGTCCCGGACATCCCTAGCTCTTTCGCCGAAAATAGCCCTGAGGAGTCTCTCCTCAGGGGAGAGCTCCGTTTCACCCTTGGGGGTCACCTTGCCTACCAGGATGTCGTTGGGCCCCACGTGGGCTCCTATACGGATTATGCCATTCTCATCCAAGTCTCTTAGCTGATCCTCGCCAACGTTGGGGATATCTCTCGTGATTTCCTCTGGCCCGAGCTTTGTATCTACAGCTTCAGTTTCATATTCCTCAATGTGAATTGAGGTGTAAATGTCTTCCTGGACAAGGGCTTCGCTCACCAGAACAGCGTCCTCATAGTTGCCGCCCTCCCAGGAGATAAAGGCCACTAAAACGTTTTGGCCCAAAGCAAGTTCGCCGTTCTGGGTCGAGCTGGAGTCGGCCAGGACCTGGCCTTTCTTGACCTTCTGCCCTTTGCTCACTAAAGGCCGCTGATCTATACAAGTGGCTTGGTTGGAACGCTGATAGCGCTTAAGAGGGTAAACGTGGAGACCATTTTCACCCTTTACGACGATTTGGGTAGAAGTTACACTCACTACCTCGCCATCCTCCTCCGCCAGAACAACCTGACCAGAATCCTTAGCCACATAGTATTCCATGCCCGTGGACACAATAGGAGTCTCAGGCTTCACCAGAGGTACAGCCTGACGCTGCATGTTGGACCCCATGAGAGCTCGGTTGGCGTCGTCGTGTTCAAGGAATGGGATCAGAGAGGCAGAGACACTCACTATTTGCTTTGGCGATACGTCCATATATTCAACCTGGTCCACAGGCCGGATAGCGAATTGCTGCTGATGACGAACAGTGACTTTGTCGGTCAGGAAATGGCCTTTAGAGTCCAAAGGTACCCCTGCTTGGGCTATCACGTACTGGTCCTCTTCGTCCGCTGAGAGATAGACGATCTCATCGGTAACTCTAGGTCTTATTTTTATTTCGCGGTAGGGCAAGCGGCTTATCCTTTCAGCCAATTCAGGTGTTATCTCGGTCCCGGCCTCAGCCACGAGCTCTCCGGTAGCGGGGTCGATGATCCTCTCCCTGAGGATGTTGCCCACCAGATGATTAACGCTATTCGGGACCTTGTTTATTACTTTGCGGTAAGGAGTCTCCAGGAAGCCGAACTCGCTCACCCGGGCATAGGTGGCAAGGCTTCCGATTAGGCCGATGTTGGGACCTTCAGGGGTCTCAATAGGGCATATGCGACCGTAGTGTGAGTTGTGGACGTCGCGGACTTCAAAGCCTGCTCTCTCCCGCTTCAGCCCTCCCGGTCCCAGGGCCGATACTCTCCGCTTGTGGGTGAGTTCAGCCAGAGGATTGGTTTGGTCCATAAATTGGGAAAGTTGGCTACCCCCGAAGAACTCCCTGAGAGCAGCCACGACCGGCCTTATGTTTATAAGGGAGAGAGGAGTCACTTCTTCTGGCTCCTTTATGCTCATCCTCTCCTTAACTGCCCTCTCCAGACGCAGCAGGCCTACTCTCATTTGGTTTTGAATGAGTTCTCCTACAGTCCTAACCCTTCTGTTTCCCAAATGGTCGATATCGTCCTCGCGCTCTACCCCATTGTTGATTAAAATCATCTTCTCAACTACTTTGACCAAATCTTCCCTGGTGAGAGTTCTGTGGTCTATGGGAATATCCAAACCGAGGCTCCGATTCAGCTTATAACGTCCCATCTTTCCAAGATCGTAACGGCGCGGGTTGAAGAAAAGGGCTGTTAGGTAAGCCCTAGCGTTCTCGGGGTTGGCAGGTTCGCCAGGCCTCATTCTCTTGTAAATCTCCACCAGAGCCTCTTCAGTGCTCTTGGTCGGGTCGGCTTCTATAGTGGATTTTATGTAAGCGTGTTCAGGCATCGTATCAACGTTCTCGTAGAGAGCCAGAAGCTCCTGATCGGTCCCATAGCCTAAAGCTCTGAGGAGAATAGTAACGGGCATCTTTCGCTTGCGCTCAATTTTTACCGAAATGACATCGCGCTTGGAAGTTTCAAACTCCAACCACGCTCCTCGATTGGGGATAAGTTTTGCATAACACAACTGCCGGCCTGTTGCTCTGTCTTCCTCCAGAGAAAAGTAAACGCCTGGGGAACGCAAGAGCTGGTTAACTACAACCCTTTCTGCGCCATTTATGATGAAAGTGCCTTTTTCTGTCATGAGAGGGAAATCGCCGAAGAATATGCGCTGTTCTTGGATTTCTCCCGTTTCATTGTTCACAAGGCGCACTTTCACCCAGAGGGGAGCAGCATAGGTTAAATCCCGGAGCTTGCATTCCTCTACAGTGTATTTAGGTTTTCCGAATTCGTAGTCCAGGAAATGCAGTTCCAGGACCTTGTTGTAGCTCTGAATTGGGGAAATCTCCTCAAACAGTTCCCTCAGCCCCTCCTCTTGAAACCAGCGGTAGGAATCCAGCTGAACTTGAATCAAATTCGGGAGGGGGAGGATTTCCTCTATTCGAGCATAATTTTTCTTGCCGGAGAGAATTAACTGCATGAATTAAACACCTCCTCCGGATTATTGCTAGTTAATTTTCCAAAGTTCCTGCACAACAGCAGGGGTTAAAGCACAAGCGGCTTTATTAACGGAGAAAAACAGCACCCTTCCCCGGGTCTCCAGGAGAGAAGCACCCCTGCTAGAGCCATGCAATCTATTATTATAACATGATTTTTGCTCTTGTCAAATCAAGCTGAAAGGGGCCGCTACCTCTCTTGCGAGGGCGGCTGAAAAGCGCTCGCTGGGAAGAGACTATTACCCGAAGCCCTTCTCTTTCCTGAACCTATACCTTTCATCAGGCACACTCTTTTAAACCAAACCGCGCACACGCCCTGAAAGCCGTTCCACCTGCGCCAAGAGATAAGCAATTTAGCGAATTGTTCTGCTTAGGCCTTAGTTCAAAACTATATCCCCCCAGCGAGCTTCAACTTTCAAAGCCTCAAAAGGGGCCTGGCTAATGAAAGCTAGCTTTTGCTTTACGCAGCCCACAGCTTTGGAGAAGTTTAAATTTCCCGGTAAATCCTTACCCGGCGGTAAGGCTCTTTGCCCACGCTGTAAGAGGAGAGATTGGCTTGAGCCGCCAATAAGTGCTGCTGGCGACGGATAGGCGCACTCTGAGGGCTGAGTTCCACCATTGGAACTCCGCTAAGCACTTTTTTTATTGCTTCCTCCGCTTCCCTCATGGCTAAGGCAAAGGGGTCACTGCCCTTCTGCCCCAACTCAAAGATATCGGCCAAACATTCTTCTATCTGGGCTACGGTGTTGGAACGAAGTACGTAGACCGGAATCCCTCTCCTTTCCGCCTCTATTACAGGCTGCGGCCGCTTGCGGTAGAAGCTCTTCAAGGTGAGGAAAACATCGCTCTGGTTCAGGTCCTTTACCACTATGAAAGGAACCTGTAGTTTACGAGCAGCCTGCCTGGCTTTGTTTTCTCCTATCCCGTATAGGAAACCCTTTATAGAGGCCATCTCCCCCCTCTGCGGGGCCTTGGGAAGAAAGGGGGCCCTTTCAAGAGAAGGTGGCGGGATCGTAGCCCTCTCCCGGAACACTCTTCCATCTTCTGTCCGGTAGCGGATTTCAGCTGGTATTGGACTTCCTCTCAGTATGGCATCCACCGCTGCGGCTACATCGTGGTGAATAGCCAGACGGTTCCAGTCCTTTATCTCAATCACCACGTCGAAGGTCGGTGGTGCCCTGCGCTCCAGGACTGTTTTTTGAGTTCCCCTCCGACGGGCTTCCTCATCCGATAGAGTTACACTTTCGATTCCACCCACCAGGTCAGCCAAAGTAGGGTTCATCATAAGGTTGTCCAGGGTCTCACCGTGGGCAGTGGCTATGAGTTGAACACCCCTTTCCGCAATGGTCCGGGCTGCTTGAGCCTCCAGCTCTCTCCCTATTTCGTCTATAATGATAACTTCGGGCATGTGGTTTTCCACTGCTTCGATCATCACTTCGTGCTGAAGGGCAGGCGTAGGAACCTGCATACGGCGAGCCCTACCTATGGCAGGGTGAGGTATATCACCATCTCCTCCAATTTCATTGGAAGTGTCAACGATAACCACCCTCTTCTTTTCCGCCAGGATGCGGGCCACCTCTCGCAGCATCGTGGTTTTACCTACTCCAGGCCTTCCAAGCAGCAGTATGCTCTTGCCCGACTCCACGATGTCCCTTATTATGTCAACAGTACCATAAACGGCCCTTCCAACCCGGCAGGTAAGCCCCACGATACGCCCCTTCCTGTTCCTTATGGCCGAGATGCGGTGAAGAGTCCGTTCTATCCCTGCTCTGTTATCCTCCCCGAACTCGCTTATCCTGGAGACTACGTAATCAATGTCTTCCTGGGTAACCTCTTTCTCGCTTAGGATGACCTCGTCGCTAACAAAGCGAGCCTCAGGAGGCCTCCCCAGGTCCATCACCACTTCCAAAAGTTCGTGCCCCCGATTTATGCGTCTGAGGGCTTCTTCAATATGGGGAGGAAGGACTGCCAGCAAGGCATCCAGGTCGTCCCTTATCTCGATTGGCCTGACTTTGAGATCGTTAATTTCTTCAGCGTGGTTCATATTTTTACTTCCACCTCCTTCACGATATGACCGGAATTTGGCGCAGGAGTATTTTTCCTGGGGCCAGGGTGTTCCTGACCATTATAGAAAGGCTTTTCTGGGGTGGGAACCCCAACTCTTCAAGTCCTCTGGCCAATGCTCCCTCGTAGCTTCTCACTTTGAACGTAAAGGGTGGAGGGAAATTAGCACTGGCCCAAACCAGAGCCATTTCCACTATTCGGGGGCTATGGGCCTGATAATCCGGACGGATGAAAAGCTTCACCCACCCATTCCCCCCTTCTTTCCAAGTCAACATGAAGGCCACTGAACTGGGCCCATTCTTGAGAACCATTTCCTTCTGCTCCACCATGAGGCGGTGGAACAGCCCGGGTTGCTTCTTGCAAAAGCTCCCCTCTATCTGTTGAACTGGAGTTGGAGTTATAGTTTGATACACCCTTTCCACGCCGAACCTCTCATCTGGTCCTATTGGCTGCCAGTTGCCTAGTTCAGGGAGCCCTTCTGGAATAGAGTCGATCGGGTAAAGGAATTCACGGGCATAAACCGAAAACCCCAACTGGCGGAAAAAGACCTCCTCGCTCTCGGGGACATCAATGAAAAGTCTTTTCACCCCCAGGCGTCCGAGGCGCCAGGAGGCATAGTTTGTAAGCGATTCCCAGATGGCGGTTGAGAACCCGTCACAGCAAGGGGCAGGCGCTAGATAGATTATTTCAACACCTTCCCGCATATAATCCCTGCGGGTTTGGATAAAGCCCCTGGCTTCCCCAATCATTACATATGTAGCAAGGCTTTCCTCAGCCAGGGGCAAACACGCCAGAGATAGGAAAGCGCGCCGCCATGCCCCAAACTTTTCCGGAACCAGGCCAAAACCTTTCCCTTTACCCTCAAGGTTCAGTATTAACCATAAATCCAGTGGAGTGCTTAACGGCCTTATCACTTAGTTTCGCGCACTATTTCCAAGAAATATCGGTGGAAGCGGGTATCATTCGTAAGCTCAGGATGGAAAGCGGTGGCCAACAAATTCTTCTGCCTTGCCGCCACTATGGACCCATCATCGAGAGTGGCCAGGACCTCAACTCCCGGCCCGACAGATTGAATTAACGGAGCCCGGATGAAGATGGCCCGGAAGGGTTTACCCTTTTCCCTACGGGTGCTTACTGCATCCAGGGCCGGGATTTTAAGGTCGATTTCAAAGCTATCCTTTTGGCGGCCAAAGGCATTTCTTACCACAGTAATATCCATAACCCCCAGGATGGGCTGGTCCATGCCCACATCTTTAGCCATTAGGATCATGCCGGCACAGGTTCCCCACATGGCTTTGCCCTGAAGAGCCCATTCTCTTAAGGGCTCCAGAAGCCCATACCTCTCCCCGATCCTGCCTATTGAAGTGCTTTCACCTCCCGGAATTATTAACCCATCAAGCCCGTTAAGGTGGTGGGGCAGACGCACTTCCACTGTTTCCACCCCAATTGTCTTGAGCATTTCAATATGTTCACGAAAATCTCCCTGCAGAGCAAGAACCCCGATCTTGAACTTGTAGCTTTTCCGCGGCATTTCACCACCCCCGCTGGGCCATTCTCTGCTCGGCCGGGATAGCGCTTATAAGGATTCCTGGCATGGGCTCGCCGAGATTTCTCGAAATCCTCGCCAGAATGTCAGGGTCATTGTAGTGGGTAACGGCTTCCACAATAGCTCTCGCCCTCTTGGGTGGGTTCTCGGACTTAAAAATCCCGCTCCCCACAAATACCCCGTCTGCACCGAGTTGCATCATAAGGGCGGCATCGGCCGGGGTAGCAATGCCACCGGCAGCAAAGTTAACCACTGGGAGCCTGCCCAGGCGCGCCACCTCTTTCACCAGTTCGTAAGGAGCTCCCATTTCTTTGGCTGCTGCCATTAATTCCTCTTCCGGCATGTTCTGGAGGCGGCGTATCTCGTCCCAAACTGCTCTCATGTGACGCACCGCTTCCACCACGTTCCCAGTTCCGGCCTCCCCTTTGGTTCGGATCATAGCCGCTCCTTCGGCTATGCGGCGAAGAGCTTCGCCCAAGTTCCGGCAACCGCAGACAAAGGGCACCTTGAACTTGCGCTTATCTATGTGGTGTTCCTCGTCCGCTGGGGTGAGGACTTCGCTTTCGTCGATAAAATCTACCCCCAGAGCCTCCAGAATTTGAGCCTCCACGAAATGGCCGATCCGGCATTTAGCCATCACGGGTATAGTTACAGCGTCCATTATTTTGAGAATGTGCTCCGGATCAGCCATGCGTGCAACTCCACCCTGAGCTCTTATATCAGCTGGCACTCTTTCCAGAGCCATTACCGCGCAAGCGCCTGCGTCTTCGGCTATCTTTGCTTGCTCAGGAGTAACCACATCCATTATTACCCCGCCCTTCAACATCTGAGCAAGCCCTCTTTTAACGACATCGGTACCTGTAAACTTTTCCATAGGCCTTGCCTCCTTATACAAACTATCAACCTGGCAAAAGACCAGCTGAAATCGTCACGCCCTCTGCGGCTTTTCACTCTTTAAATTATACAACCAAATGGGCCTTTGTCAACCATTTACAACTTGACCTAAGGCCTTTCAAATTATGTTTAGGCCTTTTGATTTAGAGAGGAGAAATGAACTTGCTCTCTTACCTCGCCGCCATCGGCGAGAATACCCCCTCCGCGGCCTGCTGGCTATTCTCTCACAGGAAGCGGCCTCTTCGGGGAATGGGCAGGGTGGGAAGTTTCCGCCCTCTGGACCTTCGGCCGATACCCGTTTCCCCGTTTGAGCAATTTCTGGTATTTGCTCAGCCGATCTCAGGCGAGAGAAATGGAACGAACTTTGAGGGAGTAGGTAAGCAATAGATGGCAAGGCATCGCGGGAGAGCGAACAAGCAGGGTAAGAGGATAATAGTAGGTCACCGGCTGCGCCAGGTGATTGCCCAAGCGAAGGTAAAGGCTGCGCAGAAAGTGCCGATACCGGGCGCTTGAAAGTCCCCCTTGTCCAGAAAGTGGTGGAAGAAAAGGAGAATCAGCTGATGTTGAGGCAAGCAATAGAGAAGTAGTGTTAGAGCGGCCTCTAGACTGGGAAAAAGCCACGAGAGAGCATGAGCGAATAGAAGAACGGAGGCTTTGATTGTTCCTTGTGATCCGGATATGGAGGCTTTTCCGGAGGAACTGGGATAGCCTGGAGTTCAGTGATGTGGGTGGATAGAACGGGAGCGAAAGATTTTTCCTTCGGGCCTGGTGGGGAAGAAGATGCACCTTTTTAGGTGACCGGGGCCGGGTTTCGGTGGAGGCTTAAGTCCTGCTCCGTTAGCATCGGGAGATAGAGAACGGGGTGTTTTGTTTGCGAAATGTGAGCGTGGACGAAGACCAACTTCTGGGTCGGAAGATTGGGCATGGGCTAAGCGGGATTCGGAATGCTGCGCTGCCCCCTCTGCGGGCTATGGGCGCTCCTTTCATTCCTGATGCCCATCGCTTTCTATCTGCTCGCCCAAATATGGGGGACTTCCTCCCCCCTGCGCCCCGCGTTCTCTGCGGCGGGCCCTCGGTTGGCGAAGGGCCGGCTCCCTATAGACTTCCCGAGGCCTGAATTTTTGGCCGCGGAAAGGGCCGGAAATCCTTGCAGCAGCGCCGCAGGCAAAAAACCAAAGTTGAGCAGGCAGGGCCGACGTCACTTAGTACGAAGCCACCACCAGAGCAAGGGAACCGCTAGCCGCACCCCATCCCTAGCCTCCACCAGCAGGTCGTGCACCAGCAGCCTGCTGAGGGCGGCCTCTCCGGCTTCCGGGTCCAGCCCGGCGGCACGGATGAGAGCATCGCGGGGGAGAACCTCCATCTCCGAACGGGCCTGTTGGGCGAAGGCCCGCAGAACCCGCTGCCCGTCGGGCCCGGCCTCCTCCCAGACGCCGCTGAAGTAATAGTCGGCGGTCAGGAAAAACTCCCGGAAGAACTCCGGGGTGAGCATCGCCCGCAGGTCCTCCACCGTCACGCGGCGAGGCGTCTCCCGTCCCTTCCGCCGGAAGCGGTCGTTCCACCGCTCCACTAATTCGTAGCAGAGCCGCTGGATGAGGTACGGCTGCCCGCCCGTCAGGCGGTAGATTTCCTCCGCCAGCGGTTCCTCCATATCCAGCGCGAAGTCGTCCGTGGGACGGCGGATAAGGTCAACTGCCTCATCCCGGCTCAGAAAGGAAACCTTTACCGGCTCCGCACTCCCGTAGAAGACGGCGTGGTAGTGGCGCAGTTCCTCCTCCAGCTGATGCCGCCCGGCCAGGATCAGGTTCAGCCAGAGGTGCCGCTCCAGCGCAGCCCGCAGGTAGTGCAGGAAATCCGGGTCATACTTCCCAGCCTCTATCTTCTCCTCCGCCAGTTCGTACTCGTCCACCGTCAGCACCAGCCGACGGCCCGCCATCTGGGAGTCCAGGCGCTCCAGGAGGCCGTTGAGAGCCATAGCCGCCTGCCCGAAGGTGGCGTAGTCCTCGTGGGCGGGCGGAGGGCCAGGGTCCAGCCCAGCGGCATGGATGAGAGCATCGCGGGGGAGAACCTCCATCTCCGAACGGGCCTGTTCGGCGAAGGTACGCAGAATCCGC
>JBHOQL010000095.1:0-5035 GCA_042408195.1 Anaerolineae bacterium
GCTTCCATAGTTGAGCCTCCATCAATGAGTGAGAATTATTTCTGCTTTCCCGCTCAGAAAAGCAGTGTTTTCATCATAGTGGAGGACCCTTACGTTGAGGACCAAATAAACCTTTTCCTTCAACCTCCCGGTCCAAATGAGAGAATCGCCCATTTTCCGATACGGGTAACCTTCAAGCCCCTCGAACTTGGCCCCTTCCGCCTCTTTGCCTGCGTATCTTAAAGTAGTACCTGGGATTTCTTCACTTCTTTTGACCCCGTAAGCGACTGGAACACCGAATTTGAGGAAGACCTTGTTTGGGGGAGTTGCCGGAGTAGGAGATGGTTCAGTTATCTTGACAGTGAAAATGCCGATGGAGTTGAGGGCTTTCGAGTCAAAGCTTGTTATCCTTGTCTCAATTTTAAATTCCACTTCGGCCAATAAGGCCCCTTCCCAGTTCAGAGAATCGCCCCGCTGTTTTATGGCCTTCTGACCTTTTATGAGCACCTCCGCTCCCTGGGGCCCCGGACCGAGGTAGGAGATTTCGGCGTAAGGAAGCTTTTCCCCTTTCTTGATGGTTAAACTCATAGGCCCTGAGTAGCTGAGAATTCGCTTTTCCTCTTCAATTTCAGCTCTGCCGCATGAGACCAGGAGCAGCAAGACTAAGCTTGTGAAAATTAAACGCTTCAATTTTGTCCTCCAAGCCATCTTTCAAAGAATCCTATTACTTTTTCCCTGTATTTTTCGGGGTAGAGTTCGTCCGCGTTTCTGTGGCCTGCCCCGGGCACTATCCAGAGCTCTCTAGGTTCGCCGGCTGTTTCATATAAGGCTTTGATTTCTCCAGTGCTTATGAATATGTCTTTTTCCCCGTGTATCAGGAGCAAAGGCCTTGGGGATATTCTGGAGACCCACCTTATGGGGTCAGCGGAGGGAAGCCAAGCACCGAGCCTAATGGAAGCGAAGAGGATAGCGAGGGGACCAGCCACGAAGCCTATCGGGCGCAAGGCCGGATTCACTACCCCTACTCCACGGATCAGAACCCCTACGAGTCTGGCGAAAGCTCCATCGCATGCCACTGCTTTTATGGCTGGTTCCACTGCGGCAGCAGTTATGGCCACGGCCCCGCCCATTGAGAAGCCCAGAACCCCTATGTTGTTAAGGCCTCTCTCTTTCAGGTAATCAACGGCTCCGAGTAGGTCGAAGCGCTCAAAATAGCCCATGGAGATCTTGTCCCCCTCACTTCGCCCATGTCCCCTGAAGTCAAACATCAACACATTGAAGCCACTAGAGTGGAACCACGGAGCATATTTCAGATCGGGGTCCATACTGCCAGCATGACCATGGCAGAAAATAACGGTGCCTTTGGCCTGCGGGGCTGGGATGAACCACCCCCTCAGGGTGATGCCGTCCCTGGACTTGAACTCAACCTCCTCGAAGGGGAGACCGTAGCGTGCCGGAGAGTCCGGCTCATCAGGGCGGCGGCGCCGGATTACATAGTCCGATTCCTTCCAGCCCGCCACGATAATAAAAGCTATGAGTAGTGCCAGCACAAAGCTCAGGGGTAGCATTGCTAACCTCCATGGCGTAAGTTTTCCAGCTTTTTCTCTAGTATTTGCTCTTTTGAAAATCTGTCAAGCTGTAGGTAGTAGATGGCAGCATCTAAGAGGGCGTCTTCGGGGACAAGACCCACTATTTCGCTGGAAGCAACGGCTACCCCATAGCGGGCCGCTTCGCGCCGTATGAGCTCCATCACTCTCGGTATGGGGGTCTGACGGTAATCGGTGAGGTTCATGGAGACCTGCGCTTTACCTTTGACCAGGAGACCAATAGCTTTAACATAGCGTAGTCCTCCACTGGAGTGCCTTACAGCCTTAGCGATTTCCCGGGCTATCCTCACGTCGTCAGTATTAAGGTAGACGTTGAAAGCGATGAGGGGCGGTCTGGCTCCGATGGCGGTAGCTCCGGCTTTTCCCAGAACGGCCGGGCCGAAGTCCGGGGTCCTGTCAGGATCGGTGGCGATGGTTTCCTTCAAACCTTCGTATTCGCCGCGGCGGATGTAGGCCAAATCCTGGCGTTCGGGGCAGGTGGCTGCCTCTCCGTAAAGGTAGACAGGGATGCCGAGTTCTCTCCCCACCTTTTCCCCGAGCCTCCGGGCCATGGCCACGCATTCTTCCATGGTCACCCCTTTGAGCGGGACGAACGGAACCACGTCGGTGGCACCAATGCGAGGGTGCTGGCCCTTGTGTTGGTCCATGTCTATGAGCTCGGCGGCTTTCTTTATCCCCTGGAAAGCTGCCTCCTCCACTTCCTCGGGCTCTCCCACAAAGGTGACCACCGAACGGTTGTGGTCTTCATCGGATTCCACGTCTAGGATCCAAACCTTTCTTCCTTCAGCGATGGCTTGGACTATGGCTTCAATTATTTCCCTGCGGCGCCCTTCGCTGAAGTTGGGCACACATTCCACTAATCGTTCCATAGCTCAACCTCCTCAGGAGCGTGGTGGAGGGGTCTTTTGAAAGGTTAGGACCAGGCTTCTGGTTGGGGCGTGGAATCGATAACCGAAGCGCGGCGGGATTATGGTCAGGTCAGACTGACTGAGGGTAAGGGTCTCAGGACCGCTTTCCAGGACCAGACCTCCTTCCACTACCATTATGAAGAGAGGACGGAGAGGTCTTTCGTACCACAGGCTCGTCCCTTCGCAGAGGAGGAGGCCAAGTGTGAAGTCTTCCACCTGAGCGAGCTTAATGCTTTGGTAGGGTTCGGAGAGAGCTTGGCTTTTGTAGTAGAGGTTGATTTTGGTGAGATGAACGTTCTCGTGGAAGGAAAGACGGTGACCATTCTTGCGGTCGGGGAGGAATTTGGGGCTGAAAAGGAGAACCTCGGAGCGGATTTTGGAGGAAGAGCGGTGCAGGACCCCTTTAGGGACGGTCAACATTTCTCCTTTATTGAGGACAAAGGAGCCAAATTCGGTATCCAGGTTTATGGTTCCAGAGTGAACGAGGAAGAGTTCGTCTTGGTCCAAGTGTTTGTGCCAAGCCAGAGTTCCCTGGCAGAGGTAAACGGAGACAGAGAAATCCTCCACGTAGGCCAATTCTATCATGGTAAAAGGTCTGGTGAGGCGAGCTCCCTGACGTGAGACGTTTACCTTGTGCATTAGAGGCCAACTCCGTCAATGATGGCTCCACAGTTGTAGCAGCGGCCACCAGTTATTTTGTATTCCAGGATAGTGAAGCCGAAGCGGCGGATTAATAAGCGGCCGCAGTTGTAACAGTAGGTGTTTTCTCCCTCGCTCCCGGGCACGTTGCCTTCGTATACATACCGCAGACCCGCCTTAAGACCAATTTCTCTGGCTTTGTGGAGAGTGACCACAGGCGTTGGCGGGCGATCCAGCATCCTGTAGTGGGGGTGGAACCTGCTTACATGCCAGGGGGTTTCAGGTCCGAGTTCTTTGACAATGAAGTCGGCGATGAAGCGGAGTTCTTCCTCAGAATCGTTCAGGCCAGGGATTATGAGAGTGGTGACTTCAACCCATATCCCCAGGGCTTTCATCTTCTTCAAAGAGTCCATGACAGGCTGAAGCTTTGCCCCGCAGTATCGGCGGTAGAACTCATCTTTCCCCGCCTTCAGGTCAACGTTGGCGGCATCAAGGTATGGATGGAAGGCATCCAGCATTTCGGGGGTCATGTATCCGTTGGTTACGTAAACGTTGGCAATGCCTTCTTTATGGGCTTGGACGGCGGTGTCGTAGGCATATTCAAAGAAGATAGTGGGTTCGGTGTAGGTGTAGGCAATGCTGCGGGAGCCATAACGTTTGGCATTGCGGACGATGGTATCAGGAGGGATGTTTCCGCCGATAATGCGGCCTTCCTCCCGGGGCATTTGAGAGATTTCCCAGTTCTGGCAGAATTCGCACCGGAAGTTGCAGCCGACGGTGGCTATGGAGAAGGCAGTAGTTCCGGGGTAAAAGTGGAATAGAGGCTTTTTCTCTATCGGGTCAACCGCCTGAGAGATTACTCTGCCGTAGACGAGGGTGTAGAGGGTTCCATCGCGGTTTTCCCTTACTCTGCATATCCCGAGCTTGCCGGGGGCTATTTTGCACCGGTGTGCGCAGAGGTTGCATTGGACTGTTCCCTCCTCTAGCCTTTGGTAGAGCCTCGCCTCTACCATAACTCACCTCCAATTGGAAAGTATAGCATTTTTCGCAGCGCAGGACAACCAAGTGCGGCTTTTGTAAGGGCTCTAACCCACCCCCGTTGGTTTCGGGTTCGCCTTGGCTTATGGTCCCACTCGTGGGCTGGGGCAGGGGTTTGGCCTTTGCCCCCGATTTTGTTTTCTGGGGGCACATCCCCAGACCCCCTGGCAGGGGGAAAGCCCCCTGCACCCCCTTCTGCCCACCCCCGTGGGCTTTGGGTTCGCCTTGACTTATGGTCCCACTCGTGAGCAAAGGCAAGGGTTTGGCCTTTGCCCCCGATTTTGTTTTCTGGGGGCCTATCCCCCAATCCCCCTGGCAGGGGAAAGCCCCCTGCACCCCCAATTTTGCCCACCCCCGTGGGTTTTGGGTTCGCCTTGGCTTATGGTCCCACTCGTGGGTGGAGGCAGGGGTTTGGCCTTTGCCCCGATTTTGTTTCTCCGGGGGCACATCCCCCAGACCCCCTGGCAGGGGGAAAGCCCCCTGCACCCCCAATTTTGCCCACCCCCGTGGGCCTCGGGTTTGCTTTGGTTTAGGGTCCCACTCGTGGGCGGAGGCAGGGGTTTGGCCTTTGCCCCCGATTTTGTTCTCCGGGGGCACATCCCCCAATCCCCCTGGCAGGGGACAAGCCCCCTGCACCCCCAATTTTGCCTACCCACGTGGGCTTTGGGTTCGCCTTGGCTCATGGTCCCACTCGTGGGCGGAGGCAGGGGTTTGGCCTTTGCTCCCGATTTTGTTTTACTGGCGGGAGGTTTTAAAGCAGTAAAGAGGGAGAGCGTGGGATTTGTGCTTCAGAGCCCTCACTATAAGTATTCGCTCGGCTGGGTTGCCATGGGGGTTTTTCCTTCGCCAAGGGACTGGCGCAGT
>JBHOQL010000103.1:0-3011 GCA_042408195.1 Anaerolineae bacterium
GCCGTGAAAAAGTCCTTCGCTCCCAAATATTACCGAATAAGAGAAGAAAATTGCCGACACATCGCCTTAGGACAATATACAGCTTTCCAGCGCATTCCCTCCCAATCCGAATTGGCTTGGGAGTTCAATGTAAACCTTAGGGCCGTTGAAAGGGCTATCCGTCTACTGGTAGCGGAAGGGGTTTTGTACAAGGAACAGGGTAAGGGCACTTTCGCAGTTTTTTTCCCTCTTGATGAGATTCCCTTCAAACTAAGCGATTTCTGGGAGGAGGCGAGGAAAGCTGTTTGCAAAACTGGGGTCAAGCTCCTGAAGGCCGAGATACGTCCAACCGATGAGTTAAGATCTTCTCGTCCGGAACCATCTAATGGAGCCTCTATCATTGAATCGATAGGGTTCGCTACGCGGATAAAGCCTCCGTTTGGAGGGATTTAAAACTCAGGAAAGGGAGGTGGGACTATGCCCAAGAGGATAATTCGTGCGCCGAGGGGGACGCAACTTCACTGCAAAAGCTGGCTTCTGGAAGCTCCTTACCGGATGCTTCAGAACAACCTGGATCCTGAAGTGGCCGGCGACCCCGATAATCTAATTGTCTACGGGGGAAGAGGTAAGGCTGCTAGGAACTGGGAGTGTTTTGAGGCTATACTGCGTACCTTGGAGCAGATGGAGCCCGATGAAACCCTGCTCATCCAGTCGGGCAAGCCGGTGGGGGTATTCCGCACTCACTTGGATGCTCCGAGGGTCTTGATGGCCAACTCCAACCTGGTCCCGGCTTGGGCCACCCAAGAATACTTTGACGAACTGGAGCGCTTGGGGCTGATAATGTTCGCTCAGATGACCGCTGGAGCTTGGATTTATATAGGAACCCAGGGAATCCTCCAAGGAACCTATGAAACTTTTGCTGCCGCGGCCAGATCGGCTGGGTGGCCGAGCCTGAAGGGCAAGTTCGTCCTAAGCGCTGGCTTGGGCGAAATGGGAGGAGCACAGCCTCTCGCTGTGACTATGAACGAGGGAGTGGCCTTAATAGTGGAGGTGGATCCCTGGAGGGCTCAGCGGCGCTTGGAGACCGGTTACCTTGATGTGGTGGTGAATGATCTGGAAGAAGCAATGACTTTAGTGGAGGAAGCTCTCAAGAAAGGAGAGGCCAAATCCATAGGTCTCATAGGCAATGCCGCTGATATCTATCCTGAGCTTGTAGTCAGGGGCGTAGTGCCCGATGTGGTTACAGACCAGACCCCTGCTCACGATCCCCTTATGTATATCCCTAAAGGCCTCTCAGTAGAGGAAGCCGCTGAGCTCCGCCGTAAAGACCCCAAGGAATACATCCGTCGCTCAATGGCCTCCATGGCCGAACACGTCCAGGCCATGCTGGAATTCCAGAAGCGAGGAGCCATTGTCTTTGACTACGGCAACAACCTGCGTCAGAGAGCCTACGATGCCGGTGTAAAGGACGCCTTCAACTATCCAGGCTTCGTCAAAGCCTACATCCGGCCACTCTTCTGCCGAGGCAAGGGACCATTCCGGTGGGTGGCTCTCTCCGGTGATCCAGAAGATATCTACGTTACGGACCAAGCCATCATTGAGCTTTTCCCCGAGGATGAGCACTTGGTGCGCTGGATAAAAATGGCCCAGAAAAAGGTGAAGTTCCAGGGTCTTCCTGCTCGCATCTGCTGGCTCGGTTACGGGGAAAGGGACAAAGCTGGCCTTAAGTTCAACGAGCTGGTGGCCTCGGGCAGGGTTAAAGCTCCCATTGTTATAGGGCGCGACCATCTGGATGCTGGTTCTGTAGCATCGCCTCGGCGTGAGACGGAGGGGATGAAAGACGGCTCCGACGCCATTGCTGATTGGCCTCTCCTCAATGCTCTTCTAAACGCCGTGTGTGGCGCCACCTGGGTGGCCATCCATTCCGGTGGAGGTGTGGGCGTGGGCTACTCCGTCCACGCTGGCCAGGTAATAGTAGCCGATGGCACTCCCGAAGCAGCTAAGCGTCTAGAGCGGGTCCTCACAGCTGATCCATGGATGGGGGTGATACGTCACGTAGATGCTGGCTACGAGGAGGCTATTGAGGTAGCTAAGAAATTTAACCTCAAGATACCCATGTTGAAGTAGAGGTGGGCAAGGCCCTGCCCAGAACCAGGCAGGGCCTCTTTATTTACCGCAAGACAAGGGGAAGAAAACATTTGTAACGCAAGCGTCTCAAGTCTACCAGTGGCTCCGGCCGAGAGTAGAGGGTCATAGTCACTCTGGTAAAGTGTCCCCTGAGCTCGGGCGAAAAATTTTCTTTAAACCATCCCTCCGTAAGTCCTCTTGAATCCCACATTTCTGCCTCGCTCAAGACAAGCCATACCCTTTGGGTGTGGCCGACATAGCTTCTTAGGTAGGCATCCACTTGAGCAGGGCTCATACCCCAATTGGTGTAAGGACCTTCCACCGGTATGTAGGATCTTTCCCCCGCAAGGTAATAATCAAATACGCGGCGCACGTAGGGGATCTGGAAAACCACTACATCTCCATCCCGAGCATACTCCTTAAAAAGGGCTACAGCTGCTCGGAAATCGCTCTTTATCGGAAAGCGGCTCTGGCTCAGGTTGGCTTCGGCATCCACGGAAACGAGGGCGAGGAGCAAAGCAAGTTCAAAAGGTTTTCCCCGGACTCGCCAGAAGCCCAATCCTGAGGAAAGAAGCATATAGAAGAAAGGAGCGAGGAAAATGAGGTAGCGATCCGTAAATACTGGCTTGCGCAAGCAGACGCCAAAGAGACCAAGGGTCGGGAGCAGAAGGATGGTGATGAGCGGCAAACCCTTTTCGCGCGCAAGGATACCCCCAAGTCCGGCAATCCCTGCCGGGATGAGGGCCCAAGGCCAGAGAGAGCTCAGGATGCCACAGCTCCATCCGGTGAAAAGGATGCTGAGCATATCAGGAAGGGGGTAAAAAGGGAATCCGGTGGGATGATGGGAGAGAAAGGCAGGCACAAGCCATCGGATCGCTGGAACCAGAGGCAGGATAAGAGTCGAG
>JBHOQL010000051.1:0-8639 GCA_042408195.1 Anaerolineae bacterium
TGAGGCTTTCCCCCAACGGTGTGCGGGTGCTGGAGCCGGTCTCCTATCTGGACATGCTGGTCCTGGAGAAGAACGCCCGTGTGATTCTCACCGACTCCGGCGGAGTGCAGAAAGAGGCCTTTTTCTTCCGTGTTCCCTGCGTGACCCTGCGGGAAGAGACGGAATGGGTAGAGACAGTGGAGGCAGGGTGGAATGTGCTGGTGGGGTGTGACCCGGAGCGGATTCACCAGGCTGCGCTTGCGACGCAGCCTGGGATAGAGTCCGCTTGGCCGTATGGGGATGGGAGAGCGGGGGAGAGGGTGATGAGGTTGCTTGAGGATTGGGGGCGTGGGTAGAGAGACCGTGGCTATTTCCTGGTTCAAGAAGAGTATCGGTGCTCGCCTTGCCCGTGGTTCATTTGCGCGGAACGTGGTTGTATTGGCCGGAGGTACAGCGCTGGGGCAGGCGATTACTGTGCTGGCTTCTCCAATCCTTACGCGGCTCTATGCACCGGAAGACTTTGGCGTTCTGGCCGTTTACTCTTCCCTTTTGAGCATTCTTGCTGTTGTCGCCAGTTGGCGCTATGAACTGGCGATTCCTCTGCCGGAGAAGGATGAGGATGCCGCAAATCTTGTGGCGCTTTCTCTGAGTATTGTGGTGTTGATGAGTTCACTGGTCGGTCTCGGGGTATGGCTTTTTGGAGGCCAAATTGTTCTTTGGGCAAATGCTCCTGCCTTACAACCTTACCTTTGGCTTCTGCCCGTGGGAGTGCTGCTGGTGGGGAGTTCTCAGGTTTTGAATTATTGGGCGGTACGCAGACAGTTGTTTGGTCTGATTGCAAGGACTAAACTTCATCAGGGATTGGGTGCCACCCTGACTCAAATTGCCGGTGGTTTTCTGAAAGATGGTCCGATGGGATTGATCGTCGGGCAAATTGTGGGCCAATGCGCTGGATTAACGACGCTGGCTCAACTGATGTGGAGGACAGATAGAGCGAAACTGAGAACAATTAGACGGGCAGAACTAAGGAGGATAGCGAAAAGGTACAAGAAATTTCCTCAACTTTCCGCCTTCTCTGGGGTAATTAATAGTGTGGGGCTTCAAATTCCGACTATTCTCTTGGCTTCTTTGTACGGAGTGCAGGTCGCAGGATGGTTCGCTTTTACCCAGCGTGTGCTGGGGATTCCGATGAATCTGGTAGGACAGGCCGTTTCCCAGGTTTATATGGGCACCGGCTCAAGATTGATCCACCAGGATGTTCGGGCTCTCCGCTCCCTTTTTCTAAAGATGGCATTTAGACTTCTATTGATTGGAAGTTTCCCTTTAGGTATAATGGCTATCGGAGGCTCGTGGTTATTTGTGAAGATTTTTGGAGATGCCTGGGGGAATGCCGGTTCCTATGCGCAAATTTTGTCTCTTGCTCTTCTCGCTCAGTTTATGATTGTTCCCTTATCCCAAACGCTGAATATGCTGGAGTGTCAGGATTGGCAGTTCAAATGGGATGTTTTTCGGCTGGTCGTGGTTTTTCTCTCCATTTTCCTTGCCTCTGTTTTTGGAGGAACTCACTGGCAGGCTGTAGGAGCGTATAGCTTGAGTATGGTTTTTGCTTATAGCATTATGTTTAAGGTTAATTTAATTGCTTTAAGTAAAAAGACAGAAGTGCATCGTTAGTATGTTCAGTGAAACGCCAGAGAGAGCAGTCTAAATCAATCAAGCGGAGGGATTTATGATTTTAGTTTACGGTCTAATAAGTTTCTTGGCCGGTTCTGTATTATTTAATAAAGCGGCGGGTGGTTTGGGATTCAAGTACGCTAACGTTGTAACTTGGGTTTATTACTATTATGTGTTTATATTCTTGATTCCCGCCTTTTCCAATGCCATAGGTTTGTATAGCGACTGGATGACTCGCCAAGCTATATATATGGATTCAGCAGTGCATGCCTTTTATGCGACCTTTGCCAGTTTCGTAGCTTTACCGGCTCTTGTCTTATTCTTGCAAAAACTTTTCAAAATTCAGCCGAAATTAGAGAGCAGAGCACTTTTTGAGTTTTCCAAGCAAATGGTAGAAAAGGATAATATTGCAGCAGTACTGTTTTGGTTAATTGTAGCAGCAATAGTTCTGCCGTGTTTGCTGCTTATTGTAATAGCCGTTCTGGATTTGCCGATCGAATATTTGATAAGAGGTGGTGATTGGCTAGAAATGGCCATTCGACGGCGTCAATGGGTTATGGCGGAGGACCGTTGGATACAGTATTTTAGAAACATTATAGGAAAATGGGTTGCGCCTTTAGCAAGTCTCATTGCATTAGGATGTTTCATGAAAAGGCGACGTCTGTTTACACTGATATTGTGCATTTGGCTCACAGTAATAGCAATTTTGTATCTCTTTTCTTCTTTAGAAAGGGCACCTGTATTATATTTCTTGATTGCATTTTTTTACGTATGGTCCGTATTTAACGGGGGAATTTCAGTCAAGCGTTTGCTAGCGACATTCGTAATGGTAGCAAGTCTTGGTCTCCTGCTTTTATACATCACTTTGAGGTTTGATGATTTTTTTGAAATCATTTTATATTTCTTGGAAAGGGTTTTTTTTGCTCAATATTCAGGAACTGTCCTAACTTTTGATTTCTTTCCCCGTCTTGAACCCTTCTTAGGATTTAGCGGCTTATGCCATGGGTTGTTAGGACGCCTGTTGGAGTGCGATGGTATACGATATTCTTTATTACTAATGCAAACTTATAATCCAGGTGCTTGGGCTGCCGAAAGAGTTGGATATATGAGCACGTTGTACATTGCAGAAGGTTATGCTTGTCTCGGAATATCCGGCATTGTATTTAGTATTTTAGTTGTGAGTATATGGTTGACCGGTTTACAATGGCTGTTTTTCCGACTGCGGCCTCACCCGGTTTTTGTAGGAGTCTTATCTTTACTGATGGTTCGTATTATTAGTTTACTCGGCGATGGGTTATTGGTGTTTGTTTATCCCTCCGAGTTTATCGTCCCAACCATTTTGGTCCTCTTTCTTATCTATTTGGAACGCAAACGATTAGTTTTGATTATTAAGCGCTCTCCAGGGTTTGCAGTTAGAACATTGAGCATCACCGAAAGGTGATTTGGAGGCATCAATGCGAATCGCTTACTACGCTCCAGTTGATGTGAGCATTGAATCCGGCGTCTGCAAGAAACTGCTATCACAAGTGATAACCTGGTTATCTCATGGCGTAGAGGTCAAAGTTTTCGCCTATTCAGCATCCCAGAAAGTTTGGGATGGTTTTCCCAGGCATCTGATAGATATAGAAGTAGTGGCTCGCGGCGATGTTCTTAACAGATTGCAACGGGTTAGCCGGCTTGTACGATCCATTCTCGATTGGAAGCCGGATTTGGTCTATATGAGGCAGGGATTTTATTATCCGCCTCTGGAATATTTGATGCGTAAGGTGCCTACGGTTCTTGAAATCAATACGAATGATCTCGCAGAATATCGCTTATATCTAAGTCCGGCGAAATATCTGTATCACAGGGTTACCCGAGAGCGCTTTTTTAAATACGCGGCCGGTCTGGTTTGTGTGACAGAGGAACTTGCCACATTGTTTGCTTCGTTCAAATTACCAATTGCTGTCGTTCCTAATGGGATAAATCTACAGGATTATCTGCAATTGCCGCCTCCCGCGAATTCCTATCCTATTCTACTGTTCATCGGCCATGCCTGGGAGAGGGCCAGGTCACCGCTGAAAAGGGCCTCATATAGATATCACGGGATAGAAAAGATGCTTCAGATTGCTCGGGCGTTTCCAGAGTGGACCCTCGTGATTATAGGGCCTGATCTACCTGGACCCGCATCGCCCAATGTGCGAGTCTATGGTCATTTGGGTCGGGCGGATTACGAATCCTTGATTGAAAAGGCTGATGTGGCGATAGGTTCTCTCGGACTGCATGTAAAATCTATGGATGAGGCCTGCCCTCTTAAAGTCCGGGAGTATCTGGCATATGGTCTTCCGGTCATCATAGGTTATCGTGATACCGATTTCCCAAATGGGGCGCCTTTTCTTTTGCAACTGCCTAATACACCGGATAACGTGGAAAAAAGTCTTGATCAGATTAAAGAGTTCGTCTATAAATGGAAAGGGCGGCGGGTTCCTCGGTGGGCAATAGCCCACCTGGATGTTCAGCATAAAGAAACAAAACGGTTAGCCTTTATGCGTAGTTTGCTTGAGGGCTCTGCGAAATGAGAGGTTCTGACTCGGAGGCTCGTCCCAGAATATCGGTATTGATCGGTACAAGGAACCGGCCTGAGGTACTCAAACGGTGTTTGAGGAGCATTCTTGAGCAGGATTACATAAACTTTGAGGTGCTTGTCCTGGACGATGCTTCCGATTCCTTGAGTGTCTGCGATTTGATCCGAGAGTTCAAAGATAGCCGGATTCGGTGTTTTCGTGCCCATGCTCCCCTCGGTGTGGCAGGAGGAAGAAATCGGCTTATGGAGTTGGCCGAGGGGGACGTGTTTTGTGTCATTGATGATGACGCGTATCTGGATGACCCTCAAGCCCTAAGCAAGATTGCCGAGGTATTTTCCAGAAATCCTGATGTCGGGATTGTGGCCGTAAAAGTAATTGACCATCGTGGCAGGAAAACAGGGCTTCTTTTACCTTTCCCAAAATGGGCTTTGATCCATCGTCCCAGTCTGGCGGACGAGGAGACAGATGTATCGTACTATTTAGGCACATGCCATGCGATCAAACGGAGAGTTATTGAAGTTTGTGGTCCTTATCGGCCTGATCTTGTATACGGAGGGGAAGAGTTAGACTTGTCCTACCGGGCCGTACAGGCAGGTTTCCGAATCCGATATATCCCGGACATCATCGCGCATCACTACCCACAAGACTCTGTAGTTAAAAATTCCGCTCGGCTAAAGAATCCCGAGCTGTTCTACCACGTTAGAAACCGATTCTTGCTCGCAAAAAAATATCTACCCATTCGCTTTGCGATCTTTTACCTTCCGTTTTGGATGTTAATCTATTTAATATTTGCATTCCAATCTCGCGCAATATCGGATTTTGGGCGGGGAGTTTGGGCAGGTATCCAATTGGCTAGGAAAGCGGAGCGAACTCCCTTGAGCCGGCAATCTATCGGGTATTTACGTAAACATTATGGGAGACTCTGGTATTGATTGGATCGTTGTGTATCGGTTAGAAATCGTTTGAGGAGGGGGTGATGGGTACTAACAACCGCATCCGGACGGAACGGGATTTTCACGACAAGATGGCAATAACTACTGGTCATAGAGGCTCATATTGGAGCGGCATCCTTTCCCGGGCTGATCACTATGCCTATGACCTACTGGGTAGTTCTTTAGACGGAAAAGTTATCCTTGATCTTGGGTGCGGGAGTGGTCACCATGCTATCAATTTTGCTGGAAAGGGTGCAACGGTTTACGCGATAGACTTATCGCCAGGGATGGTACAGGTAGCCGCAGATGCAGTAAGGCAGAAAGGCCTGGATGGCCGGGTGTTAGTTCTGGAAATGAACGCTGAGGAATTGTTGTTCCCGGAGGAGATGTTTGATGTTGTATTTGGGCATTCCATTTTACATCATACTAACCTGGAATTAACGAGGGCCCAGATTTATAGGGTCCTAAAAAGGGGAGGAAGAGGGATTTTTCTTGAACCTCTTGGTCATAACCCTTTTATAAATTTGTTCCGCACATTGACTCCCCAGTGCCGCACTCCAACTGAGAAGCCCTTAAGATATGCGGATTTGCTTTTCTTTGCTGAACCTTTTTCCGCCTTTTATCACCGTGAGTTTTATATGGCCGCTTTGATAGCAGTGGCTTTCCTACCCTTTGGCAAACAGGCCTTTCAAAAAGTATTGAATTGGCTTTCACGAGTAGATGACATTTTGCTTAATCGCTGGCCTGCTCTTGGGCGCTATGCGTGGGTCACTGTGTTTGAAGTGGTAAAATGAAGATCCTGTTTGTATCTTCCCGTTTTCCATATCCACCTATTCGTGGTGATCAGGTACGGGCCTATCATTTTCTTCGACTGCTCAGACCACGCCATGAGGTCACCTTAGTTACACCTATAGCGCGTCCCGTAGATTCCGGAGTTCAAGAAATTTTAATACGCATTTGTAAGCGCTGGATAGCGGTGCCTTTTCACCCATGGAAAGGGTTTGTCAACCTCTTATCCTTTCCTTTTTCCGCATTGCCTTTACAGGTCCTTTATTTCTGTCCGCCCATTTTGTGTAGAACTGTCCAGAAACTGATCCAGGAAGACTCTTATGATTTGCTTCATGTCCAACTGGCCCGAATGGCTCCTGTCGTGGAAAATGTAATGGATGTGCCCAGGGTAATAGACTTTATTGATGCCCTCTCCCTGAATATGCGTCGGCGGGCAAAGCAAGAACGATGGCCTTTAAAATGGCTATTTCACCTGGAAGCTCAGCGGATGGCTCGCTACGAGCGTGACCTGGTCTTTTCTTTTAACCAACAGGTTGTCTCATCGCCTATGGATAAGAAAGCAATGGGTGATTTTGAGACAATTCATGTTGTTCCCAATGGTGTTGACCTGGATGACTTTCCGTATAATGAAGACGGGCGAGCCGATAAATTGATCATATTTACAGGACGCATGGGTTATTTCCCAAATGCAGAGGCGGCTGTCTACTTTGCTACCAAAGTTTTCCCTCTGGTCCGTCAGTATGTGCCCGATGCGCGTTTTCTCATCATTGGGGCAGATCCACCTAAATTCGTGCAAAGTCTGGCAAAATTGCCAGGCGTTGAAGTCACCGGTTATGTCCCGCGCATTCAGGATTACCTGGCCCGGGCTACGGTGGCCGTGGCTCCAATGCAGGCAGGCACAGGTATCCAAAACAAAGTACTGGAAGCTATGGCCTCTGGTGTGCCTATAGTGGTCACGCCTTATGCTTTAAGTGGTGTTGAGGCTATAAGTGGTGAACATCTTTTAGTGGCGGAAGATGCAGAAGGGTTGGCCGAGCAGGTAGTTCGGCTTCTTAAAGAGCCTGCTTTGTGCCGTCGCCTGGCCCGTAACGCCCGGCGGTTGGTGGAAGAGAAATATACCTGGGAGCGGTCAGTGGCTATGCTGGAAGAGGTATATCATTTGGCAGTTAAGCAAGTGAGCGGGAGTAAGCAGGATGCAAATGGGGGCTGAACAACAGCCTGTAACCCGGCTCTGTTTCGCCTATCGGGGCCTTTTCCCTCTCCCCTTCTCCGAGCGCCGCCTGGTCCTGCAGGTGCTGGACCTGCTGGCGGTGAACGGTGCGCTGCTTCTGGCCCTGGCGCTGCGGCCTGGATACAGCCTGGATGGGGGCCTGGTGCTCCAGCATCCCCTCTGGTTTCTGGTCCTGAGCCTGCTCTGGCTGCTGATCGCTCAGGCCTTTGATGCCTATGACTTGCGCGTGGCTGGGCGGTTTCCCTCCTCCGCCCTGGCGGTCCTTAAGGCGGGCCTGGTCACCTGCGGGGTCTATCTCTTGATTCCATATATCACTCCTTCTCTGCCCGCCTCCCGATCCGCCCTGCTGGCCTTTCCCCTCATCGCCGTGGGGAACCTCGTGGCCGTCCGGGGGCTTTACCGGATCGCATTAAGCCAACCGGCTCTATGCCGCCGCGCCCTTATCATCGGCGCGGGCTGGGCCGGGCGCACCATCGCCGAAGCCCTGGCCGAGCACGGCGATGGCTCCTATCGGATTGTGGGCTTCGTGGACGATGACCCGGCCAAACAAAACCTCACGCTTCACGTTTTACGCCTCACCCTCCCCGTCCTGGGCAACCGCTACTCCCTCCCCACCCTCATCCGCCAGCACAACATAGATACCCTGGTGCTGGCTATTACCCACGAGATCAACGGCGAACTCCTGCAGATTCTCACGGACTGCCTGGAATTGGGCGTGGAGATTATCCCGATGCCGGTGCTCTACGAGCAATTGACCGGCCGGGTGCCCATTGAGCACGTGGGGAGCAACTGGTATGTGGCGATGCCGATCCATCACCCCCTTACCCGTCCGTTCAATCGGATCGTGAAGCGGCTTTTTGACATTGTGGGAGCCACGCTGGGCCTGGTCTTTCTGGCACCGTTGTTCCCCTTCATCGCTCTGGCTATCTACCTGGACTCCCCCGGCCCTATCTTCTACACCCAGGAACGGGTGGGGCAGGGCGGGCGCATCTTCCGGGCCTACAAGTTCCGGACGATGGTTCCCGATGCGGAGAAGGGGCAGGCAGTGTGGGCGCAGAAGAACGATCCCCGCGTCACCCGGGTGGGCCGCATCCTGCGCAAGACCCATATAGACGAGTTCCCTCAGTTTATCAACATCCTCAAGGGGGAGATGAGCGCGGTGGGTCCCCGGCCGGAGCGGCCGGAGTTCGTGGAGGAACTGGCCCGGGAGATCCCCTTCTACCGGGTGCGCCACGCCGTCCGGCCTGGCATGGCCGGATGGGCGCTGGTCAAATACGGCTACGCGTCCTCCAAAGAGGACACCGTCATCAAACTCCAGTATGACCTCTACTACATCAAGCACTGGTCCCTCTGGTTGGACCTGGTGATTTTACTCAAGACGGTCTTAGATATGCTGACCTTGCGAGGGAGGGCGTAGTATCTTGGCAATAGGCGGCGGTGCGACAGAATAAAGGCTAAAAGGTAGCTAAAAGT
>JBHOQL010000113.1:0-14218 GCA_042408195.1 Anaerolineae bacterium
CACGCTTCCTGGCGAAACACCTCAGGAACACAGGATGCCCTCCCTCAGTTCACATCCTCATCAGCTTGGCTCACCTCGGTGTCCCGACTTGCTAGACCAGAGGCTCAAGAAGACCTCTTAGCCCACCATTCTAGCGAATCATTTAATTAAAGTGTAGCGCGAAAATAGAAATTTGTCAAGAAAAAGCTGAAGATAAAGGCTTTTCTCAATATTGCAATCCAAAAGCGGCTAAAATGCGCTGATTCGGGTTTCTAAAGCAAAGACCGATCTGTTCATCTCCCAGCGGTGCGAAGGATCAAGGGTAGGTATGAGCGAAAAGGCTTGAGGATCATTTGCCAGCATGGATTATACCGCTGAAGTGGGCCTATTTAACCTGTGGGCGGTGTGAGGCAAGGATTTTCCCTCCTGGACCGAAAGAAGGGGATTCAGGGCGGTTGGAGTGAGAAGAGACTGGAGCAGGTTCTGAGGGTCGCCCAGGCGTTCAGTTCCTATTGGGAAGCGGAAGAGGCTTGGAGCGGCTGTGAGGGTTGACGGTTTCTCGGAGTATGATTCACCGGCTGGTGCAGGGGTGTGGTGGGCTTCTGGCCGAGCGAGGCCAGGAAGAGGCGAAGGGGTTGTGGGCAAGCGGGATGTGCGCGGAATAGGTCCCAGCACCGAGGGAGGGGCAGAAATTGGCCGCTGGGATCAGCCTGGAGGGGATGAAGGTTTGGGTAGGGGATGGGTGGCACAAGGTCAAGGTTGCCATTTATTTTGAGCTTGGCCCTGGGAAGGATGGAGAGGTGGAAGCTCGCCAGACCGGATACTGGGCCTCTTATGGGGAGGTGGAAGTCTTTCGACGGAGGGGGTGGGGTTGCGCGTATAATCGGGGTTTGGGGTTGGAGGGGGAGGCGATTGTGCTGGGCGATGGGGCGCTGTGGATAGGTGGCTTTGCTGAGACCTATTGTCCCAAACGGTGCGGATTGTGGACTGGAATCATGCGATTAAACATGTGTGAGCGTTAGGGAAGGAAGCCCTGGGAGAAGGGGCGGTAGGATGGGTAAAGGAAGTGGAAGAGCGGCTTTGGCAAGGGGAAGTGGAAGGGGTTGTCCAGAGGTGCGAGGTGCTTTTGGCCACCGGTTGGATTGGTGAGGGGGATCTGTCGGACGGCTGATTATTTTCGGGAGCGGGCGGAACAGAGGGCATATCCTATCTTTCGGGCGGCCGGGTGTCCGATTGGGAGTGGGGTGGTGGGGAGTGCTTTTAGGGGATTTGGTTGGCAGTGCAGGGATCGGGGGCACTGCTGGAAAATGAAGGGTTTGGTGGCCGCTTTGGCTTTGCGGAGCGCTGGAGTGGGCGCGGGAGCAAATTTGCCAGGCCTATTGATCCCTTGAGCCCCGTCAGCAAGAGAGCAGCGAACAATCACCTTTAACCGGCGCTCTCCGCAGGATAACTAAAGCTCAGTATATCCCAATTCTTTCCTTCAGTTACCAGAAGAAAGGTGGATAGATTTGCCTACTCCTGCAAATTGTGTAAAATAATCCCCAGCTCTGGGAGCTAAACACTCAGCGAGGAGAGCAGCCATGGGCAGAGAAGTTGCCATCATAGGAGTAGGTTACTCCGGTTTCCGCCCTTTAACCCCCGATGTCTCCTACAAAGAGCTGATGTTTGAAGCCGCCGCAAAAGCTTACGAAGAAGCAGGTATTAACCCTCGCAAAGATGTCCAGAGTTTTGTAACAGTCTCCGAAGATTTCCACGAAGGTTCCAGCATCTTTGATGAATATGTACCCGATCAGCTCGGAGGAGCTCTAAAGCCCGTCCATACCGTGTGTGGTGATGGGATCCATGGTCTTGCGGCGGCTTTCCTCCAGATAAAAACCGGTTATTTTGACGTTGTGGTGGTGGAATCGCACTCCAAGGCTTCCAACATTCTCAATTATTCCCATGTCTTGGCCTTCGCTTTAGATCCGATATTTAACAGACCTCTGGCCTTTCACCCCTACGCCATCGCTGGAATGGAGATGCGCCGCTATTTGGCCGAAACAGGCACCACTCACAAACAGTGCGCTATGGTGGTAGCCAAAAACCGCCGCAATGCTTTCCTTAATCCGCTGGCCTCTTACCCGGCCAGTCTCACCCCTGAGGATATCCTCGCCTCCGAACCTGTTGCCGAACCTCTAACTTCCCTGGAGATAAGCCGCCATGCCGATGGGGCCATAGTGATGGTTCTGGCTTCAGGGGATGTGGCAAGAGCCCTTTCCGATAAGCCCGTGTGGATCCGGGGGATAGGCTGGGCCAACGATACCTTCTGGCTTGAGTCCCGTTCTTGGTCAAGGGCCGACTACGCCACGAAGGCCGCCAAGATGGCCTACGAAATGGCCGGAATCCGTAGCCCCCGTCATGAGATAGATTTCGCTGAAATAGACGACACCTTTGCTTATAAGGAACTCCAGCATATGGAAGCCCTCGGGCTCTGTGCTCCGGGAGAGGCCGGGATCCTCGTAGAGGAAGGTTACACTTGCCTGGAGGGCGAGTTCCCCATTAACCCATCCGGCGGAAACTTGGGGATGGGCCACTTGCTGGAAGCCTCGGGCTTGGCGAGGGTTATGGAAGTGGTCTTCCAGCTCAGGGGGGAGGCTGGCAAACGTCAAATACCCGATGCCCAGGTGGGCCTTGCTTTTGGATGGCGTGGGGTTCCCACTACCAGCGGGGCGGTTGTTATCCTCAGCGTATAGGGGAGGGAAAAATGCCAAGGGTAGCCATCGTTGGAGCAGGGATGACCAAATTTGTCCGTAGAGCTCTGGAGACACCCAAGGAGCTGGCATGGCAAGCTGCCTCCATGGCTTTGGAATCCTGCGAGATGACCCTGGACGATATTGACTGCGTGGTCTTGGGTTCTGCCCCCGATGCCTTTGATGCCGTCCACATGAAATCCGAATATCTTTCGGATGGAGCAGGGGCTTGGGGTAAGCCTTACATCCGCTGTTTCGTCGGAGGAGGAACCGGGGTCTTCGCGGTAATTCAGGGCTGGTATCACGTGGCTTCAGGTGTTTTCGATACCTGCCTCGTGGTCTGCGAAGAGAAAATGTCTTCCTGCATGCCCCATCCTCAGGGGGCTTTCATCACCATTTTTGACCACACCACTGAAAGGCCGCTTGGCCCCAACCTGCTCTGGATTTTTGCCTTGGAAATGAACGCCTACATGACCCGCTACGGTCTCAGAAAAGAGGACATCGCTTACGTTACAGTTAAGAACCGGCGCAATGCAGCCGATCACCCTTGCGCATTGTTGGGTGACCCCAACATCACCGTTCAAGATGTGCTCAATTCTGAAGTGCTGGCCTGGCCAGTTCAGCGCCTGGATGTCAGCCCCATCTCTGATGGGGCAGTAGCCGTCGTCCTCGCTGCCGAACACATAGCCCGTCGGGTGACCGATAAGCCGGTTTGGATAGAAGGGGTGGGCTGGTGCCTCGACACGACTTACTGGACTAACCGTGACCTTTCCTATCCCGTCTATGTGGAGGAAGCGGCCAGGATGGCCTACAAGATGGCTGGGATAAAAGAACCCAGGAAGGAAATTCACATAGTTGAGCCCTACGATCCCTTCAATTACAAAGAACTTCACCACTTGGAAGGACTCCTTTTGGCCGACAAAGGCAAGGCCCCTGAAGACGCCATCAGAGGCCGCTTTGACCGGGATAAGGAGAACGAGCCCGACTGGCTTCCCAGTTCCCCTTCGGGAGGGCTTTTGGGTGTGGGCAACCCAATAGCTGCTGCTGGTCTTATGAAAGTGGCTGAAATTTTCTGGCAGCTCAGGGGTGAAGCGGGCAAGCGTCAGGTTCCGGGCAATCCCAAGCGCGGTCTTGCCCAAGCTTGGGGTGACCTGATGCAGGTAGCTACAGTGGTGATACTGGGGATATGAAGCCGGCAATTTTAGTTCACGGTGGAGCAGCAAAAGTTCCGCAGGAAATCCTGGCGGCCAGGGAGGAGGGTTGCCGCAGAGCAGCGCTGATGGGTTGGGAGATCCTTAAGAAAGGCGGTTCGGCTCTGGATGCCGTTGAGGCAGCTGTTAGGGTGATGGAAGAGGATCCCGCCTTCAATGCCGGCAGAGGCTCCGCTCTTACGATGGAAGGGCAGATAGAGATGGATGCAGCCATAATGGACGGAGCAACTCTGAAGGCGGGAGCTGTTGGAGCAGTGAAGAACATCCTCCACCCGGTGTCCCTCGCCCGGCTGGTTATGGAAAAGACCCCTCACATCCTCATCGTGGGGGAAGGGGCTCTGAGGTTAGCCAGGCTCTACAAAATAGAGGAGGTGCCTCTGGAAAGCCTTGTAACAGAAAGGCAGAAATTTCAGTGGAAAACGGCCGGTTCTTTCCCCTATGAAGGTGACACGGTGGGAGCAGTGGCTATAGACGTACGGGGCAACGTGGCAGCGGCCACCTCTACAGGTGGGCTCATAGGTAAAATGCCTGGCCGCCTCGGCGACACCCCGCTTATTGGGTGTGGAACCTATGCCGATAATCGGACAGGGGCGGCTTCGGCCACGGGCATCGGCGAGGCAATAATAAAGGTGGTGCTGGCCAAGACCGCCTGTGATCTGCTGGGGCAAGGGTTACATCCCCGAGAAGCTGCGCGAAAGGCAATTCAGATCCTCGAGGAGAGGACGGGAGGCAGGGGCGGAATAATTTTGGTGAACAAAGAAGGTCTGCTGGGCTGGGCTTTCAATACCGAATGCATGCCCATTGCTTTTTACGAAGGGTAACCCCTATATGAAGCGATGGACTGTGGATGAGGTCTGGAGATTTGCCGAGAACGCCATCTACTTTGCGGTAGGTCTTCTGCTGATGGTTACTGCGGCTACTGTTACCTTCTTTGCGGCGCAGAAATTTGTCATCTCCCTGAATGAAGGCACCCTGTTCAGAGAAATACTCCACATCCTGGATTCCTTGCTGGTTGTCCTGATGTTAGTGGAAATCCTCCATACCGTAGGAATCTCAATCCGTCAGCACGAACTTTCCTGCGAGCCATTTTTGATAATCGGGCTCATTGCGGCGGTGCGGCGCATCCTCATCATCACAGCCGAACAATCTCGCCTAATACTGGAAGGCAATCTTGAGCTGTTCGAGTCCGTTTTGCTTGAGCTTGGTGTTCTCTCGCTGATGATCTTGATAATCGTGCTATCCATTTACCTGCTGAGGCGCCGCGGATGTTCCCCTAAACTTTGAAAAGGAGGCCACCCATGACGGTCTGCATAGAGAAATTTCCCGGGACTTATGTTAAAGAAGAGGACTTTGAAGAAGGGAAAGTCCTCTACACCGTGTGGTATCCCAAACTTCGCTATGCGTGGGATGCTGGGGTAGCTGTAGGCCGCTACCTGGCGGAACTTAAGGAAGGACGCATCATTGGCCGCAAGTGCCGGAAATGCCGCAGGATCATGGTCCCACCCAGGATGTTCTGCGAGCAATGCTTCAGACCAACCGATGAATGGGTTTACCTTAAGGATACAGGCACTGTCCTCACCTTTTCCATATGCTACGTGACCTGGGACATGGTGCGGGTAAAGGAACCCCAGATACCCGCCGTCATCCAAATTGATGGAGCTTCCAGAGGGATGGGGATAATGCACCTCCTCGGAGAGGTGGATCCCGATGAAGTGAGAGTGGGTATGCGGGTCAAGGCCGTGTGGAAGCCTTCGGAGGAACGGACCGGAGCTATAACTGATATCCTCTATTTTAAGCCATTGGAAGAATAAACTGGGAGGATTGCTATGGGAACTGCGGAGAAAGTGAATCGCATTACAGAGGCGAAGGTGTGGGTGGGGGAAATCCCCCTTTACGCTCGCTACACTGTTGGTATAGCCGGGGAACGTTTCTTTCGGGAGATAAAGGACAACGCTCGGATAATGGGGACAAAGTGCCCCCACTGCAAAATTCTCTATGTCCCGGCTCGTCTCTATTGTGAGCGCTGCTTCTCAGAGCTGGAAGAATGGGTCGAAGTCCCACCCAGAGGTGAAGTCCATACCTTTACCGTCCTCCACATGGATCTGGAAGAGAACCCTTTGGAGAAACCCATTATACTGGCCTTCGTCAAGCTTGACGGAGCCGATGGTGGGATCGTCCATTATCTCGGAGAAGTAGAGCCTGATGAGGTCTACATAGGGATGAGGGTAGAGGCTGTCTTCAAGCCAGCTGAGGAGCGGAAAGGGGAAATTGCCGATATCAAGTATTTCAGGCCCACAGGAGGGGAGTATGCTGGAATTTGAGATAGTAGAAGAAGGGCTAGGCAAGCTCATTCAGCCGCCGGACTTGGAGGCCTTTCGCGAGTGGAACCGCCAAAAGCCTAAAGGCCTGGTAGATAAGCTCATGAGCGAACAGGAAGCCATAAGCCGTTTCGTCCACGACGGCGATTACCTGGCCACCGAACTATACGGCACCGTACGCTGCCCCATGTCTTTAACCCGAGAAATAATCCGCCAGGGCAAAAAGGACCTCCGGATAGCCGGACAAGGGGTGCTGGAGCTGGACTTGCTTCTGGCGGCAGGCCTGGTCAAACAGATGGAGGTAACCTACATAGGCCTGGAAGTCTATGGAGTATCCAGCGCCCTGCGGCGGGCAGTGGAAAGTGGCCAGGTTGAAGTGATATCTGATTGGTCCAACGGCGCCATAGCCTGGCGATTCAAAGCAGCTGCCATGGGTGTTCCCTTTATCCCTGTCCGCTCCATGCTGGGCAGTGATACCCTTAAATCCAGCGCGGCCAAAGTGGTGAAGTGCCCCTTCACTGGGCAGAAGGTTGCATTGCTTCCGGCCTTGATTGTGGATGTAGCCTTGATCCACGTCCACCGAGCCGACCGCTACGGCAATGCCCAAATTGAGGGTATAAGTGGGTTCGCCTTTGAGCTGGCCCGTGCTGCTAAACGCCTCATAATAAGCGCAGAGGAAATAGTACCCACCGAGGAAATCCGTCGCTATCCAGACCACACCATAATCCCTTACTTCCTGGTGGACGCTGTTGTCCATGCCCCCTTCGGTTCTCACCCAGGGGAGATGTGCTACATGTATGCTCGGGACGAGGAGCTCATAAAGGAATGGGCAGAAGTTTCCCAGACGGAAGAGGGGGCCAGGGCTTACCTTGAGAAATATGTTTACAGTGTAAGGAGCCACGAAGAGTATCTGGAAAAAATCGGTAGGGAGAGGCTGGAGAAGCTCAGGGAGAAAGCCGAGAAAAGGAGGTAGAATCTATGGCGAATAAGAATTATAACCTCACGGAGCTGATGATCTGCGTGGCCTCACGCCTCATGCCCGATTCCACCACTGTTTTCATCGGCACCGGTATTCCGATGCTGGCAGCAGCTTTAGCTCAGAAGCTCCATGCCCCTAACCTCGTGCCCATCTTTGAGTTTGGTGGGATCGGAGCCACGCTGGAAGAATTGCCCCTTGCAGTGGGAGAATACAACACCTTCCGGAAAGCTCTCGCTGCTTCGGGGATATGCGATATCATGGAAACAGCCGCCAGAGGATTCATAGAATATGGCTTCATTGGAGGAGCGCAGATTGACCCGTATGGGAATGTGAATTCCACCGTCATTGGGGAATATAAACGGCCGAAAGTAAGGCTGCCAGGAAGTGGCGGTGCCAACGATGTGGGTTCTCTCTGTTGGCGGACTATAATAATTATGCGGCACGACCGGCGCCGTTTTGTGGAGAAGGTGGATTTCATAACCACCCCGGGTTATCTGTGGGGACCCGGAGCGAGAGAAGCGGTTGGTCTGCCCAGAGGCTCGGGCCCTTACCGGGTGGTCACTAACCTGGCCCTGTTAGGCTTTGATGAAGAAACGAAGAGGATGAAGCTTCTGGCTACACACCCGGGCATTACTGTGCAGGACGTCATAGACAATACCGGTTTTGAACTGATAATCCCCGACAAAGTGGAGCAGACCGAACCGCCTACTGAGGAGGAGCTAAGAGTCCTTAGGGAGGAAGTGGATCCCACGGGTCTTTACATTTCCAAGGGCTAAAGAACCCTGTAACGCCGGAGGGTTTCCTTCAGAAAGGGGTTTAATTGGTGCATTGCTTGCTGGACTAATTTTTCCATCAAGACCTTGCCAAGCCTCTCCTGAATTACTTCCCGTTGTATCTGCAGGAAGAGCCGATATGCATTAGCCAGCTCTTCTGTCCTTAAAGATGGGTCGGTGTAATCCTCAATTCGGCTGCGGTTGAAGCGAATTGGCAGGTGAGCAGCGCGCCTATTTACTTCTTCCTCACAGGAGTAATCATCAGGGCTCTTGCGGTAGGGCTTGGTAGCCTGGCAAAGGAGTTCAGCAAATTCCCGGAAGGCTCGCCGCAGACGGACCTTATCCAAGCTTCCTGGCAGGACCAGTCCAGCTACGTAAAGGCCGTAAATGATTTTACTAGTTTCAAACTCTGTCAAGTTACATGCCCGAGCTATCTCTGCTACACTGTGAGTACCGTCCAAAGTTTCCAGAACTTTTCTCTCTTCCTCGGTCAGGACCACATCATCCGGGCAAGTTTTGCCACTTACCCGCTCAAAGATCCCCTCGGAGGAAGGAACAACCCGCTGGATTATAGCCCAGCTGTCCACCCAGCGGGCACCGTTGAGGAGAAGGCATTCTGCACTCATGTTGAGTACAGTGCACCCTTCAGGGGGACAAGCTTGCTGGTCAAAGGAGAAAGTCCCTTCCTGCCAGCGGAAAAGGTCATATATATCGTTCAGGATCTGCTCTGGTCCCTCGACCGCCCCTTCAGGCCTTCGGGAGGTAGCACACACTGGCCGTCCTTCACGAAAGGAAAGAGTGCGAACCGATACCCCATCGGTTACAGATAAAGTACCGCTGTGACGGCCGGACGCTATTAACCTAATAAGGTCAGTGAGATGGAAACTGCGCAGGTCACCCTTGAGCACCAACAAGCCTCTGTACAGGGTTTCTTCGCCGCGCAGGTGGTAGATGATCCCTTCAAGCCATTCCCTTTCAACTTTAGTGCAGGTAGCATGGCGGACGAGAATAGCGTGATGGAGAGGGTCGCTCTGGACCTGGAGCTGTGCTTCGGCAAGTTCCTGTTCACGGCGGCGCAAGAATGCTAACCTACGTTCCAAGAGCTCGACGGCCCGATCCTGGGGGAACTTGTTCAGGAAAAATATGCCCAAGTCATACTCAGAGCGGTTCGGCTCTTCTGAAGCCAGCGCTTCTTCCATGTTGACAAAAAAGGCTTCTAACCCTTTATCGGTAAGGTGATAAACGCTCCGCTCCGGGCCTTCGCCGGGGGCCTTAACCTCAAAAACCAGGCCCTGACGATGCAGCTTGGAAAGAGAATAGTAAATAGCTGCCGGGCTTATACTCCACCAGAGGTCTATGCCTGTAGATTGAAGCTGGTGGAGAATCTCATAGCCATGCATAGGCCGGTCTATAAGTAAACCTAAGACAAGCAAATCGTTACGGGTTAGAACCAGTTCTTTTTCCATTTTCCTCCTTTAAAAGGATTATACAACAGAACTGGGGAGGATTGCAAAGGGCCGGCAGGGGTGCATGCACGATTTGTCAGAAAGGGTGTGCCAGACGACGGGTATAGGTTCGGGAAAGGGGGCGCTGGGCTATCGTCTCCTCCCAACAACTGCTTTTTAGCCAGGCTCGCAGATAGACAACCGCGCGAGAACACTCCAACTCTTTCCCGCTCCCTTCAACCTACACCCCAACACGTGCTTGCACCCACTTTCCATCGTCCCACTGCCAATCTTAACTCTTCTCTCTCCCGATACCCCGGATAGCGCACCCGCTCCCGATTGTTCGGGTAGTGCGTCACCGTCTGATAAGCCGTCTCTCCTGCTATCGCCGCCTTTTCCTGGGAGTGCTGAACCACTTCCGTCACCTTCCCTTCCCATAATTTATCTAAGCGCTTCTCCGCCCATTCCTGGGCCTGAGGGCTCTCCTCTCCCCAGGCAGCCCAGGGAAATGTTCCTCCACCATATTCCATATCTAATGCGCCCCATCCCCAATCGCTACAACCTCTTTCCCTTGGGTCACTTCTCGCCGATACCCTTTCAGCCAGAGCGCTCGCCCGAACGTTTCCAGGTCTGCAAAATCGGCTGAGATCGTATCCCCCACGAACCGCTCCGTTGGGACGGCGGCGGAGCAGTTTTTTCATCTCCTTCCAGCCCTCTTCCCAGGTCCGTACCACCTCCTCACGATCCAGGGCCCGCGCAGGCAAGGGGGCAGTTGAGGATAAGCCAGGCCCCAGGCAGCCTCTATGGCTGCTTGCTCTTCTTCCACAACTACCTGACCCGGACCCTCGGTGGCTTTCCTAATGGTATTAGGGCAGACCAGGATACCCGTCAACTGATAGACCAGATGAGCCTCTTCCTCGAAGGGGAGCTGAACACCTGCCAGGGCCAGGGCGTTATCCTGCCCGCACAGAGCCCCAGTTTCTGAGCCAGCGGTACAGTCCTGTGATGACAGGAAGGGCACAGGTAATAGGGCCGGTTCACCTCGAGCTGGCCGTTTTCGCTGATAGTGGGCAGTCTGACCACACGAGCAGGAGATGGCGGGTTCCGGGTAAGAAGACTGGTAAGAAAGGCCTGCTCCAGTTGGCGAAGGAGAGCAAGCGATTCCTTTTCCATTTCCTCCAGCGTTCGGGGTTGAGCGGCCACCCATTCGGCCATCCGCTGGGCCAGTTGGGTCATCTGGTCCGTCATTTGTCGGATGAAATCTTCTTGCTGGAAAGGGAGACAACGGGCCATTTAGCACCTCCAGAGGCATTGGGTTAGCATTCATCTCTTATGCTCAGAAGGCAACCCTCTCAGCCTGTCCAACAACTCACTGACAAACCGTGCATGCACCCGAAGACGCAATCGGTTTGGCAACGGCTCCACTCTTGGTATAAAATTACTAAATCGCTCTTCTCAGCCCTGGAAAGGAGGTTGCGGAGGTTGCGATGGTCTCCCGGCTCCGGACTACCGGTGTGCTCAACTTTGTGTGCGTTGTTTCGTTACTGGCCGGCATCCTTCCCTTCTCCGCCCCCCAGGCAAGTTCCCCGCCGCCGATGGACATTAACCCGCGCACCTTACCCGCTCCGGAATGGATGACCCCCGCCGGCCCCGCCCCTTCAGAATCCTTCCGACCCGCATCCCTTTCTGATCGTTCACCGGAATCCTCTGCCGCACCAGAAACGGGCCTCCCGTCCGGCTTTCTCTTCCTGCCCATCCCTTCCCGGCCCCGGGTCCCCATCATTTGGCCGGAGGTGCCCGACCCCCGACCGGACGGGGTTGGCCCGGGAACTGGGGGCCGGCGCCCGCGACCCGTCTCTGCCGGAGGGGCCGGCTCTCCCATCTCAGGGTGCGGTGGGAAGCGGACAGCCCATAGCGGCCATCTGGCCAGGGCCGGCAGTGCCCGAGGCGTGGCCGGTGGAAGCGGACCTTGGGCCGGAACTCCCTTCCGTGCCCGGCGAGGGCAGGACTTTTGTCGCGGTGCTGGCTGGGAATCCGCCTTCCGCGCTTCGCGCCGGGCATCCACTTTCGTTGATGTCCTTGCCGGAAGGGACGGCGTCGGCCGATCCCTGGCCGAAGGCTCCGGAAGACCGCCGCCTCGGGCAAGCCCCACGGGGCGAGGCCCATCGGGCCGTGGCCCTCGGCGTGGCCCTTCCGTCGGCGCCAGCGGCGGCAGGCCCCGTGCCTGCGGCCCCTTATCGCCTCTTCCTCCCCCTGGTGGTCCGGAACTATGAGCCGGGGCTCATCTCCTACCGGGGCGGGACCTATACCTCCCCCGATGGGAAGGTGACGGTGATCTTTCCTCCCGGTGCGGTGACGGAGAGCGTGCGGGTGCGCTACGAGAGCCGGGGGCTGGCCTGGTCCGAAGGCTTTGTGGCGGGTGCAGGGCATTTCGTGCTGGAAGCCGTTCAGGCCGGCAACGGACGACCGGTGCGGGAGTTCGGCGCACCGCTGGAAATCCGGGTGCGCTACGACGATGCCGGTATCCCCCGCTGGCTGGAGCAACGGCTGCATCTCTACTTCTACGACGAAGCCGCCAGACAATGGAAAGCGCTCCCCTCCGCAGCGGATGCGGACAGGAACGAGGTGACCGCCTGGACCACCCACTTCACCGAGTTCGCCCTCCTGGCCTCCGGCGCCAACCCGTGTGACCAGGCCGTCCAGTTGGCGCCTGCTATCCCCAGCCGGACCGCGCCCGGGTTGCCCTATGTCTTCTTCACCGGGGTGACCGCCTTCGATTACTATTCCGGCATCCAAATCTATCTCGCTAGCAATCCGGAGGGCACCGGGAGCCTTCTCACCTACGATCACGCGCGGGTCTCCGCCTCCGGCCCCGGTGGGGGGACGCGGGAACAGGCTTTCACAGACTCGCCAGTTGGGCCCGTAGAGGCAAGCCGGATCCTCTTCCCCAACGCCCCCCTCAGCGCCACTTACTCCATCCAGACCCTGCTGTGGACCGAAACCTACACCGCGTATTCCACTTCCGCTTATTATCTGGCGATGCGGGATGTGACCCCGCCAGAGATCCGCGATGCGTTCATCTGGCCCGATGGCGAAGGCGGCTATTCTCTGGAAGTCACCGTGGTGGACAACTGCGCCGTGGCCTCGGTGGATCTGGCCGCCAGCAGCAGCAGTGGGGGCGGCGCGGCCGCGTCTATGAGGGCGATAGGGCCCCATCGCTATAGGGCCGCAATTCGCCTCCCCCGCATCGGCCTGAACACCTTCGTCATCATCGCCACCGATCCAGCGGGCAACTCCAGCGTCTGGACGGCCCGCCTCCCCGCCACCTACTCCGGCACCTTCGGCCTCACCTGCCTCAAGGGCCCCTGCGGCGGCCACCAGGGCACCGAGGGCGACCCCGTCAACACCGCCTCCGGCAACTTCGTCACCCGCACCCTGGACCTGCGTCTGCCCGGCATCGGGGACACCGAAATCCGGGTGGAGCGGGTCTACAACGCCCAGGCCGTCATCCCCAAGGATGGTTTCACCGTCGTGGGGATGGACCCCGGCCCCTTCGGCCCCGGCTGGTCCTGGCCCTTTGACTTCCGCCTGGAGTTCGTGGACAACGACCTGCTGCGCGGCGTCAAAGTCCACTACCCCGACGGCCATACCGCCCTCTTCCGGTGGAACCCCGATGGCACCTTTACCTCGGAGAGCCCGGGCAACACCGATACCCTCCAGGCCGTCTCCGGCGGCTACGTCCTGAGGCAGAAGGACCTCACCGAATACCGCTTTGACACCGGCGGCCGCCTGGTGGAGGTGCGCGACCCCAACGGCAACACCCAGACCCTCACCTACGACGGCGCCGGGCGGCTGATCCGGGTGGAGAACAGCGCCGGGCGGTGGATCGGGATCGCCTACAACCCCGAGGGCCAGATCCGGGAAATCACCGCTCCGGAGGGAGTGCGCCTGCGCTACGAATACACCGAAGGACTCCTCACGGCCTTCACCGATGCCCGCGGGCAGACCTGGCGCTACACCTACAACGGTTTCGGCTGGCTCACCGCTATCCTCAGCCCCAAAGGCCACCCCGTCCTGCGGCTGCGCTACGGTGAAGACCGGAACGATCCCACCTTCGGCCGGGTGGTGGAACAGATAGAGGGTGCCACCACCCGCCGCACCTTCGCCTACGACGACCCCGCCCATACCCGCACCATCCTGGATGCCTACGGTCATCCCACCGTCCACCAGTACGACGACGCCTACCGCCTCATCCGCGTCACCGACCCCCTGGGCCGCACCGAGGAATACGGATACGACGATCAGGACCGACGGGTCTACTTCAAGGACAAAGAGGGCCGGGAGTGGCACTACGCATACGACGGCCGGGGAAACCTGATCCGCGAGACCGGCCTTCTGGGCTGGGAGCGGGCGTGGGAATACAACGATCAGGACCGCCTCACGATGGAGCAGGACCCGGCCGGCCGGAGGACCTTCTACGGCTACGACAGCAGGGGCAACCTCACCGTCATCACCAACGCGCTGGGCTTCACCCGTACCTTCACCTACGACGACCGGGGCCTCCCCATCCGCCTCACCGACTTCAACGGCAACGTCATCACGAACACCTACGACGCGGCCGGGAACCTCATCGCCGTGGAGAACGCCGTGGGTGCCGTCACCCGCTACGGCTACGACGGCCTGGGCCGCACCACGGTTATGACCACCCCGCGGGGCGCCGTCTTCACCTACACCTATGATGCGGGAAGCGCGCTCCTGACCGGGGTCTTCGGCCCCCTGGGATA
>JBHOQL010000052.1:0-4848 GCA_042408195.1 Anaerolineae bacterium
TGTTATCCGAGGTGTGCGTGGGAGGATTGGCCGCTTCAATATCTATGTTGGTCTGCCGGGACCACACGACAGACCAGTTGGAACCTGTACGGGAGACAACGTACAATACTCCCTCCACATCTCCAACGACAATCTCCTTGAAACCGTCGCCGTTAAAGTCCGCCGTTGCGACGGAAGATTCCTCCACTCTGGCGTTACCCAGGATTACTTTGGTGGGCTGTGAAGATAGATAAGCTGTTCGTCCCAAAACGGGAGATGTCGCCAAGAGCACCAAAACCAAAGAGCCGAGAAGCATACCCTGCCGCATCGGTACCTCCAGGTAATCAGCGTTTCTTTCCGGCGAAGTACCGGTTCAGCCAGTACCGAAAGAATTGGACTGTCTCTGCCCCCAATTTGAGCCATTCCGCCAGCGTGACTTCCAGAGCGCGCTTCAGACGCCTGGCCACGCGGACAATAAACGGGCCGCCTAATGGCATCACGTAGGGCTTCTTATCCGCAACCAGAGGCCATAACACCGCCCTGGACGGGTTAGGCGGCATTCTCAACACCCGCCGATAGAAATCCCAGGCCTGTGAGGCGGTCTTTTCCCAGGTAAATTCCCTCATCCGGGCCTGAATTGCGGCTACCTGCCTATCCCGCATCGCCGGATCGTTCAACAGCCCCCAGACTTTGCTGGCGGCTTCCTGGAGATCAAAACTCTCCAGATAAAGCACTTCATCGCCCAGCACCTCAGCCAGAGCCGTGGTGCGAGCCGTCAGAGCAGGCGTACCTACCGCTGCTGCTTCAAAGGGCACGAGCCCAAACCCCTCGTATGTGGACGGGTAGAGAACAAGAGAGGCATTTTTCAACAACCACTGCTTCTCCGCCTCGGTGACAGGACCTAAATCAATCACTCTGGAGCGTAATTCAGGATGAGATGCAAGAAACGAGGCCTCTTCCTCCACCGATCCCCCATAAGAGACATAAGGGCCTGCAAAAACCAGATACCCATTCCAGTGATAATGGTTTATAAGGATCGGCAATAACTTTAAAGCGTAGAGCCGATTCTTATGCCGGAAATTGGTGCCTAATACCAGGATAAAAGGGACAGGAGGCAACCGGTTTTTCTCCGGAGGTTCATGGTCCGGAGTATGCCACTGGTAATCAGTTCCAGGATACAAAACGCTGAGACGTTCTGGCTCTATATAGATCCCCTGGTGCCTGGCATCACTGGCAGCATCCTGGCTAATGAAAACAACCCCGTCAGCCACTTCGCAGGCCAGCCGGATAAGTTCCCGATACCGCTCCCAGTCTGCATAATTTACCGCATAACCCACACTGGAAAAAGCGATAAAGTCTAACACAGAGATGATCACCCGGTGGGCTATAGTCCGAAGAAAGACCAGATCAGAAAGAGATTGCAATTGAAACGGTCTGTGCACTAGGCTGAATTGGGGTTGCGGAAGCCCTTGTAACTCTGATAGAGGAACCAGTTCATCCACAAGGGCTTCCACCCCCAGAAGGCTTTCCCGGTTTTTGAACACATGATCATGCACAATAATGGACAGACGCACATTTGAGGGTTTTGCCAGAGCGAGGGCACGGATCAGCCCCAGAGTATGCAATTGAGTACCTGTAACAGGGCCTCCAATACACGTAGCGTCAATGGCGATACGGTGACCCAAAATGGCATCTCGTGCCTGCTCTATGGCATAAGCGAGGGTGCTCTCTCTATCATTTGCAGCCTGCGTAGTCCACTCAGCATACCACGGGTAGCGCTGGCGAATCCACCTTTCATGCAATTCTCTGAGGCGTGTTCTTTTATCAGCCCCTTTCTCCCTGAAAGACCTGGACCCCTTGTGATAAACGAAAAGATCGTCAGCAACCACGTGAGAAAATCCCAGCAATACAGCCCGTTGCGACCAATCCACCTCCTCACCATATCCCGGGCTAAAGGTCTCGTCAAAGTATCCTACCAGGTCTAAGGCAACTCGTTTGAAGTAAACACAATGCCCGACAGCCGTGGGAATCACTGGATATAGCCGTAGCGAGTTCTCCCGAATCCGTGCATCTATCTCCTCTACGGCCATCCCTTCTATTGGGATTGGCTTATTGCGGTACGGCACGGATACAATAGTGCCATGGTTGGTGAGAGGTGTGGCTGTGGCAATGTTAGAACGGTGATAGGCAGCCGCCTGTAAGCGCTCTAACCAGGCAGGTGGAAGGACAACATCACTATTGACCACAACGACATCTCGTGGTGCACACAGTGCAAAGGCCAAATTCACTGTGTTCACAAACCCCGTGTTCAGTGATTTGCGAATGTAAAAGAAGCGACCGGTAGTAGAAGCAAGCACCATTAAGGTCTTGGGAATCCGCTCATCAGTGCTGGCATCGTCAAGCACCAGAATAGGGACATGGGTTGGGGTCCCCTGTAATAAGCTATCAATACATTCCATCACATCCTCATATGCCTCATATACAGGCACGACCACAACAGGAGCCGTAGAAGGAAAAGTGCAAAGCCAATTCTTCGCTTGGTTCGCCAATTCATCCAGCATTACCGTTCACCTACGGAAGGGATAAGGAGGCAATTTTCACAAAAATCTCTTTCCAAACACACGATATACTCGGTTTAGCAAATGTATCAACCGGCCTCTTCTAACGGCTGCTAAGTAGGCTTGCAGCTCGCGATTTTCCTGGCGCAAATCATCATTACTTCGGCGCAATTCATCATTCTCCTGGCGCAGTTGGACCAGCGAGGGAATCCGCTTTCGCGCGCGATTTGCATCCGGAGCTAATCTGGGCTGTTTTAAAAATTCGACAATTGGTCCAACTACTACAGACCAGCGCAATGCATGCTGCAATGGCGCAATCCGCTGAGCCAGTTCTGACCGAGAAGGCGTTGAATCCAATAATCGCAATAGGGCATTTGCCACAGCGTGAGAGTCGCCCGGAGGAACTATAGTGGCTAAGCCGTAAGCACCTAATAGATCAGCCATTTCATCCCCAGCGCTCAATACGCACGGCAGTGCCGCCCAGAGATAATCAAGCGACCGGGCCCGAATCGCATACCGGCTTTCAAAGGGTTGATCGTACAGGCCAATCCCTACATCCGCCTCCAGCAAGTAAGCACCGCGTTGGTTATAAGGAATCCAGTCCAAGAAAAAAACATAACGCCCAATCCAACCTGCCTCATGGCATCGTTCCCAAAAGCGTGCCGCCTTCGACATCTTAGGAACCAACCGTTCATCGTAATGATGGAGAGCCCCGAAAACCCAACGCACATCCTGGCGATACGCCAGCACCTGCTCAATAGCGGTTACCAATGTTAGGGGATCAGTCCATTCCCAGAGCCCCCCCATCCAGAGCACCACCTTGTCTCGCGGCCCTATTCCAGGCACCACGCCTTTCAAGACCGGCTCACTCCATCTTGGAGGTTCGTTAGGAATCCCCATAGGGACCAGAGCAATCAACTGATCCAGCCCTATAGACAACGTGCTGGCATTCAATCTACCAGCCATCCACAAAGCGCCTAACCAGAAATCTCTTTGGCGTTCTGTTGCACAGATGAAGAAGTCCCCATTGTGCAGACAAGTAAGCGTTTCCTCTATCAAAATGTCAACCAGCATCGAAAAATATGAACCTGAATAAGCAGAAATCAAGATTTGCTCAATCTGTGCCACGTCGTAAAGGTCTGCAATGACAGGGCGCTCAATCGGTCTTCCAAGCCAGTGAACCAACCGACTGAGCAGGGGGCCCATGGCCATAACTACATCGGCATTTTGAATCCAACGCTCCAATGAATATGTATCATCCCAAGAGAAGCCAACTATCTGCAGGCCTTCGGATTCCGAAAGTTCAGGATAAGGTGTAGCCAGAGTAACGCTGAAACCGTATCCTGCAATCGCTCGTGCAATTTCCCAGGCCCGAATACCTGGGCCGGCCATTTTGGGGCCGATATGTTCATAGGTGATGATCAGTAAACGGGTCATATCCCTATATCCTTCTTAAGAGTCAGCAATCAAGAGAGCACTGCCTGGTGCCTCCTCATCATTGAGTGAAACGGCAGGCTATTTCTGTGCCCCCATAGATGGTGATGAAACCGCGCCAAAGGCCAAAATATAGGGAGCTGCGGGCGGGCATACGATTAAGTCAACGATCAAGGGGCACCGCCGCTTACTGCACCGGGAATAAGTTTATCCCAGCCCAAATTGACCTTGAGCGATACGTCCGCGCCAGGCGAAACACATCCTCTCCAATCAGCTATCTCCATAGCCCGTCGGACACTATTAGAAACCTCCCCGGGCCTCGTCTGCACAACACTCACAACCGCTGTTGGCCTTATGACTCCTTTCTGAGCCATAACCATTTTCCTCCCAAACTTACTGCTCCATACCGCTCCCCCTTCCCAGGTAGTACCCGGAAGGCGTAGAGCCGGTCGTGGTAATCGTACATTTCCGTATCCTCCCAGTTGTGGGCCGAGACGGAGATGTAATAGAGTCCCTCCAGCAAGGGCAGGGCCGGGACGGTGTAGGTGACGGTCCCTTCGCCTTCCACCGACGGAATGTCCAGGCCGGCGAACTGGGTGTTGGGGCCGGTGATGTGAACGCCGTCACTGCGGTGGACCGCCAAGCCGAAGACGGGCCGTTCCACACGCCCCTCCGCCCAATAGCGTATCTCCACTATCAGCGGCTCGCCGGTTCGGAACTCTCGTCGCTCTCGCCCCTCGCCATCCAGCAGCCGCACCTGGACGATGCGGATTTTCCCCGTGCCCCACCGCCGCTCGTCCGCAGACACCTGAGAGGTCTCCCCTCGCCCCCACGTGTGCTCCAGGTACCGCCGGACCACCGTCTCTGCTGCATCGTC
>JBHOQL010000124.1:0-15503 GCA_042408195.1 Anaerolineae bacterium
GCATCCCCCTCAGCACCAGATAGGGCCCGTCTCGTTCGCTCTTCAGCCCCAGTTTCCCGCCCAGAACCAAAAGGGTCTGATGCGCTCCTTCATCCACCCACAGGCTCACGTTCAGCAGAAAGCACGCCGCAATCAACACCACCTGGACCAGGCGCCGAATCGCCTCCAGGCTCAACACCCGGAAATCCTCTATCCGCAACCCCTCCTCCTGGAGAAAGCGAAAGGTCTCCTCAATCCGCCACCGCCGGCGGTAGTTCTGCCAAATCTCCCGCGCTCGCTCCGGGCCGGTCACGGGCACGTTGGTCAGCAGCACCCAGCGCTGGTTCAGGCTATATAGCCAATAGGGCCGCTCATTACCCAGTAGCCAGACCTCGCAATAGCCCAATGTGACCCGGCACCTGCGCCAGCACTCTCTTACCTTGAAGGGGGCCTCAAAGCGCACCGGCCGAGGAAGCGTCCGCACGACCTCTTCCAGAGACCGTTCCACCCATTCCCCGCCCTGATGGACCAGCAGGGTGCGGTCGTGATAAAGCCGAATCACAAACTCCTCTTCCAGGCTGGTCAAAAAGGCGAAGATCTTCTCGTCATCAAAGCCCCGGTCGCAGATGAAGCGCAATCGGCGCCCCGACAGGATGACGTGGCTGTAGCGGATGGCCCGGAAGATTTCCCGGTTGAGGCTTACAAAGTCCGGAGTGTTGTAGGAAATGGTCTTGGCGTAGGTCAGGCCGACCTTTTTCTCCCCCAGGGCTAATCCGACCAACTGGTTGTAGCCGGGCACTTTGCCCTCCCGACAGCGAGGCCCGGTGCGCAACCCGGAGGCTTTGAGGGTGGAGAGGGCTTCAAAGCGGTAGCCATAGGGTTTCTCCAGATTGGTGAAGTCCAGCAGAACGGGGGTATACGGTTCCCTTTCGTTCTGGAAGAGGGTGCGGGTCTGGGCATAGGCGGGCTTGAGGAGATCTGGATGCTGAAAACGAGGGTTGGTGAGCCAGCGATAGAATCGTTTGGCGACATGGAAGGTGCGCTTGGGATCCCGGCTCTGCAGGACTGCAGCGGCCATTCGGGAGATGATGGGAACCCCGGCAGCGATGACCCCTTTGACGGCCTGGGCAAAGCGGCAGAAGAGACGCCGGTCAGGGAAGATGCCTGCGAAGGGCTGAAGGTAGTCGCCCAGCTGGGCCAGGAAAGGAAGGCTGAAGGTGCTGTCCACTGGGTCACGCCGAGAGACCAGAGTCTGAACCACAGCTCACCTCCTGCGACGAGATGGGGCCTCTATAAAACCATAAACGGGCCTGTTTGTCCAGCCCCCACTGCCGCTCCAGAGATGTGGGTAAAGTCAAGGAATAAGCAAGCTTGCTTATTCGTCTGAGTTGCTTTATCATTCAACTAGCCTCCCCCATTTCGGGGAAATGCTAATATGGGCAAAATTCTGACAATAGATATCGGAAATACTGATATAGTCCTCGGGTTGTGGGAGGAAGACAGTCTCGTATCTCACTGGAGAATCTCAACCCAGCACCACCGCACTTCCGATGAGTACGCTATAATGATACTTACTTTGTTCTCTCAGGCTAACAGGTCTCCCCAAGAGGTGGAAGGAATAGTGATCTCTAGTGTAGTCCCACCACTTACATCAACCATTGAAGAAGTAAGCCAGCGCTACTTCAAACTTACCCCCCTCGTGGTGCGGGCAGGGGTCAAGACGGGAGTCCGCATCCGCTACGAAAACCCCAGGGAAGTGGGAGCCGATCGGGTGGCCAATGCTGCGGCTGTAGTCCGGCTTTACGGAGGCCCAGCTTGTGTGGTGGATTTCAGTACCGCCACTATCTTTGATGCTATATCGCGGGAAGGGGATTACTTAGGAGGTGCTATCGCTCCTGGCATTGCAATAGCTGCCGAAGCTCTTTTCCTTCACGCTGCTAAACTTCCCAGGGTTGAGCTGGAACGGCCTCCTAAAGCTATAGGGACGAATACAACTCACAGCATCCAATCTGGCCTTATATTTGGCTACGCGAGCCTTGTAGAAGGTATGGTGGCTCGCTTCCGCGAAGAACTTGGCCCCGACACGAGGGTCATTGCTACTGGCCCTTATGCCCCGCTGATTGCCAGGGAGACCAGGGTTATACAGATAGTAGACCCTTGGCTCACGCTTAAAGGGCTCCGCATAATTTACGAGTTGAATCGGAGATGAAGCGCTGGATTCCGCTCCTCTTAACGCCCCTGCTGGGCTTTCTAGCTTTAATAACCTGGATCCTCCCAGGCCTTCCGGAGCCTGTCCTGCCTAGTGAGCCTCATGGCCTTTATACAGTGAGGTTTTACGACCGCAAAAGCCGGCTCCTTTACGAGGCACCCGGGCCTGATAGCGGCAAATGTTCCCCATTGCTCCTTGAGGAAATACCCCTGTTCATCCGCCAGGCCACCATAGCTACTGAAGATGCTTCCTTCTATTCCAACCCCGGCTTTGACCTCAAAGGAGTGCTTAGGGCTATCATCGCCAATATCAGAGGACGCGAAATAATCATGGGCGGCAGCACTATAACCCAACAAGTGGTGCGGAACTTTATCCTGCCCCCCCAAGAAAGATACGAAAAGAGCCTCCGCCGGAAGCTCCGGGAAATAATCCTGGCTTGGCTCCTTACTAAGCGCTATTCCAAAGACGAAATCCTGGCCTATTATCTCAACCATACTTATTACGGTAACTTCACCTATGGGGTACAAGCTGCTGCTGAGGCCTATTTCGGCAAGAAAGTTTGGGAACTTTCTCTGGCTGAGGGAGCTTTACTGGCAGGCCTCCCTCAGTGTCCTTCAATCTGCAACCCTTTGCAGAATCCTGAAGGTGCAAGGGCCAGGCTTAAGGTTGTGCTGGACCTAATGGTAAAAAATGGGTACATAACCAGGGAAGAGGCACAACTCGCTCTCAATGAGAAATTGCAGTTTGCCGCTGCTCCCTTCCCGATCCAGGCGCCCCATTTCGTCTTTTTCGCTCAGGAAGAGTTAAAGCACTTGCCCCTGCGCTATCGGACTCACACCCTTCACGTCTACACAACTCTTGACCTGGATCTTCAGCGGGAAGCTGAGGAGATTATCCGCAGACACCTGGAGCACCTTGCCCAGGAGAAACCACCTCATAACGTCAGAAACGCTGCCCTTGTAGCTCTTAAGCCCTCCACTGGCGAGATTGTGGTTATGGTAGGCAGTCCTAACTTTTTCGACCCATCTATAAGTGGGGCAGTGAACATGGCAATCGTGCCTCGCCAGCCTGGCTCTGCTTTTAAGCCTCTCACCTATGCAGTGGCCTTGTCCAGGGGATATACTCCTGCTACCATGTTACTGGATGTGCCCACCACTTTCCTCACTTCTGAGGGTAAACCATATACTCCGGTGAATTACGACCGTCTTTATCACGGCCCAGTCTCTCTAAGGGAGGCCCTCGGTTCATCTCTGAATGTCCCTGCTGTCAGGGTTCTTAATGAAGTGGGAGTAAAAGAGGTCCTTGAGCTGGCGAAGAACCTGGGCATTACTACTCTGAAAGATGCGGAACGGTATGGCTTATCCTTAACCCTGGGTGGGGGGGAGGTGTCCCTCTTGGAGCTCACCGCCGCTTACGGAGCTTTTGCTAACGGAGGCTATAGAATTACGCCTTTTACTATCCTGAGAGTTGAGGATTCCAAAGGTCAGATCCTCTGGGAAGCGAAACCTCGCCTCGGTCCTCGGGTTCTGGATGAGAGGGTAGCTTACTTGATCAGTCACATCCTTTCGGATGACGAGGCCAGAGCGATAGGCTTCGGGAGATGGAGCGTACTCAATCTCAGTCGTCCGGCTGCGGTCAAGACCGGCACCACCACCGATTGGCGGGATAACTGGACCGTGGGCTATACTCCGGGGCTCGTGGTGGGGGTTTGGGTGGGAAATGCTGACCATTCACCTATGTATGAAGTTACCGGAATAACGGGGGCTGCTCCTATCTGGCACGATTTCATGGAAAGAGCCGAGCGTGGGCTTCCTCCCAAAGGCTTTCCGAGGCCTCAGGGGATAGTTGAAGTAGAAGTATGTGCCCTTTCCGGTAAGTTACCTAACCCCTATTGCCCTCACCGCCGCAGGGAGATCTTCATCCACGGCACCGAACCCACCGAATTCTGTCCCTTACACCGCCTCGTAAAGATTGACGCAGCAACAAGTTTTCCCGCTTCAACTCATACGCCACTCGAGCGAGTTGTGGAAAAGGTAGTAACCTTCTTCCCCCCTGAAGCTCAGGCCTGGGCGAGGGAACAAGGTTTTCCCGTTTTCCCTTACGAATACGTAATGGAAAAGGAGGAACCTCTCATGATCTTGAGCCCGAGGCCCAATTCCAGCTACCGCCTGGTTGACTCTATTCCCACGGAAGAGCAAAGAGTTGAGATACTTGTAGAAACCGCCTTCGCTATGGAGAGGGTAGAAATTATACTTGACGGTATGCAGGTGGCTTCCTTTAATAAGCCTCCCTATCGTTTTATGTGGCCATTGCGGGAAGGCAAACACAGGCTTTGGGCTCTAGGGTACTACCAGGGTAAAGTGTTCCGGAGTCGAGAAGTTAACTTTGAAGTTACCCCACCACCTCCTCAAAAACCCTGAGGAAGTTGCTTCCCATAATCTTTTCCACTTGATCCTCACTGTAACCCCTTCTCAGAAGGCCATCGGCTATGCGGGGGAAACAAGTGGCATCTTCAATACCCTTAGGAGGGGGATCGGTGAAGCCATCAAAATCGGAACCGAGGCCTACGCTCTCTATCCCTCCGACCCTTACGATATATTCAATGTGGTCCAGCACATCTTCAATGGTAGCCTTTTCGGGCCTCGTAGATAGGAAACGAGGCACGAAATTGACCCCTATGACACCACCTTTTTCGGCAATAGCCTTTATCTGAGCATCAGTCAAGTTTCGGTAGTGAGGGCAGAGGGCATAAGCATTAGAGTGAGAGGCGACTACAGGGTGTTTGCTCAGTTTAAGGACCTGAGCCACACCCTTTGGGGCAAGGTGGCTTACATCAATTATGATACCCAAACGGTTCAATTCCCTCACAAGTTCTTCTCCGTAAGGGGTTAGGCCTTCATCCAGTCCTTCTTCAGTAACGCCATCGGCTGCCTTGTTGCGGCGGCTCCAGGCAATGCCGACCATCCTCAGCCCAAGCCGGTATAGCATTCTCAATGTGGAAAAATCTTCTTCCAGACCCTCAGCCCCTTCCATGGACAATATAAAGGCAAGTTTCCCTTCTTCCTTCGCTCTTTTTATATCCGCCGCTTTTCTGGCCAGGATCAGTTCATCCTTATTTTCCTCCAATATTCTGAACAAGATATCCATAAGGTGCAGAGTGTAACGGAGAGGACCCGAGGGAAGTTCATCGGTAGGGATAAAAAGGGCCAGGACCTGAGCATTAACTCCGCCTTCCATAAGTCTAGGGATGTCCGAGTGGCCACTGGTGTTTCTCCAGAGCACGTCAACGGAGCGCTTAATAGCACTAAGCAGCAAGTCATTGTGGGCGTCAAAGATTAGGAAATCTTTTGCCATGCTTAACTCCCATCTTCAAAGTTCAGGAAAGAGGATAGCATAACCGGCACATTTTCGCAAAAACCTGGAAGCCACTTTATTAAGGACAGCTCGGGGAACTTGTTCTCTGGGAAAACCCTAATTAGCTAGGTGGGCACAACTGGGAACGGAGAGGCGAAATCCTTAAAACGAAGCTCTAGTATATTCTGGAAACAAGCAGGTTTTTTCCCCAACCTTTTCATTCCTTGACAAAACCATTCGGTGATGCTAAGCTATTTTATGCTTGGAGCGCGAGCACCTTAACACGGAGGACATCATGAGTGTGCTGGAGGAAATTGAGGATAGACTTGGCGAAGAGAACTACCAAAAGCTCGCCAGAATAAATAATCCGCGCCTCCATGAATTTATAGTTCGTTACGTTAAACTTTGCAATCCCGACAAAATTTATGTGTGCACTGATTCCCCTGAGGATGTGGACTACATAAGAGAAGCCGCCATTCGCCACGGTGAAGAGATCAAGCTGGCAATAGAAGGCCACACTGCTCACTTTGACAATTATTACGATCAGGCCCGCGACCGCAGGAATACAGGGATACTGGTCCCAAAAGGGATGAACCTGGGTCCGTTCATTGAGACCAAGGACCGGGATTGGGCCCTTCAGGAGATCCACGAGATCCTCAAAAATATAATGAAAGGCAAAGAACTCTACATTTGCTTCTTCACTTTGGGGCCTGCTCGCTCAATCTTTTCCATCCCCTGCGTCCAACTTACCGATTCCGCCTACGTTGTCCACAACGAGTTCCTGCTTTATCGCCCGGGATACGAAGAATTTGTCCGATTAGGCCCCAATGCACGCTTTTTCAAGTTCATCCATTCCGCTGGCGAATTGGATGAGAGGAAAACCTCTAAAAACTTAGACAAAAGGCGTATATATATTGATATCTTGGACGAGACCGTTTACAGCCTTAACACCCAGTATGGCGGCAATTCTATCGGTCTGAAGAAATTGGCGATGCGGCTTGCTATCTATCGGGGCTCTCAGGAGGGTTGGCTCTGCGAGCACATGTTTATTATTGGGGTTCATGGCCCAGGAGGCAGGGTCACTTACTTCACTGGGGCTTTCCCATCCCTCTGCGGGAAAACCTCCACGGCCATGTTAGAAGGGGAGAAAATAGTAGGTGACGACATCGCTTTCCTTCGCAAAGTCAACGGCCAAGTCCGGGCTGTCAATACCGAAGTGGGAATGTTCGGGATAATCCAGGGTATAAACTCAAAGGACGACCCCATCCTTTGGAAAGTTCTCCACAGCCCGGGTGAAATCATCTTTTCCAACGTTCTAGTCACTGAAGACGGCCGTGTCCACTGGAGTGGCAAAGATGGAGAGGTTCCGCCGAAGGGTATAAATCACTCAGGGGAATGGTATATCGGGAAAAGGGATGCGGAGGGGAAAGAGATACCCTGTTCCCATCCCAATGCTCGCTTCACCCTAAGCCTTAGACTTTTGGAAAACTTGGACCCGGCTATTGACGATCCGGAGGGAGTGTTGATAAAGGGTATAATCTACGGTGGTAGAGACTCTGATACATGGGTACCCGTGGAGGAGGCCTTCGATTGGGTCCACGGTATAATAACCAAAGGAGCAGCTCTCGAATCGGAAAGAACAGCAGCCGTTCTGGGCCAAGAAGGTGAAAGGGAATTCAACCCTATGTCCAATTTGGACTTCCTCTCTATACCCATAGGCAAGTATATCCAGATGAACCTGGACTTCGGTCGAGACTTAGAGAACCCACCTCGCATCTTTTCCGTGAATTACTTCCTCCGGGATAAAGAAGGACGCTTCCTTAATGCTCGCGAAGATAAGAGGGTTTGGATAAAGTGGATGGAGCTGCGGATTCACAACGAAGTGGGGGCTGCAAAAACTCCCACAGGCCTTATCCCTTGCTATAAGGACCTGGCCAGGCTTTTCCGTGAGGTTTTGCATAAAGAATACTCCAAAGAAGAGTACATCGCTCAGTTCACTCTGAGAGTACCAGAGAATCTGGCCAAAATCGCCAGGATAACCGAAATATATCGGACGAAAGTTCACGATACACCCTCCATCCTCTTTGAGGTGATGGAGGCTCAAAGGCAGAGGCTTCTGGAGGCACGGGAGAAGTTCGGGGATTATATATCCCCGGAAAAGTTCGGCGGGCTCTAGTTTATGGAGCGAAAAAAGGACTATTACGAAATCCTGGGGGTAAGCCGGACCGCCACCCAAGAAGAAATAAAAAAGGCCTATAGGAGGTTGGCTCGCCTTTACCATCCTGACGTAAACAAGAGTCCTGAAGCTGAAGCAAAATTCAAAGAAATAAACGAAGCCTATGAAGTGCTGTCTGACCCTGAGAAACGAGCCATCTATGACCGCTATGGTCATGCGGGACTAAGTGGGGATTTCATTGATTACTCCGGATTCGGCGGGATCGAGAGCATAATTGAAGAGTTCTTTGAGGGGTTCGGCTTCTCTAGGAGAAAGCGTCAGCCCCCTCGCCGCGGGCAGGACCTGTTCTATGAGCTTGGTATAACCTTGGAGGAAGCAGCATTTGGCGCTGAGAAAGAATTTGAGGTTCAGCGCTATGAAATTTGTCCTCACTGCCGTGGCTCTGGAGCCGAGCCAGGCACTACACCGATCCGTTGTCCTCAATGTAATGGTACAGGAGAAGTCCGCCACGTAAGGGAAACTTTCCTCGGCTCTTTCGTTACGGTTACAACTTGTCCTCGCTGCGATGGAAGCGGTGAGGTTGTGGTTACACCTTGCTCTGAGTGCCGGGGCCGGCGCAAAGTCAGGGTTGTGCGCACTATTTCGGTACAGATACCCCCGGGAGTTGACTCTGGAACCAGGATACGTCTGAGCGGCGAGGGAGATGCTGGGGAAGCTGGTGGCCCCCCTGGAGACCTCTACTTGGTCATCTCTATCGAGCCCCATCCCCACTTTCGCCGGGAAGGAAGCGATCTCTATTACGAACTCCCTCTTAACATTGCTCAGGCCGCTCTGGGGGCGGAGGTTGAAATTCCCACCCTAGAAGGTAAAGAGAAGCTGAACATACCTCCAGGCACTCAACCCGGTCAGACTTTCCGGCTTAAGGGCAAGGGTATGCCTCATCTCCACCGCAACGGCCGCGGTGACCTCTTCGTCATTGCTAAAGTGATGATACCTACTAGTTTGACCCCAAAACAGAGAGAGCTTCTCAGGGAATTAGGCAAAACCTTTCAGGAAAGCTGAAAGTAGTTGCCTATGGGTAAATGGATGGAGATAGCGGTAGAAGTTCCCGATGAAGTTGTGGATGCTCTTCAGGAGGTAATGGGGCGCTTTGCTGCAGGTGGGGCGGTAGTGGAAAAAATCATCCCTGAGGAAGAAGTTCTGGGACCAGAACCAGCAAAGGCTACGGTCAAAATTTACCTTCCCTGGACCAGACAGGGTCTCCTTAGAAAAAAACGCCTTGAAGAAGCTCTATGGCACTTTTCCAGCATAATACCGATACCCGCTCCTTCAGTCCGTTATTGGGAAGAGGAAGAATGGCTTGAAACCTGGAAGAAATTCTACACGGTTCTTCACATTGGGGAACGCTTAGTGGTTAAGCCATCTTGGGAAATTTATACTCCATCCCCAGGAGAAATTATGGTGGAACTGGATCCTGGCCTCGCCTTCGGGACGGGGCTTCACCCCTCCACGCGCCTTTGCCTCCTGGTTATGGAGCAAGTGATTAAAGGTGGGGAAAGGGTGCTGGACGTGGGTACAGGCTCTGGAATTCTAGCTCTTTTTGCTGCAAAGCTCGGAGCTAAAGAAGTCCTAGCCTTGGATATAGACAAATTGGCTGTAAAGGTGGCTCGGGAAAACATCCTCCGGAATGGCCTAAAAGGGAAAATCAAGGTCCGTTGGGGTACTCTGGTCCGCACGGAGGAAGCCCCATTCATTGATGTCTCATCCCTTAAACCTTTCGACCTAGTCCTGGCCAACATAACGGCGCCCGTCATAAAGAGTATGGCTAAAGAACTTTCCGAAGCCTTGGCCCCCGGTGGTCTCTTAATCATATCAGGCGTAACCTTAACACAGAAGGATGAAACTTCAGAGGCATTATCTGCACAAGGTTTGCGGTTTGAGAGCGCTCTTTCGTGTCAGGAATGGGTGGCTCTGACCTTCAGAAAGGATAACACATGAGCGTCCACCGCTTCTTTGTTAAACCCGAGCAAATAAAGGAGACAGAGGTTATCCTCACGCAACCTCATGCTCACCAGATACGCAATGTGCTTAGGATGCGCCCGGGCGAAAGGATAATAGTCTTGGACAATTCCGGTTGGGAATACGTAGTGGAGCTCACTTCCGTTGACAGGGATGAAATCAAAGGGCAAGTGGTGGAAAAACGCTTGAACCCTTCAGAACCTTCAACCAAAGTAACCCTTTACCAAGCTCTCCTCAAGGGCGAACAATTCGAACTAGTCCTTCAGAAAGGTACAGAGATAGGAGTGGTGAGTTTTGTCCCGGTGATAAGCGAACGCTGTATCGTTGGTGATGTGGCCCTTGTGGCTAAGAAAAGGGAAAGGTGGGAGCGCATAATAACCGAAGCCGCCGAACAGTCGGGCAGGGGTTTCCTGCCAAAGCTTGAGGAACCAGTCCTATTTGCCAGAGCCTGCCGTAGCCTGAAGCTCAGGGGGGGCCTCGCCCTAATGCCTTGGGAAGGGGAGAGAAAGCGTTCCTTGAGGGAAATACTCACCAGGGAAAAGAAACCCTTTTCTGTAAACATTGTCGTTGGGCCGGAAGGAGGCTTCTCCGAGAGGGAAGTGGAAATGGCCCGGCGTTATGGGATAACCACCGTATCCCTTGGGCCAAGGATACTGCGGGCGGAAACCGCTGGGATTGTGGCTGCAGCTCTGGTCCTTTACGAACTCGGAGACATGAGCCCGCGCTCCAGCTAAGTTTTTACCCGGAGGTAGTTTGTGAAGAAAAGAGGCTATTTTATCACTTTTGAAGGGCCAGAAGGAAGTGGAAAAACGACTCAGGCTCATCTCCTCTATGAATATCTTCTCTCTCTTAGTTATCCTGTAATTCTGGCACGGGAGCCCGGCGGCACTCCTATTGGCGATAGGATAAGGGCCATCCTCCACGATCCCGCCTGCTCAGAGATGCTCCCTACAACTGAAATACTCCTTTACTCCGCTTCAAGAGCTCAGATTGTGGGCCAGGTAATAAGGCCAGCATTAAAGGAAGGGAAGATAGTGATCTGCGACCGTTATGCCGATTCCACAATGGCGTATCAGGGCTACGGCCATGGCCTTGACCTGAATGCTCTCCGCTTCATTACAGCTTTCGCCACTGGTGGGCTTGTTCCGGACCTCACCTTCTATTTAGACTTAGAGGTTGAAGAGGGGCTGAGGCGCAAGAGAGCGGCCTTTGAGCGGGGGGAAAGTGAGTGGACCCGCATGGATCAGAAAGAACTGGAATTCCACAGGCGGGTTCGTGAAGGATATCTGAAATTAGCTAAACTTGAGCCTTCCCGCTGGATTACTTTAAACGCATTAGAGCCAGTAGAAACTCTACAGGTGAAAATCCGCTCGATAGTGGAGGATAGACTTCGTGAAGCTGGTTTTAGCTATCATTAATAAAGACGATGTGGAAAAGGTTTTGACCACCCTTATGGAAAGGGGTTTTAAGGCAACGCTCATAAGCTCCATCAGTGGATTCCTACAGGAGGGAAATTCCACTTTCCTCATCGGTGTAGAGGAAGAAAGAGTAGAAGAGATCCTCCGGATTTTAAAAGAAAACTGCCGCCCTCGTAAAGAAATCGCAAAATTCTGGCCCCTCACCCCTGAAGCGATGAGTTTCTTCGTTCCTCCCGTGGAGGTAGAAGTAGGAGGGGCCACGATTTTCATACTCAATGTGGAAAGGCTAATCGAAGTCTAAGTTTTCCGAACCGCCTTCTTCTTCGGAGGATCCAGCCAGCTGGGGCATTTCTTTTTCAATTTGTTCCGGAGTTTGGCCCGCTTCTAATCTTTCTATGACCTCGTGGAACTCATCGCCCAGGTCTCCCACTTCCTCGCCCAGCTCGGCTGTCATCCGGCGCATGAATCGGGCTATGCTGCGGGGATCGTTCTCATCAATATCGCCCCACGTGGAGGGATCGGCTAAGGCTTCCAGACGTGCTTCCTCGGAGCGAACCACCCGCACCCTGGATATAAGCTTGGTTACTTTCTCACTCCCACAGCGGGTGCAGCGGGGGACAGCAGTTTCAGCGGCGGAGAATGTATGCCAGTACAGGCTGAACTTACGCCCACAATCCTGGCATTTGTATTCGTAAATCGGCATCTCCACCTCCTGAAGTTAACTTTAACAAAAATTATATCCCCCGCGGTAGAAAGGGGCAAGAAAATGAAGAAGGCCCATATCCGGGCTAGCAGATAGAAGGCGACAAGCATTAGTAAAGAAAGGAGCACCCGTAGCCCGCGGAAAGTTTAACTTAACCTGTGCCCAACCTTACGACCTTGAAACTGGTCTTCGTCCATACTCCCATCTCGCACATGAAAAACCCCCTTCTCTATCTCTCCACGCTGACGGAGCAAGGCTTAAGCCTCCACCAAAACCCAGCCCCAGCCATCCAAAAGTCCTTGGCCCGAAGGGAGAATCCTTCGCTTCCGCTCCATCTACCCACATCGCTGAACTCCAGGCCATCCCAGCTCATCTAGGTAAACCTCCGTTCTTTTGTTCGCCCATGCCCTCTCGTGATTTCTTCCCAATCTGGAAGCCGTTCTAACCACTCCTCTATTGCCTGCCTCAACATCGGCTGACTCCCCCCCTTTCTCTACAACTTTCTGGACCAAGGGGGTTTCAAGAGCTCGGCATCGGCACTTTCTTCATTCGAAAGGCGTAACGGAGCCTCCACCTACGCTCGGGCAATCACCCGGTACAGGCAGTGACCCTCTATCATCCTCTCCTGCTCGTTTGCTCTCCCGCGATGCATTGCATCTATTGCCTACCCACTCCCTCAAAGCTCGTTTTATTTCTACCGCTGGAAGTCGACTGAGCAGATACCAAAAAATACTCAAACAGGGGAAGCGGGAATTGGCCCAAAAGTCCGGAGGGCGGGAACTTCCCCCACTGCCCCAATCCCCGAATGGACCGCTCCCGTGGAGCAGCCGCTAAGATTAGAGTGACCAGCAGCCCTTGGAGGGGTGTTCTCGCCTTTCCATGCCTAAATCAGAATCGCTTAATCACTCTGCTACAAAGAGGCATTATTGAAAATCCCTGCTCAAGCGTAGGGATCAGGTTGACTAAAGTTGGCACCTTGAGTATAATATATTTAGAACGGGGCGTGGCGCAGCTGGCGAGCGCGCAGCGTTTGGGACGCTGAGGTCGGAGGTTCAAATCCTCTCGCCCCGACTAGAATTAAAATGCGGGAGTGGCGCAAAGGTAGCGCAACGGCCTTCCAAGCCGTGTGTTGCGGGTTCGAGTCCCGTCTCCCGCTTTGGGCCCATAGCTCAACGGTAGAGCGGCCGGCTCATAACCGGCGGGTTCCTGGTTCGAATCCAGGTGGGCCCATTTTCAAGGCGGCGTAGCCAAGTGGTTAAGGCAGGGGTCTGCAAAACCCCGATTCGCCGGTTCAAATCCGGCCGCCGCCTTTTTTTATTTTTGTTTCGGAGAAAAACATGCCCCTTTTATTCGCCATTGCAGGACTTTTAACAGGGGCCTTCTTAATTAGATTTGCTAATTTCCTCATCAACAAAAATTCAACGCTTTCATGCCCCTATTGCCGAACCCCCTATAGGTTATGGTTTTCCTTGGAGGGATTAATCCTCCATAGAGGCCGCTGCTCTTCTTGTGGGGCTCCTTACCTTGTCCCCTTTGCAATGGCCGAGATTTTCACCCCCGTGATCTTTGTTCTTATCTGGCTAAAGTTCAATTTCACCCTTTATACCCTGTTCGCCTTGTTCTATGCCGCCGCTTTCATGACACTTTTTCTGACAGATATAATTTACAGGCTTATCCCGGATGCAGTAGTGTATCCTACGGTGGCTATGGCAATAATTGGCGAAGCCTTGAAGGGGTCACGATTGCACGCCCACCTTTTAGGGGGAGTCTTTTCCCTTCTGCTTTTCCTAGTTTTTTACGGCTTAGGGGAAGTTTTCAGACGCTGGAAATCTGTAGAAGAAGTAGCCTTCGGGCTTGGAGACGTTAAGCTTGCCTTTCTTATAGGGATCATACTGGGGTACCCACTTGGATTAAAAACTCTGCTGATAGGGATCTTGCTTAATGGCCTTGTGGCATTAGCTATATTGCTTAGGGGAATAGTCAGCAAACGTTTCAACCCTCTGGCTGCATTCCCTTACGGCCCAGGGCTTATAGTAAGCTTTTTCACTTTCTGGTTAATTGTATCGTAGCAATCGATATAGAATCATTGGGAAAACGTTCTCCTTCCGCAGAAAAGGCTGGCAATCGTTCCAGGGTTTGGGGATTATAAAAGCCCGTGTAAAGGGTATAAAACCCTTCCGGTGCGTCGGGATGAATCGGGATTACATATTCATCGGTGATGTATTCTCCTTTGACCCAAGTGGTTGTAGGTCTAGAGCCTTTGGCTGGTGGATTATCTTTCTGTCCCCATATTTTACCGTCTGGGCCCACAAGGTGAGTGAAAACGGTATAATTTGTTTCCGGCTCGCCGATGGCTTGCCAGAAAAGTGTAAGGTACAAGGTCTCCCCGGGTTTGGCCTGCGAAATGTTCATTTCGTAGCCTAGAAGCTTGGCTACCCCCTTTATTTCAGCTTCAAATTGTGAAGTCACGAATGGTCGGCGAAAAGAGCGCGTAATCGGTTGAATTTTGATTTTGCCTACCAACCAACGAAAGCTTTCCCCAGTTTGTCCATTGTTTATTTCCCCTCGAATAATGTAACGTCCAGGCTTTGCACGTCCCGGGATCATAAGAGTTAAAGAAGTTCTTATTGGCAAGTTAATACCTGCTCCTGCTGGATCTAAAATGGTTTCACTTTGGGTTAAAATTTTGCCTCGACTTTCACACAAAAACACTTTGAGGGACAATTTCTTTTCAGAGTGAGCCATCCAGTAAAAGGTTAACGGCAAAGGTTGACCTTGCAACACCTCTTCGGGCCATCTATCAGTTCCTATAAGGGTGATTTCGGGAAGCCTTATGCCGAACTCAATAGCTGGGTGGGTTAAATGGCCTGGGTTTATTTGAATTTGAGCCAATTTGATTTCCGATTGGCCCTGAACAGTTATGTATCTATCTTGGTAGGGCGAATAGAGTCCAAGCCATAATTCGTAAGTTCCGGGTATTATGGCTTGTGGGATTAAAATACCATAATGGTCTTCTATTATATCTCCAGGAACCCATAACACATAAGGGTGAAGAGCCCCTTGGATAGAGCCCAATCGTTTAGCCATCACTGTGCCCTTTAAATCCTTTAGGGAAAGAGAAACCAAAATCTCCGTTTCCGGCCTTTTAAGGACCCGCCATTTTAGCTCTAAGCGCATTCCTTGCCCCGCTTCAAAGGGAGGGCTATCCATAGAAACTTCTTCGAGGATAAGCAAATCCTCGAAAGCTTTCCCCACTGGAATTGAAATAAGCTTTTCTGGTTGAGGTTGCTCGGAGGTTCTTGTTACCAATGGCAGAAAAACCTGGAATTTTCCATCTAATGTAGCATCTAATGTAGACAGTTGGCTGCTTTCCTCCCTCGGTGCAAACCATGGGGATAAATATAAGGCAACGAAGGTGCTTTGAGGGAACCACACCTTTTGGACCGGAAAAGCATTGCTGTTAAGCCATCGTTCTATCTTAGCTTCTGGATCTAACGCAGCGGGGGTGTAAGGGCCCAGCCATAAACGAGGATGTTTGGAGAAGATTTCCTTTAATTTCACATCAACCTGCTCATCTGAAAGGAATTCCCATTCGCGAGGGATAAAACTGAGTTTTTCGGGTAATCTATAAATGGTTAAATTTTC
>JBHOQL010000004.1:0-49270 GCA_042408195.1 Anaerolineae bacterium
GGTTAGCGCAAAGCAACTAGCTGAGGAAAGGGTTATTCCCAAAGCTCTAACCCGGCGCATCCTCTCTAGGCTCGTAAAGGCCGGCCTCCTGAAAAGCGTCAGGGGATTGAGAGGAGGGGTCTCTTTAGCCAGACCCCCTTCGCAGATTAAGGTCTTGGAAATAATTGAGGCTCTCGGCAAGGCCCCGCAGATAAGTCCTTGCATTGAAAATCCCAAAATATGCCCCTTTACCGAAACGTGCTCCGTGCGGGAAATGTGGGTGGAAATGGATAGAGAAATTAAGACACGCCTGAAAGAGACCGATCTTGAGCGATTGGCCCGCAGGCTTAAGGAGCTTGAGGGGGTGAAGCTTTCCGAATAAAACGGACGAAAACTCTGTCAGGAGTACGAGGGTGGACGTAGCTGAAAAGCATTTTGTGGGGCAAAACCGCTTTGTTAATTTTAATGTCTCTGGGGAAAACAGGCCCACTGGGTGATTCTTGTAGGCGGAAGTGTCGAACTTAGAGCTGTTTGTGTTTGCTTCGACTGCGGCTAGATCGGGAAAAGCAAAATCTCAATTGTTGGCCAATTTACGGTGTTATTTTGATATCAATGAAAACGGGCGGTGCATTATCGTAAATACACCGCCCGTTGAGCCAGTCCCGGCTACTTGCTTTGAGCTAACCCCTTACGGACTGTAATTTTTCATCACCAGCGGGAGGAACAACCAATAGGTGTGGATAGTGACCGGGATCTCCAGCGCTGTCGGCGCCGAAGCCGGGCCGAGGTAGAGCACGCCTTCCCAGGTAGCGCCGGGCACCACCGTCTTGGTAAAGGTCACGGTGAAGGTGACTGGCGTGTTGGCGTTGATCGTCCCGGTGGGCAGCCCACTCACCACCAGGTCCGTGCCCTGGATGACCCGCAGGACCAGGTTGAAGGTGCCGGGCTTACCGGACCAGTTGTCCACGCAGACCCGGTAGGAGCCGTCCGGTGGTCGCTTCACCCGCACCTGCTCCCAGGCTGTGGGCGTGGTGGAGGAGGCGTTCACCGGCCCGTAGAGGTAGAGGTCAATGTCGGCGATGTTCTCGCTCCAGGCCGTGGCCTCAATCAGCCCGCCGTTGGCCACGGAGAAGGAGTAGGACCAGTCGCAAAGCGAGCCCGTAACCGGTAATTTCACGTCGCTCCAGGACTGCGGCTGGCTCAGGCCGAAGGTGAGCGCGCCCAGGCCCTCGGTGATAGTGTAAGCTGTGGTGAAGGTCTCCACCCAGGAGTCGCCGAACTGGAGCGGGTAGAGGTTGACCACGCGGCTGGTAGTAATGACCACGGGAACAGGGGAAGCCTGCACCTGATAGGCTCGGCCGACGATGGGTTCCCCGAACTGGGTGCCGGCGTAGAGGACGTTGTGCAGGGCGATGAAGCCCAGGCCATCGCGGATCTCACCCGCTACCACCTCCCGCGGCCCGCCGGTGGCTGTGTCAAACCGGAATATACCAGCGCTAACGTGGGCGTTGTTGCTTCCACCCACCAGTTCCACGCTCTGCGGGCCGAAGAAGTTCGGGTCAATGATGGAGTAGAAGTCCGGCGCCGCACCATAGATCCAGGTGTCCACGTCAGTGTACTGTGTCATAGGAGGCGGTGTGGGGTCTTCCAGATAGATACCGACCTCATCCACCTCCCACCACCAGTCCCAGCCAGGAGCCACGTAGCGGAAGCGGATGATGGTGTTGGCCGAGCCCACATACGGTGTCAAGTTGATGATCTCGGTGCGAGGCCCGCGGTAATCTTGCCGATCATAGTGGAGCAGGTTCGTCCAGGTGGTCCCGCCGTCGGTGCTGATGTCCACGTAGCCGTGGTCCCGGTTGCCGAGGTCATTAAAATCACTCTTGAACACCAGCCACGCCTGGGTGACGCCAGAGAGGTCCAGCACCGGCGTGCGCAGTTCGGTGTCCATCCTGGTACCAAGCCCGCACCAGTCGGAGTCCGCATCGGCGGCATTGCCGGAACCGCCGGTGTAGTTGGGACGTCCGGTGGTCGCCGTGCTCTCCCAGACGCAGTTGCCACCGTTGTTGATGATGCTCCACCCGGACGGCGGCCAGGACTCAAAGTCCTCATAGAAAATAGGCGTGGGCGGCGGAGGCGGCGGGAGCGGGTTGACCCACTGGGTATCCACGATCATCGCTTTGCCCGGGCCGGCGGTGCCCTTCGGGATGTCGTAGTAGAAGAGTTTCCAGTCGCCGGCCTCGTAGCGCCAGGTCCAATCAAAGCCGCCGAAGAGGTGGCCGTTGTCATAGGGCGTGTCGCCGATGGGCTCATCCAGCGAGGCCGCGCCGAAGGCAAAGTTCGGCGAGTTCGCCGCCACGTGGACCACCACCGGGATGACATGCTTGTGCGGGCCGTGGCTCACCTCAATGGCGCCCTCATAGACGCCGGGCCGCGCGTCGAGGTGCACGGACATGGTGGCCTGGAAGGTGGCATCTCTGCCCGCCGGCAGGTCCACGCTGGAGGCCGAGAGTCTCAGCCAGCCCCAGTCCGCTTTCTTGTAGAGGGTGATACGGACCTGCAGGGTGACGGCCTCGCTGCCTGTGCGTCGCTGGACGCCGAAAAAGACGCCGTCGTGGCAGCGGGAGAGGCTATCCCGGCCAACGCTGGCCTCCAGGTAGGTGCCGGTGGGGTAGCCATAGGTGAAGCGGTTGTATTCATAGATCCCGTCGACGATGTCAATTTCGTCCGCGTCCACCCAGCCGTTGCCGTTGGTGTCGGTCCACAGGTTCCTGTCCCCGTTCAGGTCGGTCCAGTCGTAGAAGAGCACCCGCCAGCGGTCGTCGTAGGAGTAGTTGTAGTCTGTGTCAAAGACGCTGTACGGGAAGACCACCTGCGCCCGCACCAGGTCGGGGTCGTAGTCTTCAATCAGAGAAGTGATATCCGTGACCCAAGTGGGGAGAGTGAAGTCAAGCGACGGGTCGAACGATGGGAAGGGGAGGGTGAAGGTGACCTCGTGTACCTTCTGGAGGATGGTATCGTTCAGGTTCACGGAGTAGGTCTCAGTGTAGGTGTTGTGGACCGTGAAGGTCTTGACGGCTGTCTCACCGGGGTGCATGATGGACGGGAAGGCTGGATACTCCTGGCCGCGGTAGTTTCCGGCAATCCACTGGGCCGGCTCCACCCAGTAGCCGTAGTCCAGTCCGGCGGCGATGTCGGTGCCCCGGTCGGCGTCCACGTTGCCCGAGCCCTGGGTGAGGACATCGTAGCCCAGATCGCGGGCCGAGTTGAGCAGGATGGCCTTCGCCTCCTGCCAGGTGGGCCAGCGGCCGTTCTTGGCTTTGAAGGCCTGGTAGATCAGGGCCAGATTGCCCGCAGCGACCGGGGTGGCCATAGAGGTGCCGCCAAATATGTCATAGGAGGCTTGGCCCGTCCATGGAAGGTCGTAGTAGTAGAACATGGGGTTCAAGTTCAGCGGGTTCGCTCCGGTGCCCCAGGCGCCCACGGACACCACATCGGGAGCCACATCCCCCAGGGTGCCCGGCCCGCGGTTGGACCAGGGCTGTACATCGCCCCAGGTGAACTGGTCGGGGGTAACGAGCTCAAAGTAGATGGTGGTGCCGTAAGAGGTGCTGGCGCCCACGTCAATGATGGAGCCACCGTCCGGCTCGGTGACGGTGCCGTAGCCGTGGCCGCCGTTGCCGGTTGCCACCAGGAAGGCGGTGTTGGGAGCATAGTTGCGGTTGAGCCAGTGGGCGAAGCGGGAAGTAGCATCCCAGCCGTCGTTGATGGTGGCACTGGCGCCCCAGGAGTTGCTCACGATCTGGGCCTCGTCGCCGGAGTCGGGGGACCCGTCAAAGCCCAGGGCGGCCAGGAGCCAGGAGTCAAAGGGGAGCCAGAAACCGTGCTGGAAGGCGGCGATCTTTGCCCCCGGTGCCATCCCGGCCAGCACCGGTCCACCGGCGCCGCCGATGTTTTCAGCGCCAGCGAAAAGCGGGTTGATCGGGCCGATCCACTCCGGGTCGGTGATCACGCCCTGGGCGGCGATGTCGCCGGCGCAGCTGGTGCCGTGGCCATCGTCGTCGCCGATGAAGGCGATCAGGCGGCCCGCCTTAGGGACGGCCACGCCATTATACAGCGTAGAGACGCCCGGCGGCGGGTTGTCCCCATCGGCGATCCAGGCCAGCATCCCCGCCGAGAGATCCCAGATGCCGTCCGTGCCAAGGTTCCCCGCCGCATCATAGAGGTCCGCCCCAGCCACTTCATCCCCCTTGCGCATGGGCTTTTCGTCCGTGAGGTCCTGGTCAAAGTCCACGTCCACGTAGACCGTGTCGTAGACCCCGGCGTTGTTCTCATCGGCCACAATGACGGCGGCGGGGGCGATATAGGGCCAATAGGCATAGCCCAGTTCAAGGTAGTAGCCGGCGATTAGGTGATTGATGTCTGGATGCACGGTGTAGTAATACTGGCCGCTCTTGGACTTGTCGGGCCAGACGAAGGAGAGGGCAACCCCATACGCCACATCAATTTTCAGGTTGGCCGTGCAGGTGATACCATTGCAGGTAGGGTTCTCCACCGGCAGGGTGTGGGCGTACCAGGTAGAGCCGACCACATCCCAGTAATTATCCGGCCCGATGGTCAGCCCGAACAGAGCGTAGTAGATACCTGAGAGGGTGTCATATGCAAAAGGCCAGCCGGCGTAGGGGCCGGAAGGGATGCGGGCCTGAGTGCCCTGGAGATCGGGGTGAGCAAAGTCTACGCCGGTGTCCACTACCGCAGCGATTACCCCAGTGCCGGTGTAGCCCTTGGCGTGAGCCAGAGAAGCACCGTGGATTTCCCTCACTTTGACAGTGGTGGGCTGGATTTTCCCTTCAGGGGGAAGAGGGGGTTTTTCTGGCAAGGTCGGACGTTGGGGAAGAGGCCGCCCCAAGATTTCCCCAACCTTCGCCCGGAACTCAGGATCGGTGCGGAGTTTCTCCCTGATTTGCTCCTTACTCATACCCTTTGTGAGCTCGCGCAGGGCTTCTTTAACCTTTGCCCCTTTGCCCTTTTCCAGGCTGAGAGGAGGCGGCTGGTAACCGATCCCTCCTCGGAAATCATCATCCGGAGCTGGAACGGGGGCGTAAGACTGGAAGGAGATTACAGAAATCACGCCGGGAAGGCCAGCCAATTTAAGGAGGTTAGTTCCTCTGATTTCACCGGTAGCCCACTGGAGCTCGCCGAAGCGCTTGCTCACGACTACCCGCTGGAAGTAAGGCTCCACTTTCGTCCCAGATTGCATGAGGACAGATACGATGATCAGTTCGGGGCTGCGGGCTTTGGCAATAGGACGGAGTTCAGGGGCAAGTTTGGTCAAAGCTTTATCGGAGAGCCCTGCACCTGTTGCCCTTTCCAATTCAGGGGGAGGATTTTGAAGGGGATTGGAAGCCAGAACCTGGGAAGGTAAGGCAAGCAAAAGGGCTACGATGAGCAATAAGTAAAAGACAGATCTTTTTTTACTCATAAGGTTCCTCCTGTGCTTCCTTGCAGCCAGGCCGGCTCCTTTATATTGTAACCCAGAAATTTCAGAAGTCAAATTAAGTATGTGTCCGTGTTCTGGGTTGCACCTGTTGGATAGAAAGCCTAGGAAAAGCATTGACGCTAACCGTTGCCGACCGCTTCCTCTTAGGGGTTCGCAAACCTGCGGGAGGAATCCTTCCCCAAGCCCCCAAATCTTACGGGAAGTTTGTGCGTGAGCTCGCATTTTTGCTTTCCGTAAGAATTTCCCACACGATCTTGCAACCATCCTTCTCACACCTGCTCATTTAAGAGCAATTGGTGAATGGTCTGGGATCAAACGGAACTTCTGGAGAACGGTCTGATTTAAAAACAACTTCGATCACATTTGACGCTGGGTCTGTTCTGAGGTATAGTTTAAAAAAGGGTGTGCCATGAGGGAAATCCTTAAAGTTCAGGAACTGTGGCTGGAAAGGGAAGGGAAAGAAATACTGCGGGGAGTGAACCTCTCAGTGGAAAGGGGCACGGTTCACTGCCTTTTAGGGCGCAATGGTTCCGGAAAATCTTCCCTCGCTTACTCCCTCATAGGCTCTGCAGGCTACAGCCCATCGCGAGGGAAAATCTTCTTCAACGGCCAGGATATAACGAACCTTTCTATAACGGAAAGGGCGAAACTCGGCATAACCTTGGCCTGGCAGGAGCCCGCCCGCTTCGAGGGGCTGAAAGTTAAAGATTACATAGCGCTGGGGATGAAAGAACCATCCTATTCCCGCATTGAAGAAGTCCTTAGAGCAGTGGCCCTACCACCATCTGAATACCTGGACCGCTATGTGGACGAAAGCCTTTCGGGGGGAGAACGCAAGCGCATTGAGCTGGCAGCGGTATACGCCATGCAACCCAAACTGGCCATCCTGGACGAGCCCGATTCAGGCATTGACGTGTTATCCCTTAAGGATGTTGCCCATTTGATACGGCGTATGGCCAGCGAAGGTATTACAGTGCTACTTATAACCCACAGGGACGAAATGGTCCCCGTGGCCGATATCGCCTCTCTCATCTGTGGAGGTGAAATAATCCGCACCGGCGATCCCAAAGCCGTGCGGGAACATTATGCTCGCCGCTGCATGCCTTGCGAGCTGGTAGAACCCGTGGAGACATCAAGGGACTATGAGCGTTTCGTATAAGATAGCCACAGAGTTTGAAGCTATAGTAAAAGCATATGAAAAGGCCGGGGGCAAACCCGAAGTCTTCAAATCCCCTCGCATCGCCAGCCTCGTGATAAGCGGCAATAAAGTCCTCTTCGCCAACGAAATCCCCGGAATCCACTTGGAATCGGAGGAGTTACCCTCTGGGGTAAGGGCAAGGATAAGGGTGGAAGCAGGGGTCCGCCTGGAATACCCGGTGCACCTTTGCTTTGGAGTTCTTCCCAAAGAGGGAGTACAGGAAATTTACTCCCAATTTGAGATAGGAGAAGGAGCTTGGGTTGCTTTTGTGGCCCACTGCACTTTCCCCAATGCTGTGAACGTAAAGCACGTAATGGATGCTGCAATCCGCGTGGGGAAAGGCGCACTGATGCATTACCGTGAGAGCCACTATCATGGCGAGCACGGGGGAACCATAGTCTTACCTCGGGCAGTGGTTTCGGTGGAAGAAGATGGGCGGTATTTCTCCGAGTTTAACCTTACTTCCGGACGGGTGGGGAAACTTGAGCTGGACTACGTGGTGGACGTAGGGCCGAGAGGGGTAGCGGAACTGGTGGCCAAGGCCTACGGTTACGGTGATGATTCAATCCTGGTAAAGGAGGTCATACGCCTTAACGGGGAAAAGGCGAGGGGACTGGCCAAGGCCCGTATAGCCGTGAAAGATAGAGCTAGGAGCGAAGTCCATGGCATTACTGAAGGGAATGCGCCATTCACGCGGGGGCACGTAGATTGCATTGAAATCGTCCGGGACGAAGCCATTGCCAACGCCGTTCCAGTGGTCCTGGTGAAAGACCCTACCGCTTACGTGACCCACGAAGCAGCTATAGGGACTGTGGATAAAAAGGGGCTTGAAACCCTGATGGCCCGCGGCCTTTCGGAAGAGGAAGCTGTAGATGTCATCATAAAGGGCTTGCTCGGAGGTTGAAATGGCCATAACCAGGGAAGAAGTGGAACACATAGCTGAGCTGGCCAAACTGCACCTTACTGAAGAGGAAAAAGACCGGATGCAAAGGCAGCTCTCAGCTATCCTGGATTACTTTGCCAGACTTCAAGAAGTTGACACCTCTGCCATACCCCCTACCGCCACCGTCCTCCCCCTTCGCAACGTGATGCGGGATGATATCTGTCTGCCTTCTTTCGAAAGAGATAAAATACTGGCTAACGCCCCTCAGAAAGCGGAGGGATACGTGAAGGTCAAAATCGTTCTGGAGTGATGGAAATGGAAAAAGACCTGCATCATCTGACCATCCACCAGGCTCATGCGCTCTTGAAAGAGGGACAAATCACGTCTGTAGAGCTTACGGAAGCAGTTCTGAGGCAGATTGAAAAGGTAGAAGGGCAACTCAAGGCTTACATAACCCTGACCCCCGAACTAGCTTTGGAGCAAGCCCGCCGCGCCGATAAGGAGATACTGAGGTTTCGCAAGGCCGGAGAAAATTTTGGCTATCTTCTAGGGATCCCCCTTTCCATAAAGGACATAATCTGTACCGAAGGCATCCGCACTACGTGTGGCTCCAAAATTCTGGAGAACTTCATCCCTCCTTATGATGCTACCGTCATGATTAAACTCAAAGAGGCTGGGGCAGTCATTGTAGGAAAGACGAACCTGGATGAGTTTGCGATGGGCTCTTCGACGGAAAACTCCGCGTTCTTCCCCACCCGCAACCCATGGGATCTGGAAAGAGTCCCTGGGGGCTCGAGTGGGGGAAGCGCCGCTGCGGTGGCAGCGGGGGAGTGCCTCGGTTCCCTAGGGACCGACACCGGAGGAAGCGTGCGACAGCCGGCAGCTTTCTGCGGGGTAACAGGGCTTAAGCCATCCTATGGGCGGGTAAGCCGCTACGGCCTTGTGGCTTTCGCTTCTTCCCTCGATCAGATTGGTCCCATAACCAAAGACGTAAAAGATGCAGCCATTCTCCTTTCGGTTATAGCCGGCTATGATCCCAAAGATTCCACCTCTGTTGACGCTCCGGTACCCGATTACCTGAAGGCTCTCATCTCGGAAATAAAGGGCGTCAAGGTGGGCGTACCGAAGGAATACTTCATTGAGGGGATGGAAGAAGGGGTTGAAACGACAGTGCGGGAAGCGATAGAGTGCTTTGAGGAACTGGGAGCTGAAATTGTGGAAATAAACTTGCCCCATACTGAATACGCCCTCCCTGCTTACTACCTCATCGCTCCGGCCGAAGCTTCGGCCAACTTGGCCCGCTACGATGGGGTAAAATACGGGCTCCACATATCCGCTTATGACCTGTGGGAGGAATACCGCCTGACCAGGGGGAACGGCTTCGGGCCCGAGGTCAAAAGGCGGATAATGCTGGGCACTTATGCCCTCTCCGCGGGATATTACGATGCCTACTACCTCAAGGCCCAGAAAGTCCGCACCTTGATCAAAAAGGATTTTGACGAGGCCTTTGAGAAGGTAGATGTAATAGTAGCCCCTACTTCCCCCACCGTAGCCTTCAAGCTTGGGGAAAAAGTGGAAGACCCCCTCAAAATGTACCTTTCCGATGTTTTCACCATACCGGTCAACCTGGCAGGGATATGCGCTATATCTATCCCCTGCGGTTTCTCCGAGGGTTTGCCCGTAGGCCTGCAAATAATGGGACCGGCTTTCGGCGAGGAAATAATCCTGAAAGTGGCCTACGCCTACGAACAAGCTAACCCATGGCACCTTAAGAGGCCGCCTCTCTGAGGAGGTCACCGTGAAGATCATTGACTTCCATGTCCACATCTTTCCTCCCGAAGTGATTAACAACAAAGAGAAGTTCTTCCGGAAAGACCGCTGGTTTGAAGTGCTTTACTCCAGCCCGCGAGCAAAGATGATTACAGCCGAGGAGCTCATCCAGGTGATGGATGAGGACGGCATAGATTCGGCAGTGGCCTTTTCCTTTGCCTGGTCCGACATGGGGTTGTGTCGGTGCTGCAACGATTACGTCATGGACGTTATGAAGCGTTACCCCGGCCGGATCTACGGCTTTGCTGCTGTCCAGCCCAGGGCGGGAAACGAAGCCGTTCGGGAGATAGAACGATGCATAGAAGGCGGCATGAAGGGCATCGGTGAGCTCATGCCCAACGGTCAAGGCTACGCTCTGGACGATGAAGACATAATGACCCCAATAGTGGCTGCAGCGGTAGCTTACGATGTCCCCTTGATGGTCCACACCAGTGAACCTGTGGGACATAATTACCGGGGAAAAGGGACCATAAGCCCTGGGATTGTCTACAACTTCATCCAGCACCACCCAGAGTTGACCCTTATTTGCAGCCACTGGGGTGGTGGGCTGCCCTTCTACGAGCTGATGCCGAAGGTAAGGGAAAAACTGGCACGGGTCTACTACGATACCGCCGCTACCCCTTACCTCTACGATATCCAAATTTTCCCCATAGTTGGGGAACTCCTGCGCTACAAAATCTTATTCGGCACTGATTTCCCTTTAGTGAGGCCTGGTCCGTTTGTGGAGCAGATAAAGAATTCGGGTTTGTCCCAAAGGGGGCTTGAGCGCATCCTCTGGGAAAATGCGGCAAAGCTGCTCAAAATAGCCCCTTCAGATACTGAAGGTTAAACGCTCAAGCCGTTGCATAAAAAACCGTTCCTGAGGGGTTGGCAATGCAAGAAATCCTGAAAGCTATACTTGCCTCACCTTTTGAGCTTATTATTTTCCTGGGAGGCTTTTCCCTATTCCTTTTGGGGGCCTTGCCCTTAAAGGGAAAAGTCGTCGGCCCTATTGAAGGCCCTTTCTCGGTTACCAATCGCTTTCTGCTGGGCATTACTGGTACACTGCTGATGATGACATCTATAGGGTTATTTGCTGCAAAGGAACTGGGCATCCTCAAGCCTCGCTTGCCGGAACCCCTTCCGCCAGTAACCTATACCCCGATACCGCCAGCTACTCCATCCCCAACAGCAACGCCGTCCCCAACGCTTACCCCCACACCTACTGCTACTCCAACAACCACTCCTACCTGCCGATACGATGCCTCTGTCATAGACGAAGGCAGATACCCGGACCCTGAAGAAGGGCCCTTAGCGCCAGGCCAGCCCATGATCGTGGAATGGACAATTACAAACAGAAGCACTTGCCACTGGGCTCCCGGCCTGAGGTGGGTATTCAAGGGGAGTAGAGAAATTGGGGCTCCACCGTTCACTTCCCTCGGAAGGGTTAACATCGGGGAAAGCGTCAAGGTTTACGTGAAGATTATAGCTCCCAGCACCCCCGGCCTTTACAAAGGCATGTGGCAGATGAGAGATCCTTCTGGGAATCCTTTTGGGGACTCGTCATATATAGAACTTGAGGTGCAAGCCCCTAATATACCTAAGTCGCCACCTTCCTGCACGAACAATTCGGAATTCATTGAAGACCTGACCTATGAAGATGGCACTGTCGTTAAGGCTGGGGAGAAAATCCATAAAGCCTGGCTCCTGAGAAACTCCGGCACCTGCAACTGGATCGAAGGCTACAGCTTGGCTTACGTGGGCGGCGATAAAATGGAGTGGGAATCGCCATATGTACCACCCACCAAAAGCGGGGATAAAGCAGTGGTTATTGTTACTCTGAACACTCCCCCCACTCCGGGGAAATACTTGATGAAGTGGCGGTTGCAAGATCCATCGGGAAGGCTATTCGGGACCAACTTCTGGGTCTTGATCGAAGTAAAGGATTAGCGGCACGATGCCCCGAAAGCGAGGTTTCCCAGCCGTCTCCAGACGCAGTAAGTTTCTACTTTGTTGGCTCAGGCTCGTTGGGTGTGATTGTTGGCAAGTTGGGGGGATTTATCCTTTAGAAAGTTGGTAGAGCCCTAACTCTGCCATTAGTTTGGCTTCCCAAAAGGCCAGTTCTCTGAGGTAAGCCTCGCGAGGGTGAGGCAAATCAACGGTGAAAACAGCTTTGACGCGGCCTGGTCTCGGCGTCATCACCACGATGCGGTCCGCCAGGATGAGAGCCTCCCGGAGGCTATGGGTGACGAAAAGGATAGTTTTCTTGCGCTCACTCCAGAGGCGCACGAGCTCAGCCTGAAGTTCCCTCCTGGTCAAGGCATCTACTGAGGCAAAGGGTTCGTCCATTAGGAGCACTGCAGGATCAACAGCCAGGGCCCTGGCGATGGCCACCCGCTGCTGCATTCCTCCGGAAAGCTCGTGGGGGTAAAAGTTTTCAAAACCCTCAAGGCCTACTTTTTGGATAAGCTCGCTTGCTATTTTCCATCGTTCTTTCGGTGGGATTCCAGCCATCTTAAGGCCGAATTCCACATTGCCTCTCACCGTTAGCCAGGGGAAAAGGGAGTACTCCTGGAAAATCATTGTGCGGTCCCTGCCCCACCTGGTCACTCGCTGGCCAGCGATCCGCACCTCTCCCCTTGTGGGCTCCTCAAGACCTGCTACTATCTGCAGGAGAGTGGTTTTGCCGCAACCCGAGGGCCCCACGATTACCACAAATTCGCCCTTCTCCACTGAAAGGTTTACACCGGCGAGGGCCTGAACTGGACCATTATCGCTTGCAAAGGTCTTATAGACGTTCACTATTTCCAAAAAGCTCATAGGCTCTAAGCCCTTTCTGCCACCTAAGAGCTTTGCGTTCAACGAGCCTCAGGATTGAATCGAGGCTCACCCCTAGAATTCCCACCACTATCATGCCTAAGAGAATGTCTTCGGTCCGGAAAAGGTTGCGCGCCTCCATCATCATGAAGCCCAGGCCCCGGCGGACCGCCACCATTTCAGAGGCGATCACGCACATCCACGCGAGGCCGAGGCCTATCCGCAATTGGGCCAAAATGGCGGGCGTCAGAGAAGGCAAGACCACGTAGAGGACGACCTGGCGAGGCGTGGCCCCAAGGGTTAACCCCGTTTTCACCAACCTCTTGTCTAGACCTTTCGCTGCCGAGAGGATCCCAGTAAACATGGCAAAAACCGTTCCCACGAAAATGATGAAGATAGCCGGTTTGTTTCCGATGCCGAACCACAGTATGGCCAAAGGAATCCACGCAGGAGGCGCCAGGGGGCGAAGCATGTGGACGAGAAAGTCTAAGTATTCCTCCACTCCGGGCATCAACCCCAGAGCAATTCCCAGAGGTATCGCTACACTCGAAGCCAGTACAAAGCCAACAAACACCCTCCACAGGCTCGCCAGAAGATGGGCAATGAGAACTCCGTCGGCTGTCAAGGCCACGCCTCTCGCCAGGACCCGACTCAGGGGCGGAACCAGAATCGGGTCAATTAACCCTGCTCTGGGGAGGAGTTCCCAAAGGACCAGGAAAACAAATAGCAAACTCGTTCGCTTCAGCCAGCGCTTAAGCATAGGGATTTACTTCCCCAAGGCTTTGCGTAAAAATTCCAAATTGACAAGTTCCTCTTCAGTCAGAGGCCTTTCAGTAAAACCGTAGCGGTGCATGAGCTCCGCCATCCGGCCTATCTCACCGGGTTCAATCTCGCAAGAAATGAGCATCTTTTCGGGAGAAAGCGATTTTTCCACCAAATCCGGGTTAAAGGCTTTCAGGTATTCCACAATGATTTCCGCCGTTTCCCTCGGATGTTCATTGGCGTAACGGACTGCCCTAATGTGGGCTTTCAGGATTTTCCTCACCAGGTCCGGATGCCTCTGAGCGAAATCCGTGCGGGCGATCACTACGCAACAAGGGTGGTCCTTCCAGTAGGCCGTGAAGTAGAGCAGAATCTTGCCCCACCCAGCACTTTCTGCTTCGGTCATAAAAGGTTCAGTGTTGGCAGTGGCATCCACTTGGCCGGTCTTGAGGGCATTTATCATGTCACCAAGGGTGCTGAAGTAGATTATTTCCACGTCTTTCTGGGGATCAAGCCCCGCCTTTTCAAGGGCCATGAGCAGCAGGACGTCCAGTATAGAAGCGCGTATGGTGGCTATTCTCTTCCCCCTAAGGTCTGCCAGAGAATTTATGTTGCTGTCAGCCCGGACCAGAATACCATCACTTCCACGCCCGGTCATTGCCACAATGCGGATGGGTACTCCCTGAGCGATGGCGGCAATGGCAGTGGTTACAGGAACAGCTCCCATCTGAAATTCACCGCGTTTCAGTCCCTCTATAATTTCAGTGTTTGAGGGGACAAGCACCACTTTAACCTGGACTTTTTCTTCGTTATAGAAGCCCAGCTTTTCAGCAATGTAAAAGGGGGAGTGGTCGTTTGCTGTCCTAACTCCGATCATAACCGTTTGAGATGGCGAGGAAGCGCAAGCCAGGAGCAGCAAGATAAAGGTAAGGGTTGCAAAATGTAGAACTCTTCGCATCCTCCACCTCCTGGTTAAAATTTAAAGGGGCACCCACCCATTTACCTGGCTGGGTGCCCCTTGCAGGCTGACATACCAGGGTAATTAAATTATATTCACCTCCATTGAAATTGGCAAACGCCTCAGATACCTTTTGGCGAATCTAACCCCCATGCCTATAATTTAAGCAGCAGAGGAGAAACGGACAATGGATTATCGTCTGGAAGCCGGGCTGTGGGTTGTCCTCTCCCTGGGGCTCTGGGGACTTTGGACCAATTATCTTGACCGGCTGTGGGAGGATAAAAAACCGCAGGCGCTTTGGGCAGAAGCTATCCAAGAGCTGGCCTTCGGACTCTATTTTCTGGGTATTCCAGCTTCAGCATTGATCAGAGGCTCCATTCTTCCCCGCTTTATGGGGTTCACCCACCTGGACTGGCTCGGGGGAATCGGCCCCTCCCTGCAGGCTGCTCTTTTCTTCGGTTTGCTTTTGATAGCTATCGGGTTCATACGCGGTCAACCTAACTCCACGAACCCCAGCACAAGTTCATTTCTGCTCGACCTGAGAGAGGCTCTCTACTTTCAGATACACTGGGCTTTTTACCGGGCGTTTGCCATACCCCTGCTGGGAATGTCAATGGGGGTTCTGATAGGATGGGCCCTTTCCCTAATGGAAGGGGTTTTCTATTACCTGGGTAAACGACACGGAGACGTTCACGCTACCATCCTCCATTTTGGCAGTCTGGCCGTGGCTACGGGCATAGTTTTCCTTTTCTCACGCAATTTCTTCTACTGCCTGGCTTTGCACTGGCTCCTCAGGGAAGTGATGGGGAGGGTGAAGGTGTGATTTCTTTCGTAATTGTTTTCGGGACCGCTTTCCTCACCTCTATCCTCTTAACCCCTGCCACCGTAACCTTGGGCCTCAAATGGGGAGCAGTGGATGTGCCAGGCGGAAGGAAAACCCATAGGGAAACCAAGTCGCGCTTGGGAGGTATAGCCCTCTTCACCTCGTTCATGCTCGCCGTAACACTGACTCTGATTCTGCCCCCCTCCTTGCTTCCCCCTCGCAACGATCCCAAAGAGCTCACCAGGCTCACTGGAGTCATGTTGGGTTCGCTTTTCATCTTCGTGGTGGGGCTTCTGGACGATAAATTTGACTTGAAGCCCCTTTTCCAGCTACTGAGCCAGCTAATAGTTTCCCTTATTGCCATAGCCTTTCTTGTTTTCATCGAGAGGGTGATGAATCCCTTCACCAATCAGCTGGTGATTTTCCCTTTCCCCCTGGTGGTGGCTTTCACTATTTTCTGGATTTCAGGGATGATAAACACAGTGAATTTCCTGGACGGGCTTGACGGGCTTGCCGCAGGAGTCGGAGCCATTACTTCAGCTGTCTTGGCCCTGCACATGTGGAGGGAGGGACAGCTCAGTGTGGTCCCGCTTCCTCTGGCTCTTCTTGGCTCGACCCTCGGTTTTTTGCCCTACAACTTTCATCCGGCTCGGGTTTTCATGGGAAGCTGTGGCGCCTTCTTCCTTGGTTATGCCCTCGGTACCTTATCGATCGTGGCCGGGGCCAAAGTAGCCACTATCCTTCTGGTGATGGGAGTGCCTATAATGGATGTGGCTTGGATAATCTTCCAACGGATTCGCTCTGGTAGTTCTCTCTTTCAAGCCGATAGGCGTCACCTTCACCACCGCCTGCACGACTTAGGCCTTTCCCAAAGGCAAGTGGTCCTGGCCTACTATGGAGTAAGCCTCTTCTTCGGCATCCTGGTTTTCGTGCTTCCCTCCCGACTCTATAAGCTTCTGGCTCTCCTGCTTCTCTGGGCTATGACTTCCATCATTTTCTGGCTTCTAACCTTAAAGGGGGGAAAGAGGTGAAGGTTGGCTTCGTAGTAATGGTGGCCGAAAAGGGCCAAGGCAAGATAGCTCAGCTTTTTTCCAAGGCTCGCTTGGCAGCGGCTTTGGATGCTGTGGAGAAAGCCTTGAAGGCTGGCTGCTTTGACCCCATAATAGTGGCTACGAATTGGCCCGAGGCAGCGGAGGCTTTCCAGGAAATAGGTGTCACGGTGGACCTAGATCAGGGGGATTTCCACTTCGGGAAGAGGCTTCTCGGCCTTGTGTCCAGCTACAAACTCAAGAAAGTCTTCTACACTGGAGCCGCCTCAATGCCTCTGCTCAGCCCGGACTTTCTATCCCAGATAGCCTTGGTTCTGACAGGTGAAGGAATAGTGGTGGCTAATAACCTTTTTTCCAGTGATTGGGTCGGGTTTTCCCCCGCTGAGGCTTTGGAGAAAATCTCTCCCCCTTCTTCCGACAACGATTTGGCTTGGAGGCTCTGGGATGAAGCTGGCCTCAAGCCCCTTGTTCCTTCTCCCACCACCGCCACGGTCTTTGACATAGACACACCTTCTGACCTCATCATACTCAAAGCCTACCCTAACCTCGGAGGAAGGCTTGCTTCCTTGCTCGAAGAGTTACGCCTGGATACAAAGCGTGTGTGGGAAATCGTAGATGTATTAAAAGACGAAAACGCTTTCATCCTGGCTGCGGGGCGAGTTCCGAGTTACGCTTGGGAAAGGATCGAGAAGGAAACCTTATGCCGGACGAGGGTAATAAGCGAGGAGCGGGGGATGCGCTCCAGCGGAAGGCTGAGCCGGGGGGAGGTGCGCTCCATCCTGGGCTACCTGGTGGATACCCTTGGGCCTGAGGAGTTCTTCCGAAAGGTAGCGGAAATGGCGCAGGCTGCTATTCTTGATACGAGAGTATTGATGGCTCACTGGCGAATTTGGCCATCGGAGGAAGAGAGGTTCGCTTCCGACCTCCTTTTGCCGGAGGAAATAAAGGAACCAGAACTCAGGGATTTCACCAGGGCAGCAAAGGAAGCTCCGATCCCGGTCCTGCTGGGCGGGCATTCCTTGGTCTGCGGCGGAATAATGGCTCTCGTGGATATAGCTCGCGCTCACGGGCTTAAGGGCAAGAGGAGAGAATCCCTGTTTCCCGATGTGGGAAGCCTGGGCATCCCCTCTTTCAAGGGGTCATAAAGCCCAACTTCAAGGAAATATTGCCCCGGTTTCAACCCTTCGGGAAGAGCAAATTCGTGAACATCCACCACGAATTCCCCTGGTAACCAGGAACTGGTCGGGGCGTTGCCTCCACCAGGTGGAGAATCATGGCCGGCGAGGTATCGGCCTTCCGGGTCCAGGATGTGAGTGAAAACGGTGTAAGATTCCTCTATTTTCTCCCGGCAATGCCAGAGTAAGGTTACTTTCAGCTTGCCACTTTCCCAATGGACTTCGTAGCCCTTTAGGATAATTCCCTTGCCAAAAGAGACATCCAGGGGGTTTGAGATAGCGGGCGGGGAGAAAAGGCGTGGCCTTCCTCTTACGAAGATTTCCCCGAGAATGGCTTCGCTCTCCAGGGTCAGCTTGTACCTGCCAGGGGGAAGCTCAGGCGGCAACCGAAGCTCAATCCATTCCCACCACGCTGTCCTTTCCCCTTCAGCCCAACCAGCTAGCGTTACCCCCCACCTGGCTACGGGTAAGCCCTTTTCGTCCAAAAGGGCGAACCTGGGAGGCTGCGGTAAATCTACCCTAAGGGTTTCCCAGTAAGTTTTGAGGAAAAGTGTTTGGCCCGGGGCGAGCTCTGGAGGGATTCCACCGTGCCCGAGGAAGACGATGTTCCCCAGTTCAACCCTGAAAAGATGGGGGATCTCGAGTTCAGGGGCAGAGACAGTTTTCTTGGGCTTTACAATTTCAATTTCCCCTAACTTGAGCTCGGTTCCCGCAGGGTTTCCAGCTTCGTCCAGCAGGGGAAGTCTCTCACCCGATTCTTCGGCGTAAACAGCTACGGAAACACGGTAACGACCGGGCAATGTACCGGGGGGTATTGGGATGGAGAGGAATAGCCAGGAGCGGTTTGCGTCGCCCCAGAAGGGAGTTTTCAGGTGGCGATCATTGAGGAGCCAACGGTCGTCCTGGCTCAGAAGCAGGCCCTTTTCATCCCGTATGTAGCCTGCCACTTTAAGAATTTTGTCAGTGGGTCTGACGAGATGCCAATAGAGGGCAATCCAGACCCTGTGACCCGGCGCTACTGAAAGCGAATCGGGTGAAAGGGAAACGGGTTCGGGGTCTCGTCCCCCCCAATCGGCCTGCTCGAGGATGAGGATATCACCGAACTTGGCCCCCACCCTCGCCGGTGAAGGGGCAAAAGTGAAAGGAACTCTACCCTCCGGAAGGCGGTATCGCCATACCTGATAGCCGGTGAAGGAGACTTCTTCAAGCAGCTCGCCATGCTTTTCCAGCAACAGCTTAATGATCCCTTTAGGGTCGGCATCAGACTTGAACCAGTGGATTAAAACCGCCTGCCTTTTTCCCTCGGTCAATTTCGAGAGAACATTAGGCAACGTATAGGGATCAGCAAAGAGGTAATAAGCACGGGCAAAGCCTTTCTGGTCCGGATTGAACCCCGGCCAGTAGAGGTTCAGGGGGAACGGGGCATCGGTTATGATGACGTCGGTCGGTGAGGTATGGGAGTAAAGGTAATAAACAAGAGCCCGCGAATCCTCACGGATGAAGGAAGGGGTACGGATCTCTTTGTAAAATCCTCCGCTGAACACGCCTGCTACCGTGAGCCCGATAGCCCAGCTGGGTTTTCCCTTACCCCACGTTGCGGCTCCCATCAGGAGGTAAAGGGCTGGGGAAATCCCAGCTATGTAGCGCGGCTCAAAGGCTCCACCTTTCTGGAAGAACGAAGCATAGTAGAGGGCAGCCGGTACCAAAAGCCAGTTCAGCAGGAAAAAAACCTGTTCTCGCAGGCCCGAAAGCCCAAGGGCCAGAGCACCCACTAGGGCAAAAGCCCCCACAATTTGAGGGATAACCCCCCAGGATGCCATGAGCTCTTCGATGAAAGAGGGCAAAGCAGGGATTGTAAGGTTGGGGTTGGCGTAGCCCAGGGTCTGGCGCAGAGCTCTGGGAAACTGGGGAGAGAATACAGCCAAGGCTGTCAAGAGGGCAAGGCCCGCTAAAGAGAGGCCTCTGAGCCTTTTCTTAAGGGCCCATGGAGCCAGAAAAACGGCCCACCCGATAAGCACCCAGAAGGCCGAATAATGGGTTAAAAGGCTTAAGGCAGCAGTAACCCCAAAAGCCACAAACTGCCAAGCTTTCTCTTCCCTTGTGCCTTTCCAGAGCATTGCTCCGGAGGCAAGGATGAAAGCCAGCATCACAGTATACATCCTGATTTGCTGGGCTTCGAGTATCCAAAAAGGCGCCAGAGCCAGGGCAGCTGCGGCCACGAAGGCCATAGACCGCCACCCAAGCTCTAGTCCGAGCTTATAACAGAGGGGCAAACTGGTAATCCCGAAGAACAAGGAGAGGAAGCGCAGGAAAAAGGCGAAAGCCTGGTCCTGAGGAGTTCCCCTCTCATCCAACGGTATGGCGGTGTGGGGAGACGACCACCCTCCCGAGCGCATCCAGAGGTGGAGGAAGAAAAAGTAAAGGGGAGGGTGAATATCCAGCTCGCCCGAGGCTGGGATCTGGCTCAATGGCTTAGAAGCAACCACTATGTTGCGGGCCTCGTCCCACCAAATGGGTTGGGATGATAGGCCCCAGAGGCGCAAGCTAAAGCCTAAGAGAATGAGGATGACGACGAGCCAATTCCTCCTCGATTTCATCCGTCTTCCATACCCCTGTTTGCTGAGAACTTGCCCACGGGATACGCCTTCCAGCCTGTCCCCAGATCAGCGGACTGAAAATTGGCTAGTTTTTAGGGGCGCATCTTCTGGCCCCTGTACTCCCCCCTTGCCTGTTCTTGTCCGTTTTGGGTTTGCTTTTGTTGATAGGTCCACCCATGGGTAAATTGCAAAGGGTGGCAAATTGTCCGATTCCGGCTTGTTGGTAAGGGTGAGGTCCTTTTCAAACAGCGATATTTAGCGTGGTGGTCATTTCAGGTCAGCCGTTGGAATATGCCCTAATCTGTTAAGCACTTCCCTTACCAGGACTCCGTTCTTGACCAGCTCGTGCACTTTCAAAATGTAAAGGTAGAGGGGTTCGTCCTTGGCTATGAAGGGGACCTTGCTTCGTATTAGCTCGTAAGCGACTGCAGTCCCGCAGCCCATCCTCGCCTCAGCTCCAAGAGCCCTTCTCCTGAAGTCAATGGCCTGAGCGGCTGCTATAAGCTCAATGGCTACCATTATTTCTACATTTTCCACAACCTTAAGAGCCTTGTCGGCTGCCAAAGCCCCCATACTCACGTGGTCCTCTACATTCGCTGAGGTAGGAATGTTGTCCACCGAGGCCGGATGGCAGAGGACCTTGTTTTCGGAGGCCAAAGCTGCCGCGGTATATTGCAGAAGCATAAACCCGGAATTAAGCCCTCCTTCCTCCGTCAAAAATGGGGGAAGTAAGCCGCCATTAGCTTTTTCATCGAGCAGCCTGGCAAGCCTCCGCTCCGAGATGTTACCGAGGTCGGCCAGGGCGATGGCAAGGTAATCCATGGCCAAGGCCAGAGGTTCGCCGTGGAAATTCCCACCCGAAAGGCAGAGGAAATCGCCTTCCGGAAAGATAAGGGGATTATCAGTGGCGGAATTAATTTCCAGTTCTACAAGGCTTTTCACGTATTTTATGACTCCCCTAACTGCTCCGTGAACCTGGGGGATGCAGCGCAGGGAGTAAGGGTCGTGAACGTATGCGGACCCAAGGGGACGGACAAAGTCACTGCCCTCCAGGAGAGCAGAGACGAAAGCCGCGCATTCAATTTGGGAAGGATAGGGGCGAACTAGATGGATGGAAGGATGGAAGGCTTTCAAGGTGCCCCAGAGAGCCTCCAAAGACATCGCTCCTGCTACATCGGCCGCCAAGACGAGGTTCCACGCGTAGTGGACAGCCAGGGATGAGAGGGCTGATATTAGGGAAGTGCCATTAGTGAGGGCAAGCCCTTCTTTGGCTTCAAGAGTTATAGGGTAAAGACCAGCGCGCTCTAAAGCCTCGGCTCCAGTAAGTTTCTCACCTTTGTAAAGAGCCTCCCCCTTCCCTATCATTACCAGGGCCATATGGGCCAAAGGGGCCAGGTCGCCACTTGCACCCACAGAGCCTTTCCTAGGCACGAGGGGATGGACCCCGGCATTCAGCATTTTAACTAACATCTCCGCTACCTCCGGCCTTACCCCAGAATGCCCTTTGGCGAAGGAATTGGCCCTTATGAGCATCATGGCTCTCGTTTCCGGAACGGAGAGGAAATCTCCAACACCAGCCGAATGACTCAAGATGAGGTTCTCTTGCAGCTCTCTGACTCTGGAAAGTTCAACCACTCTATCCCTGAAGTATCCAAAGCCTGTAGTAATTCCGTAGACCACTTCTCCCTTCTCCACTAAATCTTCTACAACCTTCCGGCTCTGTCGCATCTTCTCCACAGCTTCAGGCGAGAACTTCACAAGACAACTTTCCGGCCCCTTGAAAGCCACCTCAATCACTTCTTCCACCGTCAGATGCTCCCCATCCAGTTCAACCTGCTTCATAGGCTACCTCCTGATGGCTTTTTTAAGACTTTCAAACTCTTCAAGAGTCAGGCCCCTTTCCCCAAGCATTGCCCCTCTATTGTTACCGTGGAAATCAGACCCGCCAGTTCTGAGGAAACCGAGTCTCTCGGACCAGAAAGCGTAACCCGAAACAAGCTTTTCAACAAAATGGGGCAACGCCCCCAGGTATGGGCGGTTTTTATCGTAGGCATAGCTTACTTCCAGGCCCATTATCCCTTGCCCTTTCATTGCCAAGAGCCATTCCTCTGCCTCATCGGGATGCCTGTAGACAGCAGGGTGAGCCAGAACCGCCACTCCCCCCGCCTTGCGGATAGCTTCAACTGCTTCCTTCAGGGAGGGGTAAAAATCGCGGCGCACGTAAGCCTTGCCTTTGCGGGAAAGGAACTCGTCATATATCTGCTGGATGCTCTGGAAACGGTCGGGATTCCGCTCCAGGAGAACCTGAGCTACATGCCCCCTTCCCGGAACACCCTTGGTCCGAGCGAAAACCTCCTCCTCTTCTATCTTGAGGCCAAAATTTTGGAGCAGCTTTATTTGATGCCGCCTCTGTTCTAAGCGGGCCCTCTTCGCCTCTTTAAGGAGGGAATTTAAATCCTCATCCCGATGGTTGATGAAGTAACCGAGAATGTGGAGCCTATACTTGCCTTCCTCAACATCAACAGTTATTTCCACCCCCGGGATTACTTCAACTCCCAGAGTTCTGCCCTCCTCCAGTGCTTCATCAACTCCGCCGACATTGTCGTGATCCGTTATGCCTAAAGCCAAAATCCCCAGAGCCTTCGCTTCCCTGATTAATTCCCCAGGTCCGAGATCGCCATCGGAAAAGAAGGTGTGGGCGTGCAAGTCTACTGGGTGAAGGTTCATAGTTCCACCTCCAGGAAATCACTTGCCAGGATAATTTCACCCTTGAAATATTGGGAAGCCTCTTCGTAAACCTTCTCCGTTTCCATTGTGGGCCAAAAGTGCAGGAGTATAAGCTTTTTAACCCCACAACTTTCAGCCAGCTGAGCGGCCTGGGCCGGGGTTGTGTGGCCTTGAGAGGGTCTTGAAACTGAACACTCATGCACTAGGATATCAGCTTCTTTTGCCAGAGCTGCAAGCTCCGGGCACGGCCCTGTGTCCGATGAATAGACAAAGGACGAAGAGCCTAACTTGGAATTTATCCTTACCGCAAGGGTAGGTACCACGTGGCGCACAGGAGTTGTGATGAGGGTGAAATCCTCAGCTTCTATGGCGGAATAGTTTTTTTCTTCGGGAACTTTGATGAAACGCAAAAATTCAGCCCTAAGCCCGAAGGCATTGAGCAGAGCGGCAGCTGTCCGGAGGGTCGGGAAATTAGCGTAAACAGCTAAGGTTGAACTCCTGCGGGCCATTATGAAATGGTGCACCAGAGAAGGGAATCCATAGATGTGGTCAGGGTGGGGATGCGTGAGGAACACCGCAAAAAGCCTGCCGGGGTCGAGTCCAGCCAAAAGGAGCTGCCGGTAGGGATTGGAAGCACAGTCTATGAGGAGTATTCCCGAAGGAGTATCAAAGGCCAGGGAGGTGTTATCCCTGTCCCTGGAAGAAAGGGAGGCACCTGTGCCCAAAATTATAATCCTCTGATAACCCATGCCTTATCTGCCCGGTGGTCCACCAATTACAGGAATTTCCCGCCCGCACTTGGGGCAATGGCCGTCCTTGAGCCTGAAAGAAGTTAAGGAAAGGCCGAACCTTCCTATCAAAAGAGTGCCACACTCAGGACACCAGGTATTTTCACCTGGATGGCCCGGAACGTTCCCGATGTAAACGAACTGAAGCCCCTCTTCCATACCGATCTGGCGAGCCCTTTCCAGGGTTCTAACAGGGGTTGGAGGAGCGTGGAAACGGTAGGCTGGGTAGTAGGCAGTGACGTGCCAAGGCGTTTCCGGGCCCAGTTCCCGACAAATCCTAGAAGCTATGGCTCTCAGGGTTTCCTCATCATCATTGACTGAAGGTATAACGAGAGTAGTGATTTCCAGATGGATTCCAAGTCTTCTGGCTAAGAGGCAATTCCTCCAGACCTTTTCCACATCTGCCCCACAGAATTTCTCAACGGCCTCCTTGTCCCCTTTCACATCTACGTTCATGGCATCAAGGCCGGCGTCCCTAAGGAGCCTGAGGGCCTCCTCTGTCATGTAGCCGTTGGTAACGAAAGTGTTGTAGAGGCCCTTTTCCCGAGCTAGCTTGAAAACCTCCAGTGACCACTCTAACGAGAGAGTGGGCTCGTTGAAGCTTATGGAGGTTCCCTGGCAGCGCCACCGGATTGCCTCCCACACGAAGCTCTCTGGAGAAAAAAACTGGGCCCGCAAGGGATCCGGTGGCGACTTGGAAATTTCCCAGTTCTGACACCAGGGACAAGCGAAGTTGCACCCGAAACTTCCGACCGTTAAGGCCACGCTCCCTGGGTAAAAGTGATAGAGAGGCTTTTTCTCAATGGGATTGGCCGATAGGGAAGAAACTACGCCGTAAATGAGCGTATAAAGGGAGCCACCGCGATTTTCCCTCGTTCCGCACCAGCCCCTCTGGCCCTCTTTGAGGAGGCAACGCCTCTCACAAGTCAGGCACCTGACCTTATCTTCCGCCTTTTCCTGCAGTATAGCCTCTTTTTCCACCTTTCCCCCCACGGGGGTAAGTATAATTGGACGGAAGCGGGCTGTCAACCTCTACCCCGAGCTATTGAAAGCCCTTGTGCTCCCGATTTTCCCCTGCTTTCGCCGGCTCTGGATTCACCCAGAGAGGGGCCCAGGCGGTCATGAAGATTGCCACCCTTACAGGTTTTGAAAGCTTATGTCTTTTAGCTTAGGACTCGGGGATCCGCCTCAAACTAAGGATGAAATAGGCCAATTCTTCTCACCGTTTTGCACACTTTTGGGATATAATTAAGCTAAAGCTAGCTTGATGCAGCCGAGTGAAGGGATAAAGGAGGAGCCTATGGAATTATTGCTGTCTGCCATATCAGCCGGTGGACTTGTCGGAGCAAGCAATCAGTATTTATGCCTACTACTTGTCTCCATTGCTGCCAAAGTGGGCCTTATTACTCTGGCTGGACCAATGGAATTTATGAAAGAGTGGTGGTTCATCGGACTCGTAGCCCTCTTCTGGGTGCTTACGGTCGCTCCCTCCTATGCTACCCTTCTGGGACCGGGTATAATGAACGCGCTAAATACCATATCCAACTTTTTGAGCGGCTTCGTGGTGCCGCTTTCGGGAGCTATCTTTTCTTTGGCAGCGGCCGGTATAATAATCGACCTGAACCCCACTCTGCGCAATCTCCTGATGACGATACAGCTATTTAAATCCGACGGGAGTTTGGGTTTCCATGGCTACATTGTGGCCGGTGGTGGTGCGCTCCTGGCAAGCGCGTTGAGCGGCATGCGGTTTCTGGCTAAGCCGGGGCTCAGCGCTTCAAGCGGCGTGATCGGCTCCTACTCTGCACCAATATACGCTTCGCTGGAAAATGCTTCCTCAGTAATATTACTGGCCCTGCTGTTTCTGTTGGCGCGTATCAATCCGTGGCTATTAGTGGCTTTATTTGTAATCGTCGCTCTGCTGATCTTATGCATCTTAGCCTTTGCCATCTACCAGTTGTGGAGGTTGAGCCTCGGCTTGGGCAAACTGCTTCGGCTCTTTGGAGCACACCCTGGAGCAGGCCTCGCAGTAATCGCCGAGGCCCTTGTGTGGGGATCGGGCTGGATTATCTTTGGGAAACGGCGGCGTGGATTGCCCAGGCTGATTCTTTGGGTTCTGTGGCTCGCACTGATACTGCTTTTGAGTGCGGGAAGTTTCACAGGTATAGGAGTAGTGGTCGGGATAATTGTTTTAATACTTGGCATTTACGGAAGCCTGAAGAGCGCTAATGCGCTGCTCAGAGATTTTGAGAAAACGGGCATGATCCCCACTCCAGCAAAAGCGTAGACCTGTAGACAAGCAAGCATGCTCCTAAAATTCGCGCTTGAAGCATTAAGTTGAAAGAATTCCTGAGAAATTTCTGGGGAATTGGTAGAAAATTCATCCGAGGCTTGACCACGATCCTCGGTGGTAAGCTTTAAGAGCGGCGGCGTTTGGGGTTTTCAGGCAGGTTCAGGATATTAATTACTATATGGTTACGGAAAACCCCTCTTGAGCCCAAACTAAATGGAGAAGCTTTTCCCCCTGCACGCAGACCTTGGGGGCAGTTTCCACCACCGAAAGGCGAAACGGATTCTCTTCACATCCCGCTCAGATATGCAAAGAACTCTTCCCTACCCTAGGATCGATTGTGCAAAATCAAGGGGGTGAGTCCTGGACACTGCATCGTTCACACATATGGAAAGGTCGCTACGCTGTGCTTCAAAGGCCAGAGTCCACCGAAATCTTCCCCCTCGCTTTCCGAGCATAATGCTATCGCCGCTTCAAAACACCAGCTGAAGCTCCTTATCGGCGCATTCAGCTTAATAGGTCCTCAACCTCTGCCAGATTTAAAGTTTTCTAACTCAAGAATTGGCTGTTTCCAAATGCTTCAACGGAACTCGGGCTCCCTTTCGTTTTCCTGAGTAAGCCCACCTATTGAAACTGCAATACGTTGTTACGAAAGCGAGAGCACTTCTCAGGATAATGAACTGCTGGTAGTAAGAATTGCGTTCCTCTTTATGAATTCGCTCTCAAGTTTATCTGCCAGCGGTGGGATGAAAATTTGCCTTAAACCATTCCAGTGATATAATTTTGCAAAAGAGTGGTAAGGAGGTGTCGTCATGGCATCAAAGACTCGTACTGAGCAAATTATTCAACGCTTGAAAGAACTCCAAACCTCTACTCCTGATATTGAAGCCTCCGCTGTCGTGAGTATAGACGGCCTCATAATCGCTTCCGCTCTTCCCCCTGATGTAGAAGAAGACAGAGTATCGGCCATGTCTGCAGCTATGCTCTCCCTTGGCGAGAGAATTGCCGGTGAACTTAGACGCGGAGCCCTTGACCAGGTCTACATTAAGGGAGACAATGGCTATGTAGTCCTCATGTCAGTAGGAGAGGACGCCGTTCTTACGGTCCTGGCCCGCAAAGAAGCCAAACTCGGGCTTCTTTTCCTGGATATGAAAAGGGCTGCTGAGGACTTGGCCAAACTCATCTAACGGAGGTTAAAAAGTGGGCGAAGAAATGAGGTCCAACCTTTTTTACCCCAACAAAATCGCCCGAATTTACCTTGAAACCCTTGAAGAAGTGATGGGTAAAAGCGGCATAAATGCCCTCCTTAATATGGCCAAACTCTCCCACCTTATTGACAACTATCCTCCCAACAATCTGGAAAAGGCTTTCCCCTTTGAGGATTTTGCCGCCCTGAACCAGGCCCTTGAAGATATGTATGGGCCGAGGGGTGGCCGAGGGCTTGCCTTGAGAGCAGCCAGAGCTTCCTTTGACAAGGGGCTGAAGGAGTTCGGAGCCATAGCGGGGGTTGCCGACGCCGCTTTCAAACTTTTGCCGGTCAAAATGAGACTGAACATAGGCCTCAGGGCTATGGCTGATGTTTTCAATCGCTTCAGTGACCAGGTAACCAGAGTTGAAGAAAAAGAGGACCATTTTGTCTACACCATCGAGGTCTGTCCCGTTTGCTATGGGCGCCATGCCGATAGACCCGTATGCTATGCGGCTTTGGGCCTTTTAATGGAAGGCCTCAGATGGGCCATTGGTAAAGAGTTTGACGTTCGGGAAACGAAGTGCATAGCAGCAGGCGACCCCGTATGTGAATTTATAATTCCTAAGCAGCCAAAGGAAGAATAATGCCCGAAGGCAGAATCCTCATAGTGGAAGACGATGCTGAACTGGCCGAAAGACTCAGTAATTATTTCCAAGCCAGAGGATATGAGGTTCGCACCGTCGGTTCCGGTAGAGAAGCGTTATCTATAAGTCGCCTCTGGATTCCGGAAATAGTTATCCAGGACATACGCCTTCCTGATATGGATGGCTTTGAGGTCGCTCGCCACCTGGCGGAAAGCCCCCGCACCCGGTCAGTGGGAATTTTTTTCCTTACCCAGTTAGGCGATAGAGAAAGCAAACTCCAAGGCCTCAAGCTGGGAGCCATAGACTACATATCTAAGCCCTTTGACCTGGACGAACTGGAACTTAAGGTGAGGAACGCCGTAAAAGCCCTTCGCAGACCCAGACCAATTAATCCCATTACGGGCTTGTTTAACAGGGAAACCCTGGCTGTTGAGCTGGCATCGTTGCCACCAAATAAAGGGTGGATGGTTTTCCGCATCCTTCTGGAAGGCATTGAAGAATTTATGGATTACTATGGCTTTGTAGCGGCCGACGACCTACTGAGGGCATTAGCTATTGTACTCAAGAACCTGCTAACCCAGGCTCAATCTGAAGGATTTGCAGGTCACCTTGGAGAGACCGATTTTCTCCTCGTATGTTCCCTGGAAAAGGCGGAAAAAATTGAGGACAAGCTTAAGGAAATCCTAATTCAAGCCGTTGAGGCCTTCTTGCCAGCGAGAGAAATAGCTGTAGAACGCAGGCCGGTTATAACGGTGAAATTGGGCAAGGCCTCCATTACTCCTGAGAAAAGTTTTTCTTTAGAGGAAATAGAAAAACTTGCTGCTCCCCTCGAACAATTAACTGCGAGCTAACAGTTTGCCTTAAGAGGGGAAATCTCTTTAACTCAGCGTCGGATCACAGGGTTAGCGTAGCAATATAAGCAACCTGAGGGACATTTCATGAAATAAGCCCCTATATCTACACTTAGGGTGCACCCGCATTCCTTTCGCTGGCTCTTATCTTTCTCGAGGGGAGCTGGGATTCCTCTGGGGTGAAGCTTGCTCAAAAGTTTACCGTCTATACAACTTGAGGGCAAGGCTCCCGCCTGCAGGAGTAAGGGATCAGCACAACTATAGAGAGTTAAGCCGAGAGAACGTCCCAATTCTACAAGCTTGAAAGCTATCTCCAGCTTCTGTTCAGGAGGAGGATCAACCCAATTCCACTGCCTCCTCTTCACTTTACCATATAGGGAAGCGAAAGAGAAGCGCACCGTAGTTACTCCAGCTTCCGCAGCGGCAATAAAAATGGATTTGGCCATGGATACATTGCTCTTTATTTCCCCGGCCTCTTCCCAGAAAAGGAGGGGGTCAAAGCGCAAAGTTACCCTTAAGGGCTCACCGGCAATCTTTACTATCGCGGGCAATTGTTTGACAGCTTCCTCCCAGGGAGGAACCCTCGGCTCTAAAGGAGTAGCACCAAGTCCGGTTATGGTGAAATGAAAGTAAAGCTGGTCATAAATAGAAAGCGCTTCACGTACACCGTATCGGTTTTCTATGAACGGCCGGAAATCCTTGCTCCAGAGGACGACAGTATGGACATCCTCCGGCCTCAAAGAGACAATGTAGGGCTTGCGGGTGAAAGGGTGAGAAACCGTTACCTCTCCTCTTTTTATGGCTTGGACAAGCCAAGCAGAATACCACGCGATTATATCTGTCCGTCTGGAGGCCGAAATTACCAATTTACCCCCCTTGTCCTTAACCTCGCAAGGGACAAGGGGGGATAGTTCTTCTATGGAGCAGGAGGAAGTGAGCTGGTTGCCTCTAATCCCATCCTCCAGTTGGGGCACGACCGGGATGCAACCTTTGGTATTTGGCCTTGAGTTCTTCTTTGCTTTCCCTTCTATTGGGGTCGGGGACGCAGGCACCAACAGGACAGACGGCGGCGCACTGGGATTCATTATAAAAACCGACGCACTCAGTACATTTTTCGGGGTCTATTACGTAGCGGTCGGGCCCTTCGCTTATGGCCTGATTGGGGCACTCAGGCTCGCAAGCCCCGCACATGATGCATTCCTCGGTTATCATGTAAGCCATATCTCACCTCCTGGGGAAAATTCGTCTTCATTTTACATCGGCCTAAGGATTTTGCCAAGTTGTCAAGGAAGGGAGACCGCAGGCATGTAAAATTGCCCTTCAGTGAACTGGGGCCAGGTTCAAAACCGTAGGAATCTTTCCAACTTCAACCAAAGGACAAGTTTTGACAGAAGGGTTCCCCAGCATTATACTTAGCAAGGAGGGTGGATGTGGATTCTGGCCTTATAAGCAAAATTTATAAATCCAAACGTTACGCTCAGGAGCCCGAGAGGGTTACCTTTATAAAATTTGAGGTGCATTTTAGGGGCGACCACGATACTTATACCGTAAGTTTTGACCAGGGCAAGTGGCACTGCAGTTGCAGGTTCTTCTCCTTGAAGAGAACTTGCAGCCATACTATGGCCTTAGAGAAAATCCTCGGCAAAATGCTCCCCGGTGGAAGAAATGAACCGTAGATGGCAATTGTGGTTCGGCCTATTCGTGAGCGCTTTATTTTTATATTTTGCCCTTGCAGGTCTAAAACTTGATGAGGTCTGGCAGAACATAAAAACTGCCCGCTACATATGGATCATACCCGGAGTAATAGTTTACTTCCTGGCTGTATGGGGCCGTACTTGGCGGTGGCACTACCTGCTGGCTTCTGTCCGGAAAGTGAAACTTACTGCTCTCTTCCCAATCGTCGTTATAGGATATATGGGCAACAACATTTACCCGGCCAGAGCTGGGGAGATACTCAGGGCTTATGTTCTCAAGAGGCGTGAAGGGATAAGTATAAGCTCTTCCTTGGCCACTATCCTGGTGGAAAGAGTTTTTGATGGGGTCGTTATGCTTTCTTTCGTTTTCGTTTCCCTCCCCCTCGCTCCGATGGCTCCTTACCTCCGTTGGCTTGTGATATGGTCAAGCCTGCTTTTCTTCGGCGTTCTAGGAGGGTTTTTCCTAATAGCGGCCAGGCCAGAAAGGGCAAAGGCTTTTTACCGTGGCAGTCTGGGGAAATTAGTCCCCACACGGTTCCGGGAAAAGGTAGAGGACATTCTGGACAGGTTCATAGAAGGCCTCGGGGGGCTACGTCGCCTGCGGGATGTTCTGATGGTTTTCCTGACCTCCGTATTTATTTGGCTCACGGAGACTACCAAGTACTGGTTTGTAATGCACGGTTTTGATTTTCACGTCCCTTTCTATGTTTTAATGCTCATGACAGCGGTGGTCAATCTGGCCACAACCCTGCCCTCCTCCCCGGGCTACGTCGGAACTTTTGATGCACCGGGGATAAAGATTCTTGTTCAGTTTGGAGTGCCGGGCTCGGTGGCCGCAGGTTACACCCTCGTCCTGCATGCAGCCCTTTGGCTTCCAATAACTCTGCTCGGTGCATTCTATATGCTCAAGGAAAGCCTTGCCTGGAAAGAAGTACGGACTGAAATCGCAGGAGGACCAGGGAAATGAAGGGCTTCATTGACAAAGAACGCATAGAGAAAGCGGTATTAGATATAATCCTGGCAATAGGGGAAGATCCCAACAGAGAAGGCCTCCGAGATACGCCCCGACGTATCGCTGAAATGTATGCCGAGCTCTTCGAAGGCTTGCACCAGGACCCCTTGGAAGTCCTTCTGGTTGGGTTCGAGGAAGAAAAGCATCAGGAAATGGTAATTCTAAAGGACATCCCCTTCTACTCTATGTGTGAGCATCACTTCCTCCCCTTCCATGGAGTTGCTCACATAGGATACATCCCGGAGAAACGCATCGTGGGCATCTCCAAGCTGGCCAGAGTGGTGGAGATTCTAGCCCGAAGGCCTCAGCTTCAAGAACGCCTCACCGGCCAAATTGCCGATGTCATTATGGAGGGGTTGCAGCCGAAAGGGGTAGGCGTCATTATAGAAGCCGAACATCTCTGCATGACAGCCAGGGGTATAAAGAAACCTGGTAGCATCGTGGTGACCTCGGCTAACAGGGGGATTTTCAGGTCCAAACTGGCCACAAGGCAGGAATTCCTCAGCCTCATCCGTAACACTCGCCGCCGTTAGTGATAAAAACCTCGCCTCCGGCTACGGCACCGGACTGAAAACATTTCAAAAGTTCTGAATCAGTTCAATACGGGCTTTGCCCTCAGTTCTCACCATTTTGAGCGGCTACCGCTAAGTCGAAACTGAGGTTCAGACATAAGTTGGGACACAGGTTCGCCGGCCCGCTTTTGTGCCGATTGAAGTCGCCCCCCCTGGGTCTCTGGCCTACGGGCAGCCTTCGCCGCCCAGGATTTCCGCATCGGCGAAGGCCGATGCCAGGCCCAGTAAGGGCCCAGAAAGGCCGATTTCCAATCGGCACTCACGGCGGCAAGAGGGCCTGTCCCAACTCAAGTCCGAACTTCAGGTCGAAAGTCTTGCTATTTCTCCCGTATGGTGATACAATTTGAATTTGGCTTTCCAGGATTTTTCAGGAAAATGACGGGGAAAAGCGTGGAAATTTTCGCTCAAAAATTGCTTACAAGCGTTGAAAGAGTTATTTTCGGCAAATCATGGGAAATCCGCCTTGTAATCCTGGCCTTACTGTGCCAGGGGCACGTTCTCATAGAAGATGTGCCCGGGGTAGGCAAGACCATGCTAGCAAGAGCCATCGCCAAATCTATAGGGTGCCAATTCCGCCGCATCCAATTCACTCCCGATATGCTCCCAAGCGATATAACCGGCGTTACTGTATACAACCAGAAGACAGGGGAGTTTGAGTTTCGCCCCGGCCCCATAATGGCCAATATAATACTGGCTGACGAGATAAATCGTGCTACCCCCAAGACGCAAGCTGCCTTGCTTGAGGCCATGGAAGAACGTCAGGTAACAGTGGATGGAGTGACTTACCCCTTGCCCAAGCCCTTTATGGTCTTAGCCACCCAGAACCCTATAGAGTACGAAGGAACCTTTCCCCTCCCGGAGGCTCAACTTGACCGCTTCATGATGCGGATAAGTTTGGGTTATCCTTCCTCAGAGGAGGAGATAAGGGTACTGGAGGCCCAGCAGTTCCGCCATCCTATTGAACAGACGGAGCAAGTTGTAACCCTGGAGGAACTTCAGGAGGCCCAGGAAAAGGTAAAAGAGATATACGTGAGCGAGGAGATAAAACGCTACATAGTCGAGCTTGTGGGAGCCACCAGGAAGCATCCCGATGTCTACCTAGGAGCAAGCCCTCGGGGTAGCCTTGCGCTCTACAAGGCAAGCCAGGCCTTAGCGGCCATTTCCGGCCGTCAATACGTTATACCCGATGATGTGAAAGCCTTGGCTATACCAATCTTGGCCCATCGCCTCATCCTCACCCCCCCTGCCAGGGTGAGGGAAGTAAAGCCAGGACAGATAGTAGAAGACATTCTCTACTCTATCCCCGTCCCGGGGACAAAACCCATTTAATTTTGGAGGTGAGAGTTGCCAAGTGCCGACTTAATCCTCCTCCATGCTCCCAGTGTTTACGATTTCCGTACTAAAACCATCCTCTATGGTCCTATAAGCGACTTGATCCCCTCGACTCCCATCTTTGAAATGTATCCCATAGGCTTTACCACCATAGCCGAATATCTGGAACGCCACGGCTTCAGGGTTAGGATAATAAATTTGGCCATCAGGATGTTGACCTCCAACCGCTTTAATCCCGAAAATCTGATTGCTTCTCTTCGCCCACTAGCTTTTGGCATTGACCTGCACTGGATGCCCCACTGTCACGGAGCTATAGAGGTCGCCCGAGTGGTCAAAAAATATCACCCCGATATCCCCGTCATCTTCGGGGGATTTTCCTCAACTTACTACCACCGTGAACTGATTGAGCGGCCAGAGGTGGACTTCGTAGTCCGGGGAGATTCCACCGAGGAGCCAATTCGGTTGCTAATGAAGCTTATAAGAGGAGATAAGGATGCTCCTTCCATTGAGGCAATCCCCAACTTGACCTGGAAAGATGAGAAAGGTGAAGTCCATGTGAATCCTCTGAGCTGGAGCCCGCCCGACCTGAACTACGTTCTGCTGGACTACAGCTATGTGGTAAAAGCAGTAGCCCGCTACCGGGATTTGATCAGCTTCATACCCTTCAAAGGATGGCTTGGCTATCCCATTACGGCAGTCCTGACATGCCGGGGCTGCACCCACTTGTGTCGGACGTGCGGAGGCTCAGCTTACGCTTTCAGGAGAATGCACGGACGCTCCATGCCTGCCTACAGGGATCCGGAACTTCTGGCCAGAGACATACGCAATATCGCTCGCTTCTCCAAGGGCCCTGTTTTCATACTTGGAGACCTGCGCCAGGCGGGAATGGATTATGCTGAAAGGTTCTTCCGGGCTATCCAGGGATACAACGGACCTGTCATAGTAGAATTGTTTGATGCTGCCGACCAGGATTTTTTAAGGAAACTGGCCCGCGCTCTACCCAATTTCGTGCTGGAAATCTCCTTGGAAAGCCACAGCGATGAGGTCCGCCACGCCTTTGGCCGGCCTTACACCACCGCCCAAGCCGAAGCTACGATAGAGTACGCCTTAGAAGCAGGATGCAAGAGGCTGGATGTATTCTTTATGATAGGCCTTCCCAAGCAGGACTTTTCTTCAGTGATCGAAACGGTTGAGTACGCGGGCAAGCTTATTCGCGAGTTCAACCGAGGACAGAACCCACGCCTGTTCCCGTTCATCTCTCCCATGGCCCCGTTCCTTGACCCCGGAAGTGAGGTCTTTGAAGCTCCTGAGCGATTCGGTTACAAGCTCTTTTACCGGACTCTTGAGGAGCACCGCTGGGCCTTGGAACAACCCAGCTGGAAATACATACTGAACTACGAAACGGAATGGATGAGTAGGGATGAGATAGTTGAGAGCACCTACGAAGCGGGGTTACGACTCAACGAACTTAAGAAAGCTCATGGCCTGATCTCCCCTCGCAAAGCCGAAGATGTGACCTCGCGTATCCGCAAAGCTCGACATCTAATCCGCCTGATTGATGATATCCTCACCATGTCCAATGTCTCTACAAAAGAAAAATTCCTTAGAGCCCTGAAGCCCCATGTGGACGGAGCAAACACATCTACCGTCTGCGATAAAGAGGAGTTAAATGTACGACTCGGTTTAATCAACTTACGCCTCTTCAGGAGCGCCTCAGTATTACTGAGAGGAGCTGAACCATGACCGCACGCTGCAGAACGATCAGATTTAGGCTTCCTCCTACCTTTGCTGCCTTCCGCTACCGTAACTACCGCTTGTGGTTCGCAGGTCAGGGCTTTTCCCTAATGGGGACCTGGATGCAGTGGGTTGCCCAGAGTTGGGTCGTATACCAGCTCACGGGTTCCCGTTTCGCTCTGGGTCTTGTTTCCTTCATGGGCACCATCCCTACCTTGTTTTTAATGCTCCCTGCAGGCGTAATAGCCGACAGGGTCCCAAAGCGCTACCTCCTTTTGGCTACTCAGTTGGCTCTGATGATTTTCGCCTTCACCCTCACAGGGCTTGCGGCCACAGGTTCCCTCAAGTTTGGGCACATAGCTCTCATGGCCTTCCTCTCAGGAATTGCTAACTCCTTTGATGCCCCAGCCCGTCAAGCCTTGGCCGTGGAACTGGTGGAAGACCGGAGAGATCTCATGAACGCTATAGCTCTCAATTCCACTATGTTCAACCTGGCCCGGGTTGTGGGACCCGCCATCGGTGGGATTGTGTTGGCAACTTTGGGACCGGTCTGGTGCTTTGGGATAAACGGGTTGAGTTTTCTGGCCGTCATATTTGCCCTGTTGTCCATGAAAATTAAGGATGTGTCTTACGCTCCGACATCGGAATCCATTTTCATTCAGCTTGCCGAGGGATTTCGTTATATCCTTAAGAACCGTGTGGCCCAGATAACGGTGATAATGGTGGGGGTATCCACCCTCTTCGGTTTCTCGTACTCAACCCTCATGCCAGCCTATGCTGCGGATATTTTGAAAGTGGGCGAAACGGGCCTTGGTTTCCTGAACACAGCGGTAGGAATTGGAGCTCTCTGTGGTTCCCTACTGGTGGCTTCTCTGAGCCGACTGCCCCGCAAAGGTTGGCTTCTTTTAACCGGGAGCATTTTATTTCCCAGCGCCCTCCTCTGCTTTGCTTTTTCCCGCAGTTACCCCCTCTCCCTAGCCCTACTGGTGCTCGTAGGCATCGGTTTCGTGACTCAGACCTCCACGAGTAATACCGTTCTTCAGTCGGTAGTTCCCGACCACCTGAGAGGTAGGGTAATGGCTGTCTTCTCTTTTATGTTCTTCGGTATGACGCCTTTCGGTTCCCTTCTCGCGGGCAGCATAGCTCAATATCTGGGGCCCGTGGCAGGAGTGGCTTGCGGAGCCGGGGTAAACCTACTCTTTGCCTTGGCAATTCTGCTGGCAGTCCCTGTCTTACGCTCGGTTTAGAGGTGTCAAAATGCGCTTTCTCGCGGCCAATTTTTCACCCGAAGAAGCCGATATAGTTATCGTAGGAGTAACCTTGGAGGCCACCGAGACCTGGCGCAAAGGACCAGCTTTGGCCCCCGATGCCATACGCTACGCTTCCGATTCGGTAGAATCTTATTCCGCAATATTCGGGGCTGATCTGACCCAACTCAGGCTTGCGGATGCCGGAAACCTGGAATATCCCAATAACTTTGAGGAAGCCCTGCTTTCGGTGGAAAGAATCCTGACCGACTATTTCCAAAAAAAGAAGAAGGTCCTACTCCTCGGTGGTGAGCATACCGTAACATTCCCTGCCCTGAAAGCAGCTCGCTCTGTCTTCGGGGATATCCAAATGTTGGTGTTGGATGCTCACTCCGACCTCAGGGATGAGTATTTCGGGCTCAGGGTGAGCCATGCCACAGTAACCCGAAGGTGCTCAGAGGTGGCTTCCAGGGTGGTCATGGTGGGAGTGCGTTCGTTCTACGGGGGAGAGGCTGATTTCCTCAAAGAAGGCAGTGTGTTCCTGGCCTCCCCTGAAAGTTTCGCTGATTTCTTCGACCCGTCTCTGCCCCTTTACTTGAGCCTGGATTTGGATGTCCTCGACCCTTCCCTGTGCCCCGGGGTCACTAACCCAGAGCCTGGCGGAATAAGCTACTGGGATGTGATCGAGATTTTCAGGAGGCTCAGGGGAAGGTTCAATGTGGTGGCCATGGATATAGTGGAGCTCGCCCCTCCTTATGACCCCTCTTTTGTATCGGCGGTCTGTGCGGCTAAGCTGGTCATTGAAGGAATTATCGGACTATGGGGCCACATATCACAGCTCGCCCTTTGAGGTCAGTGTGTACTTCCACCTTGCGGCCTCCTACTTCTGCTATAATCCTGTAACCTGGGACGAGCACTTGAGCGTAAACTTTCCCCGGCTCCGGGCAACCAAGGCTTGTGTCGGGCCAGATCACCCTTTCCACTTTCAGGAATTTTACCTCTTCAGGGGGAAAATCGCTGAACAAGGCTTTCACTTTCTCAAGGACTACAGCCTCGGGTTCTTCTCCCTCTTGGAAGCAAAGGTTCAACATTTCGCCTCTCCCCCTGTAGACATAGGTTTTGCCCTGGGCGTAGAGCACTACCTCAATGCCCATTACGAATGCTGGCAGCGTAATTTTACCCTCCGGTCTTCCGCACTCTACATCCTGAATGGGCATTTCCTCCCACGAAGCACTCACTACCTCTATTTCACTCTCGGGAATACCGAGGCGCTTGGCCAGGTCAGCTACGGCCCTTTTCACTGCCCGAGAAAGGGCCTCATCGGCTGGGAAGGTCGGGGAAGGCTGTGGTTCAGGTTGCTTCACTTCCTTCTCTGTTGGCAAGGCAGGGGTAGGCAGAGGGGAGATGGGTATCAGCTTCACATCTACCAGAGTAGGCAGAACTGGAACCGCTGGAGTCGGGGCAGGCTCCGAGACAGCGCATCCAACCATTACCAAAGCTAACAAGGCAAAATTCAAACCTTTCCTCACCATCGCTTCCCTCCGATAAGTTTCTCCTAATCAGGATAGACGCCTGCAACTCCAGCTTGGTTCCTCACCTGCCCCTTTCAGTCCTCACCCACAGGAATTTTCCATCCGTGATCACCTCGACAGTGCCGTCGGAGTCAGTGCGGAAAAGCTTCACCCCTCTCAGCCTTTCCAGCACCGCTTTCGCCGGATGCCCAAAGGGATTATCTTGCCCTACGGATACGACCGCTACCATGGGCTTGACCGCCTCCAGGAAGGCCTCGGAGGTAGCATTTTTTGCCCCATGATGGGCTACTTTCAGAACCGAACTGGAAAGCTCTAGACCTTCTCCGATCAACTTCGATTCAACTTCCGCATCAATATCCCCAGTGAAGAGGAAAGAGGCTTTCCCGTAACTCAATCTTGCCACTACCGAGCAGACATTATCGCTAGGGCAAGATGCTGGGTCTTCGGGGTGGAGGATATGGAGTAAGACTCCATCAGAGAAACGAATTAGAGTGCCCTTACAGGCTTTGTAATTGGTTATTCCTCGCTCACTTACCAGCTCGACCCATCGCTTCCAAGCGGGAGAATCCGCCTCAATTCCGCTTTCCAATACCGCCTTTACCCTAAACCTTTCTACGGCTGAGACCAGTCCAGTAATGTGGTCGCTATCGGGGTGAGTGAGGATGGCAAGGTCTATCGTGCGGTCCCAGAAAGGAAGCTTCCTCCCTACGCAATCCAGGAAAAGGGAAGGTGAGGGTCCCCCATCTATCAGGATTTTGTGACCTGCGGGGGTGAGGATGAATATTCCATCGCCTTCTCCCACATCGCAGAAGACCACATGGAGGCGGCCATCGGGACTGAGGAGGACACCGGACCAGACCAAGATAGTAAGGGAGCTCAAGAGGGTAAAGGTTGTGCCGAACTTCCAATACCTGGCTGCGATTCTGCCGAGCTTCGCCCCCGCTTTCGTAAGGGTTAAAACGAAGGCCAGGACCAGAAAGCAAGCCAAGGAAACTTCGCTACCGTGATCCCTCAAGGGGATAGCCGCCCACGAGGGGCGAGCCAGAAGTTCTGCCACCCTAATGGTGTAAGCAGTGTAAGCCCAGCCCACAATTCCCAAAATCCTTCCCAGAGGTATAAATAGAAAGCCTGCCAGAAGACCTATCCCTCCCCCTATCATGACTCCCGGTTGCGCCGGGATGATCAGAAGGTTGGCAAGAGGGCTCATCAAGGATAGCGTGCCGAAATGGTAGATGGTCAAGGGGAGAGTGGCAATCTGAGCAGCTGCAGTAACGATGAGCGTTTCTTTGAGGATACTTCCCCACACTCTGAAAAACCTAAACCTCCTTTCGAACCACCTTTCAGCCGGGGGAACCAGCAGGATTAGACCCAGGGTGGCGGCAAAGGACAGCTGGAAACCTACATCCCACAGCACTTCAGGGTTTGCAGCGCTCATAACTATGGCGGCAAAGGCCAGGGAATTGAGGGAGAAGGCCTCCCGGCCCACTGCCTGCGCCAGGACGTAGAGGGAGCCCATTATCGCTGCCCTGAGGACCGCCGCGTCTGCTCCCACCAGGAAAGCATAGAGGAAAAGGACCACAGCTATAACTGGCCAGGCTCTGCGCTTTCCAAGCCCCGAGAGAAGTTTTTCCAGAAAGCCTGCAAGTATGGCGATGTTGAACCCCGATATAGCGATGATATGGCTTGTCCCTGTCCGCCGGAAGCTTTCCATCACTTCTCGGGGTATTCCCTTGTCCAGCCCCAGAAGTATCCCTGCCAAAAGGGATCCCTCTGGCTCAGGGTAAACGGCAAGCAGGGTTTTATGGGCCCTTTCTCGGAGGGAGAAAAGCCATCGCTTCAGGGCATTACCTCTGCCCCGCTCCAGAAGGCTCAGCTGGGACTTTCTGAGGATGGAAAAAACCCCTCTCTTGGCCAGGTAATCCCTGTACGAGAAATTCTCCCCTTCGGGCGGAGTCACTAGCTCCCCTGACGCTTCTATCACATCTCCGTACCGGTAACTTGACAGAGGAGGAGCATAAGTGATGAAATCGCCCTTTACTGGGATTTCCCTCCCTCCCAAGCTTATGGAGAAGGCCGAAACCCTAAGCTGAAGGGTCTTTTCTCTCTCCACAGGGAAATCGGATACCACACCTTTGACGGTAACGGGATCTGGTTGGTCATTGTAATAGGCCAAATGATTAGGGCCAAAGGATGGCCGGGCCATTGACAGGCGAGCCATCCCCAGCAGGAAGAGGGAAAGCAGAACCAGGCGTTTCTCTTTCAGGATAAAGGCTGAGAGCAACGCCAGCGTGCCTGCAGCCAAAACAAAGGACAAAGGAAGAGCCAGTTTTGACCCCAGCATTATCCCCGAGAGCCAGGCCAAGGCTACGAGGACGAGGGTCATCGCACTGTAATGTAATCTTTTATGCGGGAAAAGGTGGTTTCTCCTATACCTGGGACCTTCTTGATATCTTCAATTGAATTGAAGGGACCATGTTTTTCCCTGAATTCAATAATTCGGCGAGCGAGGGTGGGCCCTATTCCGGGGAGGGATTCCAGTTCGGCCTGAGAGGCAGTATTTATGTTAATTAGAGGGGAATAAGTTGGTGAGGGCAAGACCGAAGCGGCGGGAGGCTCAGGTAGTGTAGCTTCCCCCTTGCGAGGGACAAAGATATGCATTCCATCCTTAAGGGGCATGGCGAGATTAATGCTATCCAGATCCGCTTCAGGGCTTGGCCCCCCAGCAGCCATGAGGGCATCCTTGAGGATGCTCCCCGGTGGCAGGGAATAAACGTCAGGATTGAGCACTGCACCCGATACATAAACCCTCAAGGGAGATGGAGTCGGTGTGGGAGGAGGAGTAAAGATCTCCATGGCACCAGGCTCAGGCTTCCGTAACAGAAGGACCACCACTCCTACAAGCAGGAGGTTAATGAGAGTATAAATCACAGTTTGCTTGAAATTTTCCATCATCGCCTCCTGGGCCGGAAGCGAGGCGATCGAGCCTTAAAAATTTTCAGCTCAGCGTGTAAATATCGGGGCGGCGATCCTTCAGAGCGGGAAATTCTTCCCGAACTCTGAAAACCTCCTCCAGTCTTACGGTAGCGAGAAAGAGGGCTTCTTCTTTGTCCGCCTCTACTATGACCTGCCCCCGTGGACCGTAAGCTCCGGACCAACCCCCGAAGTCGTTTTTGGTCCTGTTGCAGCCGATTACGAAGAGTTGGTTTTCCGCAGCCCTTGCCCTCAAGAAGAGACGCCAGAATTCTATCCTGCTTTCGGGCCAGTGGGCGGGGACGAATATTATCTCGGCCCCCTTAAGGGCATAGAGCCGGAAGAGCTCGGGGAAACGAAGGTCATAGCAAATGGCCAGGGCCGTTTTACCCCAAGGCAGGGAGAAGACAGGGGTTTCGTTCCCAGGAGAGAGGAACTTCGTCTCGCCCATAGGGGCAAAAAGATGGGTCTTGCGGTAGATTCCCAGGAGCTCGCCCTCAGGGGAATAAATGGTGGCGGTGTTGTAAAAGCGTCCGTCTTTCTCCTCCAGCGTGGAACCTATAAGGTAAAGGGAGTGCTCCCTCGCCAGAGCGGCGATTTCCAGGAAGAACCCTTCCCCAAGGGGTGAAGCCAGCTCTTTTGCCCTATCCAAAGCATAACCCGAAAGCCAGAGTTCCGGGAGCAAAGCGACCTCCGCACCGCTCCTGCGCGCTTCCTTCAGAAAAGAAGCAGCACGGGCCAGGTTCTTTTCGGGTTTACCTGCTGATACATCCATCTGAACTATAGCTATCTTAATCTCCATGCTATTTCCCCTGGTTCAGGATTTCCGATGGCAATCCCTTGGCCTTAAACATGAGGACCAAAGCCCCCTTTTCAGAGCGGGTGCGGTGAATCTGATGGGCCCTTGCTACCCAGAGGTCGCCTTCGCTGAGGGTTATGGAATTACCGTCGGGCAAATCGATGGTGATCTCACCCTCAAGGACTAGGTAAAGTTCGTCTTGAGGGTGTTTATGGAAGACATAATCTCCCTCAAAGCGGCTGAGGTAAGCCCTGTAATCATCTACATCAGCCAGGACGTAGCGAGTAAAGGCTTCTTTGATGGAGGAAGCAGCCTCTTTTACATTAACTTTCCTCTCCATGGTTCCCCTCTAAACCAAAGGCGGTGTAAAAATAGCTACGAGGATTAAGGGCTCATCTCCTAAGTTTTTTAGGCCATGTTCAGCTCCAGCCGGAGCAATGGCGCAATCTCCAGGGCCAAAGGCTATTTTCGTCCCTCCTATGGTACAAATACCTCTGCCAGAAATGGCCATGAAAGTCTCGGTAGAATCAGGGTGAGCATGGGGGGTGATAGCGCTGTCTGGGTCTATCTTCACCAGATGTAAACTCATCGCCGGATTTTCCCGGCTTGAGACAATCACTTTCGTCCACACCCCTTTAAATCGGGAATGCGGCTGCCATGGAATGGCATCGCTTTGTAAGATCAGTGGTTCCATAGCCTTTACTCCCTTATTGATCTCTCCAGAGCAAGCTCGTAGATTGCACGAGCCAGTTTTCTTATGTAATGGCTCTGTTCCACCCCCTCTACCCATCGCTCAGGGATAGCGGAAATTCCGTTGAAGGCTCCGCTGAGGGCTCCTGTTATTGCGGCAGTAGTGTCAGTGTCGTACCCACCCATTATTGCTGTTACAACCGAGGAAGCAAAATCCTCAGGGGTTCTCAAGAAACAGTAGAAAGCGGAGGCCACCGTTTCCACAACATACCCTCCTGTCCCCAGAGTTTCAAGGGCCTCCTCAGGCTCAATTCCTAACTTCAAAAGCTCTCCCGCCCTCCGGAGGTTTTCCGTAACCCTGGATTGTCCTACGAACACGGATACATCTTCCAGCAGGTTCTCAGGGCTTGCTCCCGAAGCCAGCCTTGCTACAGCGTAGGCCACGGCCAAGCCTCCCTTTAGAGCCTCGGGATTACGGTGGGTTATAATCCCTGCCTTTTCTACATCCTCCCTGAGCCTTTCAGGGGTCCATGTGTTCAAAAGGCCCACAGGGGCAATGCGCATAGCTACTCCGTTGCCCGCTGCAAATTCTCCTCCTACCCCGCTTTCCCTCCAACTGGCCCCATCCATGAGACGCCGGATAGCTTTCAAGGTTGTAGAGCCTATGCCTCTGGGGTGGCCTTCCTCCAGCCAGCGGATAAACCTTGCTGCCAGGTCTTCGGGGTCAACTCCCCCTTTTTCTACAATGCTTTCAGCGTGCATTAACATCATCTGAGTGTCATCGGTAAACTGGCCAGGGCCAAGTCTGCGGTGCGGAGCTGGGATGAAATCCTCTACCCTTCCGAATCGCTTCCGGATTATTTCAGGGGGCAAACCTTCTACAGGCATCCCCAAGGCATCGCCTATGGCGAGACCTATAAGGCAGCCCTCAAATTTCTCCAGCACTTATTTCCTCAGCTTCTAAGTAACGTATTTTAGCTGGATCGCTTACACGGTCTATGAACAGTATGCCATAGGTGTGGTCAATTTCATGCTGGAGGGCCCTGGAGAGAAGACCAGAGGCCTTTATCCGCACGCTTTTGCCGTTAGGGGTCTGGGCTTTAACTTCTACGTAAGCAGCCCTTTTGACGTCTCCCACGATTCCAGGCAGAGAGAGGCACCCCTCTTCTGCCTCCTCTTCCCCTTCCATTTTGACAATTTCGGGGTTCACGAGGGCTAAAAGGCGGCCCTTACCGTTTCCTTCTTCTGGGGGAAGTTCAATAACCACAACCCTGAGAGGTACACCTATCTGAATGGCAGCGAGGCCTATGCCCTTCGCTGCCCTCATAGTGTCCACCATGTCTCGGATCAGTGCTTTCAGTTCTTTATTGAACTGAGTAACTTCCTTGGATTTAACCCGCAGCCGAGGGTCTTCTCCCGTGATAATTTTCCGTATCATTTCCCTTGCTCCTCGGTAGGATTATATAGCAGCTGAGCCGGCTTTGTCAAAGACAAACGAGCTCAGTGCTTGCGCTTAGAGGTCGTTGACAAAAAATAGCCCTTCTTCCTTCGAGAGGACCCAGTGGTGGCTCAAGCGGAAGGCAATCTATGCCAAGTTTAGCTTACAACCCATGAGTGCCACAGCATGACAGTGGCAAACCTACCGATAATTAGCGCATGAGTTCATGAGCTTAATGAAAGCATTAGCCATGTCCAACTCCAAATGAAGACCCGAGTTCGGCCTCTCACCGGGGGCAAAGTCCAGCGGGGAAGAGTAGCCCTACCGTCCGCCGGCCAAGCCTTGCAGCGTTTAAACGCAAGGCTTGGTTCCGCCCTTACATAACCCATAATTTTAAGGGCCAAATCCATTGGTTTCAGGCTGCAATACTAGAGGTGCTATTTCCGGCGGTCAACCAGACCTACGAAGATTGCCCAGAGCAGGCCGCCAGACGTGACCAATGCAGCTGTTTGGAAAGGGTGAATGCTGGCAAGCCGGTACCAGCTCTCCTTTGTCCCTGCCATCCCGGTTCCGGCGATTATCCCCAAGGGGAACATAGCCGTAAAAATCCCCGAGGCTTTTCCCCGGGTAAGAGGTGTAGTCTCGTCGGCAACGAACGCCGATTTGGCCTGAAAGAGCACGCCAAGGCCCAAGCCGTAAAGAAACATGGCACCCATCATTGGCTCCCAAACGGTCAGGAAAGACAGGAGCAACAAGGCCGTTGCGATGAGCACCAGTCCCAACACAATCATTGGGATCCGTCCCTATTGGTCAGAGAGGCGACCCAGTGGAGAAGCCTGCAGCAGGCTGGCTGCCAGGGAGAAACTTCCGAAAAGCATTCCGACTTGTGCGGCGGTGAACCCCCGTTCCTCTCCCGTTAGCGGTAGAAAGACTAACAAAGTCCCGAGTGTGAACATCCAACAGAATGCAGCGACGAAGGAGACGGAGAGCCGTCGGCTCAGGAGCACTCGCCAGGTGTCACTGGCTAGACCGAAGTTTTCCCGAGAAGGAGGTGTTCCTCTTAGCCGACCAAGGGCTATTAGAGCGGCTGGGAACATGATGGCCGCAAGGCCTCTGAAGACAGCATGGTATCCGAACTGAGCCCGGATCCAACCTCCCAGTGGGGGTCCAACCGGGTCGGACATTTCCATAGGCGACACCGTAGAAGGCCATAGTGCGGTCCCTACCGTAAACAACCCCACAACTAGTGGCACTTTCCGCCCTAATCGTGACCTGCTAAGGCGTCTCCATGGTCCGGGCGCGGAGTTAACTCTTCATATAAACCACTCTTTCCCCCGAGTCGAGAAAGTTTCAGACCGCTTGAGAACTTATTTTGGGGGCTACTTTGGAGGTGGTAGTTCGATTAGTCTAGTTTCCGCTTCGCGCTAATAGGAGACCAGCCGTTCACCGCAGTGAAGAAGCTATCTTAACAAGCTAAATCGCGACCCACCTCCTCTCAACGTCTCTGATAGCGCTCCGCGAGTTTGACAATCTTTCATCTTAGGTCTATAATAGTTGCAACTACCGGACCCACCCCTGAAGGGGTTTTTAAGCTTAGAAAATAAACTGGGGAAAGGACCACGAAGGCCTGAAAGCTGGCTTGAAAGCTGGCAGCCTTTGTGGTTTTTTCTTTCCCGGAGGAGGTGGGTTATGCACATACCAGATGGGTTTTTGAACGCCGCTACCGCTGCCGGCACCTATGTTATTTCAGCAGGAGGGGTGGCCTACGGGCTGCGACGCCTTGCCGGAAAGCTCGGGGAAAAACAAGTGCCCTTGGTAGGAGTAATGGCTGCCTTCATTTTTGCCGCCCAAATGCTCAATTTCCCCGTCGCTGGAGGCACCTCAGGCCATCTTGTGGGAGGAGCTCTGGCGGCTATCGTCTTGGGTCCTTGGACCGGGCTGCTGGTTATGACGTGTGTTCTCTTGATCCAAACCATCATCTTCCAAGATGGTGGGCTAACCGCTCTCGGGGCCAACATCCTGAACATGGGGATTATCGGTGTCTTCGTAGGTTATTTCGTTTACAGCCTTGTCCTGAAAGTGCTCAAGGGTAAGGGGTTTGCTGAAGCCGTGGGGGGCTTTGCTGCTGGCTGGGCCTCAGTCTTCATGGCTGCTGTGGCCTGTGCCCTTGAACTATCCTTTTCAGGGACATCCCCCCTGGTAGTGGCTCTTCCAGCTATGGCCGGCATCCATGCCCTCATTGGCATAGGGGAGGGATTGATAACAGCCTTGATCCTTGGTTTCGTCAGAGCCACAAGGCCCGACCTACTCGCCTTGGAGAAAATCTAAGGAGGTATTGCCATGGAGAAGAAGTGGTGGCTCTGGGGTATAATCATTGCCTTCGCCCTGACCCTCCTCTCGCCCCTGGCCTCACCTTGGCCCGATGGCCTTGAGAGGGTAGCCGAAGATTCCGGTTTCATGGAAAAGGCCAGGGAGCCATTATTTGAAATAATCCCGGATTACGTTTTTCCAGGGATCGGGCATGAAGCCTTAGCTACAATTCTGGCCGGGGTGGTGGGGACTGCCATAACTCTGGCCTTCGGATATGGACTTGCCAAGCTGATGAAACAAAGGGCATGAAGCACGGTTTCCTCGACAAGTACAGTGAGCTTGATAGTTTAATCCATAAGCTAGACCCCAGGACTAAACTCGTCCTGGTGATGGCTTTTATCCTGACAGTTGTGGGGATACCGGAAAGGGCGTGGTCCATCTTAGGATTTACCTCAGGGCTCATATTGTTGGCTAGTCTCCTGAGTCGCATCCCCCTTTCTTATCTGCTAACTCGCTCCGCGGCTATAGTCCCCTTTGCCCTCTTGGTTACCCTTTTCCGGGTCATTCCGCAGGGGAAGGAGGGTTTAATGGCCGGAGCTGTGGTCGGATTCAAAGCCTGGCTTTCGGCTTTAGCCTTGGCTCTGCTTTCGGCCACTACCCCCTTCCCCATGCTCCTAAAGGGGCTGGAGAAACTCAAGGTGCCTCCTGTTCTCGTTCAGATTCTCTCTTTTATGTATCGCTACATTTTTATCCTGGTGGATGAAGCAATGCGGATGGAAAGGGCCTGGGAATCAAGGGGGGGAGGTGGCAAATGGTGGGTTTCTTTCAAAGCCATGGCGGGGGTGTTTGGGGTCCTTTTCATCCGCAGCTATGAGAGAGCTGAGAGGGTCTACCAGGCCATGCTGGCAAGAGGCTTTGATGGGGAGGTGAGGACTTTCAATCCCCTCAGATTTTCCACAAGGGACCTGGTTTTCGGCACTATTTCTCTTTTCTGCTTCGGAATTGCTTGGATGCTGATGGCTTCCGGGGGGTGAAAGATGGGCAAGGTTGTGGAAGTAAAAGATTTGCACTACCGGTATCCAGAAGGGATAGAGGCTCTGAAAGGGGTTAGCTTTGAGGTGGAAGAAGGGGAAAGTGTGGGTATAATAGGTCCGAACGGCGCTGGAAAATCCACCCTTTTGCTGCACCTTAACGGCATACTTATGGGATATTCCTCCAGTGGCTCCGATCCTGTTCGGATCAAGGGCATACCGGTGCGGAGGGAAACACTCAAGCAGGTCCGCAAGATTGTGGGGGTTGTGTTTCAGGACCCCAATGACCAGCTTTTTTCGCCCACAGTATTTGAGGATGTAGCTTTCGGCCCTCTGAACTTAGGACTTTCACCGGAAGAGGTAGAGGAGAGGGTAAGGAAGGCTCTGGAAGCTGTGGGTATGGTAGGTTACGAAAACCGTTCACCGCATCATCTGAGCCTTGGGGAGAAAAAGAGGATAGCCATAGCCACAGTGCTGGCTATGGCCCCCGAAATCCTGGTCCTGGACGAGCCCACTGCCAATCTGGATCCGATGGGAAAGTGGGAACTTACGGAACTCCTGCGATCCCTACATTACACTAAAGTAATAGCTTCCCACGACCTGGAATTTGTGGGGAAAATTTGCAATAAGGTTGTAGTTATAAACTCGGGCAAAGTCCTGGCTTCGGGCCCCGCGAGCCAGATCCTCAGGGACCAAAAACTTCTGGCAAGAGCTCGCCTCATCCCAAGCCCTTAGAACGCTCTGGCAAAAAGCGCTTTGAGGGTTGTTTCTTTCCCGCAGTAGATGCAGCGCCCCAGTTCGCCGTCCTGCTCAAAAGGTATGCACCGGATGGTAGCCTTGGTTTCATCCTTGATTGATTCCTCACATTCGGCGGACTCGCACCATGGTGCTATTACAAAGCCCCCATCGCTTTCTATGATGCGTTTGAACTCGGCGTAGTCGTTCAGCCGATAGGTGTTTTCGTCCCGGAACTTCTTGGCCATTAGGAAGAGGTTGGACTGGATCTCCTCCAAGGCTTTCTCCACTTTGCTTCCGAGGTCGTCAGTTGAGATGGCCCACTTTTCGCCGGTGTCCCTTCGGGCAAAGACTACCTGGCCAGCTTCCACATCACGGGGGCCTATTTCGATCCGGAGTGGCACCCCTCTGAGTTCCCATTCGTTGAACTTCCAGCCGGGGGTATATTCTTCGCGGTCGTCCACCTTAACCCGGAAGGCTTTTAGCTGAGGCTTGAGCTCTTCAATCCAGGCCAGGACCTTTTCTTTTTCCTCTTCGTTCTTCCATATAGGCACAATTATCACTTGAATGGGAGCTAATTTAGGGGGCAACTTGAGGCCTTTCTCGTCCCCGTGGACCATCACGATGGCTCCGATGAAGCGAGTGCTCAGGCCCCAGCTTGTAGTCCAGCAGTACTGGAGCTGGTTATTGCGGTCCAAGTAGCGTATTTCAAAGGCTTTGGCGAAGTTCTGGCCCAAGTTGTGGGAGGTAGCGGCCTGAAGAGCCCATTTGTTGCCCATCATCGCTTCCATAGTATAAGTGTGGAGGGCGCCGGCAAATTTTTCCGATTCGCTTTTCCTGCCGAGGATCACAGGGATTGCGGCTTCGTTTTCGGCAAAATCCCGGTAAATGTACAAAATTTTGAGGGTTTCTTCCTCCGCTTCCTCATAGGTAGCATGGGCAGTGTGTCCCTCCTGCCAGAGGAATTCCATGGTGCGGAGGAAGGGGCGGGTTCGAAGCTCCCAGCGGACCACGTTGCACCACTGGTTTATGAGCACCGGAAGATCCCGGTAGGAGCGAATCCACTGGGCATACATGTAACCGATAATGGTTTCCGAGGTTGGCCGGACAACAAGAGGCTCTTCCAATTCTTTCCCTCCCCCGTGGGTGACAATGGCGAGTTGTGGGGCAAAGCCTTTGATGTGCTGACTTTCCTTCTGGATGAAGCTGTAAGGGATGAAAAGAGGGAAGTAAGCATTTTGGTGGCCTGTTTCCTTGAAACGGCGGTCAAGGCTCTGCTGGATGTTCTCCCAGATAGCGTAACCATAGGGTTTTATCACCATGCAGCCTCTTACAGGGGAGTAATCGGCAAGCTCGGCTCTTTGGATGACCTGGGTATACCATTCGGAAAATTCCTCAGCGGGGGAAACGAGTTTTTCCCTCATAGCCCTCTCCTCCTCCAAAATAATTTAAAAAGGCCGGCCCCCTTCAGGTCTGGAGGCCGGCCCCTGTATGCCGAACCTTAATCCCGTAATAACCCGGCATGCCCAGACCCGGGGCCCAGGGAAAGGTTCAGTATAGGGCACGGCAGCGGGAAACTCCGATCCATCATTACCTCCTGCAATAAAATCTTATCATTAAATCCCCTTCATGTCAAATGCTGAAACTGTGAAGAGCTGCGAGCAGCGGAACTAGTGTTCGCAATCTCGGGGTAAAGGTTCTGCAAAAGCACGGGCTTGACCGCCAATGTGGTGGACAGAGCTATGCCTCAGCGGGTCTCTGTTCCATAAAAGGCCGGGAGACCTTTTCTATGGCAGATCCAAAGCCTGCGACGGGAAAACAACCGTGGGTAGAGCTTTAAGCCCACCACGCCCGAAAAACAGCCCCCAACTAAACTTGACTTAGAACAAATGTTCTGATATAATTTATACGTCACAAACCAACCAGAAAGGAGGTGACCAATGACCATAAAGGGCAAAACCCTAGAAATCCTAAAATTCATCCAAACCTCACCACACCCACCATCCATTAGGGAAATCCAAAAAGCTCTCAACATCCGCTCCTCCTCCACCGTCCACTACCACCTCTCCATCCTGGAAAATAAAGGCCTCATCCAAAGGCTCGGAAAAAAAGCAAGAGGAATTATAATCCCCTCAAAA
>JBHOQL010000057.1:0-35978 GCA_042408195.1 Anaerolineae bacterium
GATTTTTCCTGCTCCGCGGACTTGACAAATAGAAGGGTTATGGGCTATATAAAGCCAAACCCTGGCTTGAATTTCTCAATGAAGCCAACACTTTAACAACTGAGTATAAGCTTGACCGCAATTGCACCATAGCAGGATTGAAAAAATGCAGGACATTGCGCTTAACGCAGAGGTTCTGGCCACAATCGCGCCGATTGAACCACTAGAAAGCTTCGGCGGCACCTAAACAGCCCAGGTTTCAGCCGCACCGCGGTCGGGTGGAGAGCTCGCTACTGTTTAGCTCGGAAACGAAAGTCTAACCTCGCCACTCATTCCCTAATCCAGCCTCCGATATCCACAGCCTAAAACGCCAGCCAAAAACCCTCCCTCAAGCGTTTAGAGAAATTAGCCGTGCGTCCTGCATCCACAGGGTAGGTTTATTTTAGCGAAAGGAGAAATTTCATATGAGGGTGCCACTGGGTCAGTTTCCAAGCCATCGGTGGTTGGCGGAAACTGGGCTGCTAACCCTCACGGCCCTTTTCGGTTTGCAAACTATGCGCGTCTTCGTGCCCTCCGTCGTATACGTTTACGGTGAGCAGCCCGGGGTAAGTTCTATCCAGATGGGGCTTTATGCGTTTGGTATTTTCCTAATAGGCTTCTTGGCAGCATTCCTGAGAAAGCTGCTGGGCTCAAAAGCCTCCCTTGCTGCAACTGCCGGAGGAATTGCTATCCTGCGCTTGGTTGAGCAGCTTTCCCAATCACCCAAGCTGGACCTAACGCTGACAAGCCTGGGGACAGCGCTTTTCACCCTCTACCTTCCATTACACCTGGGATACGTAAGGAGCCATGGCCCCGAAGCAACCAGCCGCTACGCAGTTGGCCTCTTGCTGGGCCTGGCACTGGATACCTCTATACACGGCTTGTTCGGTACCTATGATCTCAGCTGGCAACAGGGGATCGGGCCCGCCCTTTTGGTGCTATCCTTGGTGCTCATCCAGCTTGTACTTCTTTTCCGCACTCTGACCGAGGGCACTCCTCCGGAGAAAAGCGATGCCAGTTTCCTGACCACTTTGCCCTTGATGGCTCTGGGGCCTTTACTTTTCCTTCAAGCCCTTATCTTCCAGAACATTGCCCAAGTTACGGTGCTGACAGGCCTGATCCAACCCGGAGCCTTTGCTCTAATCGCTTTGGCCAACGCGGCGGGTATCGCACTCGGAATCGCCGCTGAGAGCAGGAGCTCCCAACTCCGGGAACTCGGAACTTTGTTGATTGGCCTTGTGTTAGGGATTGCCCTGGTGTTCCTGAGAAGGGGTGGCCTAACTGGGGCTCTTGGGTTGCTGATAGGGCAGATCTGTGCTGCAGCCGAGCTGGCTTTGCTCCTAACCGGGCTCGGCGCACGAGCCGATAGGCGCGGACTCTGGCGAACGGCTATAGCTAACGGTCTGGGGATGTTTCTCTTCGTGCTTTTGGTTTTCGCCTATTACATCACCTATGATTTTAGAGTTCCATACGAAAATGCCGCTCTCCCTTTAGTCGCAGCCGGGATCCTCATGCTCTGCGCTACGGGAGCGGTCAGGTTGCTGCCCCAAACCCGCACAGCTTTCCTCCCCGATTGGAGACCCGTATGGGTGGCTCTGGCTCTACTGGCGTTTCCTTTGGGATCATGGGTTACTTGGCGCCAGCCTCAGCCGGTGACAGGAAAAGGCTGGCCCGTGCGGGTGATGACCTACAACCTTCACCAGGGCTTTGACGTTGAGGGAAGATTGGGAATGGAAGCATTGGCCAGGGTCATAGAAGATACCAGGGCAGAAGTGGTTGCCCTCCAAGAGGTCTCGAGAGGCTGGTACATAAATGGCTCCTTGGACATGCTCACCTGGCTCTCTAAAAGGCTGAACATGCCCTACGTTTTCGGTCCCACTGCAGACCCTCTTTGGGGAAACGCCATCCTGAGCCGCTATCCCATAATTGAATATGGAAATGTCCCACTTCCCCCTGACCTTCCGCTCCGGCGTGGCTTCCTGTGGGCGCGAATTGACCTCGGCCACGGAGAAGAAATGCTGATTATTGCCACCCACCTCCATCACGTGAGAGAAGAAGGACACGTCCGTTCCCTCCAGGTTCCAGTTATCCTGGAATTCTGGGGTGGACGGGATAGGACGGTTATCCTGGGCGATATGAATGCAGAACCGGGAGCACCGGAGATCGCCCTTTACCGCAACGCCGGCCTGAGGGATGCCTTCGCAGAGATAGGCGAAGGACCGGGTTACACTTTCCCCTCCACAAGGCCCTCCATCCGCATTGATTACATCCTGGTCTCCCCTGACCTGAAGGTAATGGATCTTGTTATCCCTCAGAGTTCGGCTTCTGACCACCTGGGCATAGCCTTGACCGTAAGTCGCTGATCAAAGTTTGGAGGTGAAAGATGGCTGTGAAGATATGGTCCCCTTCACCGTCCCTCTCGCCCCGCGTCAAACGTCTGCGGGAGGAATATTTTTCCTTTGAGAAGCGCACTTATTACCGCAATGAAGTTATCCCGTTTACCACTGGAAAACCATGGGACGTGGTGTGGTCTCCGCACAATTGGGGGGTCGTTCCAGAGATGATACCCTTCTTTGCTGCTTACCAGGACTCCCTCCTCGCTGCTGCGCGTGTTGTTCCGCTGCCGCTGGATTTCTGGAAGGAGCCGCTCATCGTTCGGCGTGCGATTTTCTTCAAAGAGGTCATCTCAAAGCACCTTCCGGTTAAGATACTTGATGGCGAATTAATTGTGGGTGCCTATTTCAACACGGCTCTGTCTAAAACCCATACGGAGGCCGAGGCCAGACGCTGGCGCACGCTTGAGGAAAAGTGGCTGAATGAGCTCAAACGATTGAACTCCCATGGCGTCGGCAACTGCGGGGCGATCCCCGGTCACATTATCCCCAATTACCCCAAAGTCCTGCGCCTGGGCTTCAAAGGGATAAAGGAAGAACTGGAAGCGATGCTTCCTTCGGCAAAGGGGAGTAAAAGGGATTTTCTCCGAGCCCTCATTATCTGCTGCGAGGCTGTCCCCCTTTTCACGGCTCGCTATGCCGAAGAGGCAGAGAGATTGGCCTCTGAAGAATCCGACCCCTTGCGGAGGGGGGAACTTCTGGAAATCGCCCGCATATGCCGAAAAGTTCCCTGGGAACCGGCAGAAACTTTCCACGAGGCCTTGCAGTCGCTCTGGTTTACTCATAGCCTCGTTATGGTGGCAGAGTCCTATCCTGGCCCTGGCCTCTCTCCCGGCCGTATTGACCAATACCTATACCCCTACTACAAAGCTGACCTGGACTCTGGTCGCCTGACGAGGGAAAAGGCAAAAGAACTCCTCCAATGCTACTGGATCAAGCACAACTACGCTTACGACTATCAGGGGAGGGTAGGGACAAACCAGGGGATTAACTCCGGCTTCGGCCAGCTCATAACTTTGGGTGGCATCGGACCGGATGGGCACGATGCGTCCAACGAGCTGACCTGGCTCATACTTGAAGTTATAGAAGAGATGAACCTCCTTGAACCGAAACCGAACATCCGCCTCCATGCCGGAACTCCTGAACCGCTTTTGATGCGGGTTGCAGAAATGATCGCCAGAGCACAGGGATCGCCTTTCCTCCTGAATTTCGATGAAGCCTCAATGAGGGGATTAGAATGGGAAGGACTCCCCAAGGAGAAACTCTGGGATTATGCACCCGTAGGTTGCTTGGAGAATACCCTTCAGGGATGCGATCGCTCAGGCACAGTTGACGTCAACCTGAACCTGGCAAAAGCTGTAGAACTCACCCTGAACAACGGACGCGACTTCGCAACGGGTGAGCAGATAGGCCCTCGCACGGGTGACCCGAGAAACTTCGCCACTTGGGATGATTTCTACTCCGCCTTTAAGTTGCAGCTCAAATCCATCCTCCAGCAGCTTATATCCTGCAACAACCTCGCTGACCAGATCAGGGCCGAATTGGAACCTACCCCTTACCTCTCCCTCCTCGTTGATGGTTGTGCGGAAAAAGGCCTGGACGTCACGCAAGGGGGAGCTAAATACAATTTCATCACCATAAACGGGGTAGCCTTCGCCACAGCAGTGGATTCATTGGCGGCTGTCAAGAAGCTCGTCTACGAGGAGAAAAAGGTGAAAATGGACGAGCTCGTTCAAGCCATCGCTGCCAACTTCGAGGGGTACGAACCACTGCGCCGGATGCTTATCGAAAAGGCCCCTAAATACGGAAATGATGATCCCTATGTGGACGAGTTAGCCCGGGATGTCTCGCGGTTCTGGACGGAGGAGGCCTTCAAGCACACCACACCAACCACGGGTAAAAGATATCGGGGAGGCTATTTGTCTTGGAATTACTGGATAGCCTACGCCCCTTCCACAGCTGCGACTCCCGATGGCCGCAAGCGAGGGACCTTCCTCTCAAACGGCTTATGCCCGGTCAATGGTGCCGACCGCAAGGGACCGACTGCCGTTATCCGCTCCGTTGGAAGCCTTGGACTTGAAACAGCTCCGAGCGGAGCTTCCCACATAATTACCCTTTCCCCATCCATCCTGCGCGACGCTGAGCATATAAAGAAGCTCGCTGCCCTACTTCGCGCTTACGGGAGAATCGGTGGCACCTCTTTAATGGTGAACGTTATAGATGCCGAAACTCTCCGGGAGGCCCAGCGTAATCCGGAAGAATACAGAAACCTCCTGGTACGAGTCACAGGCTACAACGCTTATTTCGTCATGCTCGGCAAGGAGATCCAGGATGAAATCATCGCCCGTGTATCCCACGAACTCTGAAAGGGGACTAGTCTTCAACATCCAGCGGTTCAGCACAGAAGATGGCCCTGGAATCCGAACCACCGTTTTCCTGAAAGGGTGCCCCTTGCATTGCCCATGGTGTCAAAACCCGGAAGGAATTTCCCCAAAGCCAGAGTTGGTGTGGTACAGAACGCGATGCATCGGGGTTAGGGAGTGCCTGCGCATCTGCCCTGAGAAAGCACTGGTGCTCAGACCGGATGGTATGAAAATTGATAGAACCCGCTGCACATCTTGCGGCCTTTGCGCTGAGGCCTGCCCAGCAGCGGCCCTGGAGGTCATCGGCAAGTACTGGACACCTACCTCGCTGTTTTCGGAGGTGGAAAGGGATCGCGTCTTTTACGAAGTAAGTGGCGGAGGGGTAACAGCCTCGGGCGGTGAACCTATGCTTCAGGCAGATTTCGTTGCTGAATTCTTCAGACTTTGTCACGAAGCTGGCATACATACAGCCCTTGATACCTGCGGATACGCTCCGTGGGAGGCCTTTGAGAAGGTCCTTCCCTATACCGATTTGGTACTCTACGATTTGAAAATGATGGATTTTGACCGCCACCGCGCTTTGCTCGGGGGCTCGCTTGAGCTCATCCTCGAAAATGCCCGCCTGATCGCCTCCTCCAAACCCATGTGGATCCGCACGCCTATCATCCCAGGCTACACCGACGATCGGTCCAACGTCGAAGCCATTGCCAGATTCATCGGTGAAGAGCTTCCCACAGTTGAAAGGTGGGACCTGCTGGCCTTTAACAACCTCTGCGTCAGCAAATATCGCCTCCTGGACCGCTCTTTCGCCCTCGTCAGCGCTCCCCTGATGCGTAGGATCGATATGGAAGTGCTTGCAGAGGTGGCACGTTCCAGTGGGGTAAAGTGTGTGGTTTGGTCAGGACCGACCAGAAGGGAGGATTGAGATGAACCAAGATTCCCTTACGCCTGATATAATTGCTGCCTTTGCCGGCGAAACAACACCCAAATTCCTCGCCACCCTGGACGCTGAAGGTATCCCCAACGTTGTCCCAATTATCTCGCTTGATGCTGCGGACGAGAAAACGTTGATTTTCGGTGAATTTATGATGTGGAAGACCAAGCGAAACCTTGAGGTGAATCCCCGTGTGGCTGCGGCGGTATTGACCCCCGAACTCCAAGGCTGGGTGGTTAAAGGGGATTTCATTGAGTTTCAGAGGACAGGCCCTCACTTTGACCGCATCATGAGTAAGAGCCTCTTCCGCTACAACGCCTATACAGGCGTACGCAGTGCTGGCGTAATTCGTGTGAGGGAAGTGGTGGACGCTTTTCGGCTTTCGCAGCTGAAAGTGCTGGTTGGGTTCGTGCGCTCCCGTCTCAATGCAGGCCGAGCCAGACAGTATCCGGGCCAAGCAGCTATGCCCGCCCCTGTGCGGGAGAAGTTCTCCCGATTGAAGGCTGTCAAAATGCTCGCCTACCGCGATTCCGACGGATATCCTGCTATCTTGCCAGTCCTTTCCCTCCTTCCCGCCGGAGAACGCAATCTTGTCTTCGAGCTTCAGCCGGGAGGAAGCCTACCACTGGGCGCAAAGGTTGCCGCATGCGTCATCACTTTTGACCCAGTGGCTTATCAGATCAAGGGGGAGCTTGCTAACACTGAGAAGGGCATAGGGGTGATCTCAGTAAGCGAAGTTTACAGCGCCTGCCCTCCGCTTCCTGGAGAGCGTTTAGCGTAAGTAACTGGTAATGTTGAAGCCAGGAAAACTCCCGCACAATCTTGACAAAAAGCGAACTTTAAGGGGATAAACCGGTCCCTTTCACCCACAAAATCGCCTTCTCTTTGTCCCTAGGAGCAAGGGGCTCACGGTAGATCAACCAACGCAAAAAGCGGGAGCCCTTCAATTTTTTGACCCCGCACTTTTCCCTCACACTGAAGCGCCTTCTTAGATAGTTTTCTCCAGGAGATGTCGCTTCTTCACCAGGAGTCACTATGGCTTCCGCTTCCGGCAAAGGCTGGCTCTTCTCCACGATTTTCAGAGCGGAGAAGTCCTTAAGATACCATTCGAGCTCCGGAAATTCTCCCACAAGGACTATTTCCAAAGCGGTGGGATCGCCGGCCCGGTAGCTGGAGAGTTTACGGAGGGATACAGTCAAATCCTCAACTTCGTAGGAAGTAAACTGACATCGGGGAAGGTGCTCTTCGGCATATGGGCTCAGGTTGAGGCCACGGGATAGCTTCACTTCCCCTAAGAAAAGCACCAAGAAAAGCAGCGTTAAAAGGACCCTGGCAGGAGCCTGGAAGCCCTGCGCGATTCCCAGGACCACTAGGACACTTGCAGCCCCAATAAGGGCTCCCAGAAGCACCAGCAGGTAGCGGAAGTCGCTTACTACAGTATACCCGATTACGCCCAGGAAACCCCATACTCCTATGCAGAAGGTTAAACCCAAAGCCACTGCTTCCTCTAGGCGGAACTTTTCCCTGGTAAGACTACGGAAGAGATTGCAGAGCCCATGCGCGCTCAGGATCGTCAAAGGAAGGAGAATAGGAAAGAACCCCGCAGGGTTGCTCATACCGCCCAGGATCGCCACGAGTAAACCGAGGGCAGTCGGGACCAAAAGATAGAGATGCTCCCCAGCCCATAGAATTGCCAGAAGGAGCAGTGGCTCATAGAGCACAAGAATGATGAAGGGTTGGATAGAAACTCGCCCCCCGAAAAGGCCTGAGAGCCACAGGGCAAAGGAGTCGGCAACGAGGCCGAAACCCGGAGGGTAGAAGAAAAACAGGGTGGAGGTCAGGAACAAGCTCCCCCCGAGGGCCATCCAGAACCCGGTACCCAGCCTTTGTGCCAAGCCTCTGACTTTCCCCCTTAATAGGAGAGCCAGCAGCAATCCCTCGCCAAGGATGGTCCATACCGAAAGGCCCGAAGCACTCGCAACTCCTAAAGCGCAGGCAGTTCCGTAAAGCCAGGACGAGCTTCCAGTTTCCTGGAATCGGAGGAACATCCCAATGGCTGCAAGGATCGCCAGCACTCCTATAGCTTCCCCATCGGCCTGGGAGGAGGAAAAAACCCAAAGGGGTGAAAGGGCGGAGATAGCCGCTGCAACGAGGGCCCTATCTCTTCCGAGGATGCTCCGGAAGAGGGAGAAGGCCAAGGGGATCATGGCCCCAGCTAGGGCCGTGGGAAGCCTCGCTGTAACGTCGTTGGCCCCGAACAGGAAAAAAGCGAGGAACTGAAATCCTAAGAGACCCGGTGTGAGAGGCCACGAAGGCTCCGGGCTCTGCCCTTGGACGAAGTTCCAGGCTGCCAGCGCCCTTAAGGCCTCTTCCTGGTTCAACAGGTTGCGGGAAGCAGCTTCCACCCTAATGACAAAGGAGGTCAGAGTTAGAAAAAGATAGGCCAGAGACTCAAGGGTAAGCCGGTTGAGCAATTTTACCTCCCTTTCTTCAAAGCTTTCCCCTTTTCCACGCACTCCTCGAGAGCTTTTTCCAGGTCAATGGATGAGGGTTCAATTCCACGAGCCCAGTAGGCGAAGAACTCCACATTCCCAGCAGGACCCAGCAGGGGTGAAGGCACAAGGCCCAAGGTGGAAAGTCCGAGACCTTTGGCGTACTCCACCAGGCTTTCCAGAACTTCCTTGTGAACTCGGGGATCCCGCACGACTCCCCCCTTGCCCACCTTTTCTCGACCAGCTTCAAATTGAGGTTTGATGAGGGCCAGGATTTCAGCCCTGGGTTTCATGAGCTTTAGGACAGGAGGCAGCACCAGCTTCAGCGAGATGAAGGAGACATCTATCGTGGCCAGGTCCACTGGTTCGGGCAGAGATTCGAGATAGCGGATGTTGGTCCGCTCTAGCACTACGACTCTGGGGTCCTGGCGCAGCTTCCAGGCCAGCTGGCCGTAACCCACATCTACGGCGTAGACCCTTACGGCGCCATGCTGGAGTAGGCAATCGGTGAAACCACCAGTGGAAGCCCCCACATCAATTGCCACCTTTCCTCTCGGGTCAACCCCGAAAGCTCTAAGGGCGAACTCCAGTTTCAATCCACCCCTGCTGACATAGGGGAGGCTTTCTTTGATTTCCACCTTAGCTTCAGGGGAAATGAAAGTCCCGGGTTTGGAGATGACCTCACCTTCCACTAGGACCTTACCGGCCAGAATAAGGGCTTGGGCTCTCTCACGGCTTTCCACCAGACCTCTTTCCACCAGTAAAACATCCAGCCTCTTTTTCATGCCATTTTCTCTGCCACCAGCACCAGAGCTCCGCCCTCTTTAACAGGCTCCCTCAGGAGGGGCACAATCATGGCTGTAAAGGTCTGCAAGAGAGCAGTTTTCAAGGAGGTGCGGTAAAGGAGGAGGAGTATCGGGAAGACGATGTTCCCCCAGAGGAAGGAATGAGACCAGAAGGCTGCCGCTTTAGGCGGGAGGATGTAGCGAAAACGGGTGAGCTTCATTCCGGATCTGGAGAGCAAAGAATCCCAACGGGAAGGGGGGTAGAAATGGCGCATCCTTAGAAGGCTATTTATTACCGCAGAGAGGGTTCGCTTTAGGGGGAAAAGTAAAGGTGAATGCCTGGCTTCCGGGGCCAGGATGTATCGCTCCAAGCGATGGCTCGGGACGCTGAAAATGAATTTCCCGCCGGGTTTAAGGATCCTTCCCACTTCTTCAATGACTGTTTCCACCCTTGGGATATGTTCCAGAGCGCAGGCGCTGAAAACTGTTCCGAAATATCGATCCTGGAAAGGCAGAAAACAAGCGTCAGCCTGCAGGGGAAGGCGGTAGACCCCAATCCTGGCAGCCTTCTTCAGCCTATGCCAGTTGATATCAAGACCGAACTCTATAATCGTGGGGAAGATGGTGCGAGCAAACTTACCATCCCCGCAGCCTAGGTCTAGAACCGGGGGGATTATTTCCTCTTCACGGAAAGCTGAATATTCCCACGCTTTCCAGAGGGCATTATCAGGCGGTGCCGAGAGAAGCAGTTCTTCGATCAGCTTTTCCAAAGCATCCATCCCGGTTATGTCGGCTCTTCTTCCAGGACCATGGTTTCGCCACAGCTCAGGCAGCGGACTTCTTTCTTCCCCGATTCTACCATTAAACCACCGCAGGATGGGCACGGGGCTGGGACAGGCCTCTGCCAAGTGGCAAAGTTGCATTCTGGGTAATTAGTGCAACTGTAGAAAGTACGCCCCCTTCTGGTCCTGCGTTCCACTATGTCGCCACCGCAAACAGGACATAGAACACCTGTTTTCGGGAAATAGGGTTTCGTGTTGCGGCAAGCGGGGAAATTGGAGCAAGCCAGGAATTCCCCGTATTTGCCCCATCTGACCACCATGGGACTCCCGCACAGCTCGCACTTTTCCCCTGTTTCTTCCCAAATAAGCTCGATTTTTTCGATAATCCGGTCGGCCCTGGACACCGCTTCGGCAAAGGGGTTATAGAATTCCCTCAGCATCCTAACCCAGTCTTTCTCTCCTCGCGCTATCCGGTCCAGGTCCTCTTCCATTTCGGCCGTAAATCCCACGTTGATGAGGTCAGGGAAGTGCTTAATGAGCAAGTCGTTGACTATGAAACCAATTTCTGTGGGTACAAGGCGCTTTCCATCTCGTTTGATATAGCCCCGGGCATAGAGGGTTGAGATAATAGGGGCGTAGGTTGAGGGACGCCCTATCCCGTATTCTTCCAAGGTCCGGATCAGAGAAGCTTCGGTGTAACGCGGTGGGGGTTCGGTGAAATGCTGCTCGGGGAGCAGTTTCACCAAGTCCAGGGGCTCATTGGCCTCAAGAGGCGGAATAGAGATAGCCTCTTCTTCTGATGGTCCTTCTTCATTAACTTCTTGGTAGACAGCCAGGTAGCCCGGGAATTTGAGGGTCGACCCCGCAGCCCTGAAGAGATAGCGGGTGTCGGCCGTGATTTCCACTGATAGGGTGTCGTAAAGAGCAGGAGCCATTTGGCTGGCCAGGAACCTCCGCCAGATGAGCTCGTAAAGCCTGTATTGGTCCTTGTTGAGGTAAGGCTTTACGGATTCGGGGGTTCGGTAGACGCTGGTAGGTCGGATGGCTTCGTGGGCTTCCTGGGCTACCCTGGCACTGGTCTTGTACTCAGGAGGTTTGGGCGGGAGGAATTCCTCACCGAACTTCTCGGCTATGAAGCGACGAGCCTCTTTCTGAGCTTCCTCGGCCACGTGGACGCTGTCTGTCCGCATGTAGGTTATTAGGCCAACAGGGCCTTCCTCTCCGAGAGGTATACCTTCGTAGAGTTGCTGGGCTATGAGCATGGTCTTCTTGGCGGTGAAACCAAGCTGCCTGGAAGCCTCCTGCTGAAGGGTGCTGGTGATGAAGGGAGGCGAGGGATTCCTCTTTCTCGTCCCTCTCTTCACGCCCTGCACTACGTAGGGGGCTCTCTCCAATTCGGCCAGGATTGGCTCCACTTGCTCCCAGTTTTTGAGCTCGGGGTCTTTTCCGTCAATGCTCACAAGTTTGGCTATAAAAGATGGATGTTCTGGGACTCGCTTAGCCAGTTCAGCCTTTATGGTCCAGTATTCTTCTGGGACGAAGTTCTGAATTTCCCTTTCCCTTTCCACTATTAAGCGCAGGGCAACGGACTGAACCCTTCCGGCAGAGGTACGGTTACGAACTTTCCGCCATAGCAGCGGGCTCAACATATAGCCCACAAGGCGATCCAATATGCGACGAGCTTGCTGGGCATTCACCAGGTTCATGTCAATGCTGCGGGGATGGGCAAAAGCTTCTTCTATGGCTGGTTTTGTAATTTCGTGGAAGACCACTCGCTTAGCCTTAGAGCGAGGTATCCTGGCCACTTCCATCAGGTGCCAAGCGATGGCCTCGCCTTCTCTGTCGGGATCAGTAGCCAGGTAAACTTCGGAGGCTTGCCGGACGGCCTCCTGCAGCTCTTTTACCACCTTCTTTTTCTCTTTTGGAACCACGTAAAGAGGCTTGAAATTGTTGTCGACCTCAACGCTGAGGCGGGAACGAAGGAGATCTCTTACATGCCCTATGGAAGCTTTAACCACATAGCCTTTGCCCAGGAATTTGCCGACAGTACGGGCTTTGGCAGGCGATTCTACTATAACCAATTTGTAGGGGTCTTTCGGCGACGGCGGATCGGGTAATTCGGAATGGGCTGAGATCTTGCCCAGCCTAGTAAGGGTTGAGCCACAAACGGGGCACCGGCCCCGGATGGCAGGCCTGCCCGAAGAAAAGTATATGGGTTCTGGATGTTCCACTGGCCTCTTGGCTTTGCACTTCACACAGTAGGCAGTAAGAGTCTCCTCCATTTCCCCTGCTCCTCAAAGGTATTCGTCCATGTTTTCGCACTTAAGCTTCTCCACTAACTTCTTGACATCCTGGGCCCTGCTCTTGGGGCAGACCAGGATGACATCATCCGTATCTACCACGATCATGTCTTTGAGGCCAATGGTAGCAATCAAGCGCTTGGTGCTGTAGAGCAAGGAGCCAGTGGTATCTATGCCTATGTGCTCCCCGCCCACTATCACGTTGTTTTCCTCGTCTTTGGGGAGGATATCAGCTAAGGTGGCCCAATTGCCCACATCGCTCCAGCCGATATCCACCGGGATAACCATTACGCGGGAAGATTTCTCCATTATCCCCTTGTCTATGGATTCGCTCTCTACTTCCTGCCAGATTTCCTCTAGGACTCTCTCCTCTTCTTTGGTGCCTATGGCTTCGTCAATGCGCATGAGCTGGGAGTAGAGCTTGGGCAAGTGTTCGCGGAACTCCTCTACTATAGTGGATAGCTTCCAGACAAAGATGCCACTGTTCCAATAGTAGTTCCCCTGAGCCAGGAAAGAGCAAGCAGTTTCGTAGTCGGGCTTTTCAATGAAACTTTTGACATGATAGACCGGAAAGTTATCCATTTCTTTCCAGAACTGGCCCTGACATATGTAACCGTAGCCCGTCTCCGGGCAAGAGGGCTTTATCCCCAAGGTCACCAAGTAGCCCTCCTCTGCCACCTTAGCTGCGGCCAGGAGGGCTCGCCTGAACTCTTCGGCCTTTTCTATGACATGGTCGGCGTGGAGCGAGGCCATGACATCGTCCGGCCTTGTTCTTCTCATATAGAGGACCGAGAGGCCAATGCACGGGGCAGTCCCCTTGCCCTCTGGTTCGGTGATAATGTTCTTGCTTGGAATAAGGGGAAGCTGCGCTCTAATGGTTGGAGCGTAGGTTTTGTTGGTAACCACGAAGATATCAGCGGGGTCAAGAATGGGCCTTATGCGCATGAAGGTCTCTTGGAGCATGGTGTTTTTGGCTACGATGTCTAAGAGTTGCTTCGGTTTATTTTTCCGACTCTTAGGCCAGAGCCTCGTTCCTGTTCCCCCTGCTAAGATGAGGGCAAACATGGTCTTCCTCCTTCAATCCACGAAATATTCCGCCCTGCTTTCCCTGGCTAAAACGTAGTGCATTCCTCCCACCTGGCGCACCAACCCCTTTATCTCCATAATGGCCAAAGTACTGGAGACTTCAGATATGGAGAGGCCCGTTGCCCTTTTGATTTCATCTATGTGAGTTGGCTCGGAGGAAAGGTGAGATAGGATAAGGCTTTCGGTGTCGGTGGTTGGAACTGCGGCCCTCACTTCTTCCTTGGCTTTCACTGCAGATATATTGAGCTCTTCCAGGATGTCCTCAACCGAGAGGACTAGCTTAGCCCCCTGTTGGATCAAGCGATTTGTTCCCCTGCAAGTCTTGTAAAAGATACTTCCCGGAACGGCGAAGACCTCTCGGTCCTGCTCAAGGGCAAATTCTGCCGTAATAAGGGCTCCGCTCGACTCCCCTGCCTCCACTACCAGGACTCCTTTGGCCAATCCGCTTATTATGCGATTGCGAGGGGGAAAATTGGTTGCCTCGGGTGGTGTGCCAAGGGGGTATTCGCTCACCAGCGCTCCGTTTTCAGCTATAGCTTGGGCGAGAGCTTTGTGTTCGGGCGGATAGATTACATCAAGGCCTGAGCCTAAAACCGCTATAGTTCTTCCCCCAGCCTCCAGCGCTACCTGATGGGCCAGGCCATCTATCCCTTTGGCCAGGCCACTCACGATGGTAATTCCGTTTCGGGCCAGCGGTTCCACGAGGAAACGGGTGGCTTCTCTACCGTAAACGCTTGGTTTTCTCGTGCCAACCACTGCTATGGCCCACTCATCTTGAGGCATAAGGCTTCCCTTCACAAATAGGAGGAACGGGGGATTATCGACATGTCGAAGGTTGTAGGGGTAATCCTCGTCTTTCCAAGTTATCAGGCGAATTCCCGCTCTCTGGACTTTTTCCATTTCCTGGTCTAGAGAGATCCGCTTCCGAAGGGCCAGGAGATTTTCAAGGGAACGGCGGTCCAGTCCTGCCCGGGCAAGTTCCTCAGGCCGGGCGTCCCATGCCTCTTTGGCGTTCCCGAAATATTCTAGGAGGGTCCTGAACCGGACCGGACCGATGCCTTTCACCAAGCTGAAGCCGAGCCAGTATTTGAGTTCTTCCATGGATTTTCCCTGGGAATTTTGGTTTAAGGATACACAAGGGGGGTGCTTTTGTCAAGAAATATCAAAACCATCTGGGGGCATATCCCTTAGGCCCCCTGCCAGAGGGCCTTCGTCCCTCGGATCTCCATGTTTTGCCCACCCCCATTGGCTTCGGGTTCGCTCCGGTTCAGGGCCCCACTCGTGTGGGGGCTGCTGGAGGTAGCTACTTGCTCCCTTCTGGGGTTTTCTAAGAGCACATACCCTAATCTCCCTGCCATAGAGCTTCCTAGTTCCCAGGTTTTCTCCTCTTATGGGCAGCAACGTGGGTTTGGCCTTTGCCCTCGCTCGGAAGACTTTGACAAAAACCCAATCTGTCAGTATAATACCGCCTGCAAAGGCCTGACCTTCGGGGCAGGGTGAAATTCCCGACCGGCGGTAGGACACCTGGACCAGCTTGGCCCTGCTGGTCCGCAGAAAGGTGTCGAGCCCGCGAGCCCGAGAAAGCTCGGGTTGATCCGGTTCAACGGCCGCGAGGCCGCTAAGCCGGAGCCGACGGTATAGTCCGGATGGGAGAAGGTAGGCCTGAGGGTCCTTAGCTTTTTATGGGGCCTGCAAACTCTTACCATGCCCCGAAGGTTGTGCCTTCGGGGCATTTTTATTTGAGAGGAACTAGCTTTGCGGAACCTTAACCGTTATCTGGGAATGGCCCTTTCAGTAGTTACCTTCATAGCTCTGTGGAAAGCAGTGGCCTGGCTCGGCGACTACCCGAGTTTCATACTCCCTCAGCCGGAAGAAGTGGCCAGGCGGTTCTGGCTCGCCTTAGTGGACGGCTCTCTCCTTTACCACGCTAAAGTTACCTTGATCGAGATAGCGGCAGGGTTAAGCCTGGGTCTCATTTCTGCTTTCGTCCTTGGATACTTCCTGGCGAAAATCCCATTCCTTGAGTCCTACCTTACTCCCCTCGTGGTAATCTCGCAATCAATGCCAATCGTAGCTCTTGCCCCTTTGCTGGTGCTCTGGTTCGGATTTGGCCTCGCCTCCAAGATCGCCGTCTGTGCTTTGACAGTCTTCTTTCCGGTGTTGGTGGGTACAATAGTAAGCATACGCTCGGTGGAGCAGGAGCTATACGACTTAATGCGCATCCTTATGGCCAGCCGGTGGCAAATCTTCTGGTTGCTGGAGCTTCCGGCTGCTTTACCCTTCCTCATGGGTAGCCTTAAGGTCGGAGTTACTCTATCCGTGATCGGAGCAGTCGTGGGAGAGTTCGTGGCTGCCGATAGAGGACTCGGTTTTTTGGTGAATCTGGCCAGAGGCTTGTTTGATACCCCCCTGCTCTTCTCAGCTTTGATTTCCCTGTCGGTCATAGCGGTTACGCTGTACTCTGCCGTTACCTTTCTAGAGAAAAAACTCATAAGGTGGAGGTGAGAAAATGAGAAGCAGAGCTATAGCCCTAACTTTTGCCGCGTTGCTAATACTCTTCACCAGTTGTGCCAAGCCTACACCGATACCGCAAAAGATAACCATCGCCATGGGCTACATCCCCAACGTTCAGTTCGCTCCTTTCTACGTGGCCCTTGAAAAGGGTTACTTCCGGGAGGAAGGGATTGACCTGGATTTCAATTATGGCTGGGAAGTTGACTTGATCAAACTTGTAGGAACGGGCGAACTTAACTTCGCCGTAGCAAGCGGGGAGCAGGTCCTCTTGGCCAGAAGCCAGGGCTTGCCTGTTGTCTATGTGGCGGGATGGTACCACCGCTTCCCAGTAGTAGTGGTGTCCCTGGAGGAGAAAGGCATAAGGAGCCTCCAAGACCTCAAAGGGAAAAAAGTGGGGATACCGGCCCTCTTTGGAGCAAGCTATGTGGGCTGGCGAGCTCTCCTCAAGGCTGAAGGGTTCAGGGAGGAAGAATTCAATCTCCAGGAAATAGGCTACACACAAGTGGAAAGCCTCGCCAAGGACCTCGTGGATGCAGCGATATGCTACGCCATGAACGAACCAGTGCAGCTCCGTCTGGCAGGCTATAGGGTGAACGTGATATCCGTAGCCGACCGGATCAACATCGTCTCCAACGGGATAATGACTAATGAAAAAACTATAAAAGAGAGACCAGAGCTGGTGCGGGGACTTGTGAGAGCTTTCCTAAAGGGCCTCCGCTACACCCTAGAGCACCCAGACGAAGCCTTTGAGATAAGCAAAAAGTATGTTCCAGAGATGAAAGAGGAACACAAAGAGGTTCTCAAGGAAGCCTTAAAGTACTGGTCCTCGCCCCACCTCGGCAGGACCGAGAAGGCCGATTGGGAGGCCACCCTTAAAGTGTTGCAGGACATGGGCCTTATAATTAAGGAAATACGGGTGGAAGAGGCTTTTACCAATGAATTCGTTCCCTGAGGTAGTCCTTTGGTAATCCTGGAAGCGAGAAACTTGAGCATGATCTATAAATCGCGACAGGGCGCAGTGAAGGCTCTGCGCGATGTTTCCCTTGAGGTGAGGGAAGGGGAATTTGTATGCATTGTAGGGCCTTCGGGTTGCGGGAAAACCACCCTCTTACGCATACTGAGCGGGCTCTTGAAACCTACTTCCGGTTACGTCCTGTGGAAGGGCGAACCATTGAGAGGACCCAGGCCGGAAATGGGCTTCGTCTTTCAGAAAGCAAACCTCATGCCATGGCGCAGCGCCCTGGAAAACGTCCTTCTGCCTCTGGAGGTAAGGGGAATAAACGGCTCCGAGGCTCTGGAGAAAGCCTCCTCTTTGCTTAGAACCATGGGCCTTGATGGCTTCTTCCACAATTACCCGCGGGAACTTTCTGGGGGGATGGAACAAAAGGTGGCCCTCGCTAGAGCTCTGGTCTATGATCCGGACATCCTCTTCTTGGATGAGCCCTTCAGTTCCCTCGATGCCCTGACCCGGGAGAGATTGAACCTTGAGCTTGCCAGCCTTTGGCGCAACCGCTGCAAGACCGTGGTCATGGTCACCCATAACCTTCAAGAAGCCATCTTCCTGGCTGATAGGGTGATGGTGATGAGCCCGCGCCCCGGCACGCTGAAAGCCAGCTTTACCGTCCCCTTCCCTCACCCAAGAGATTTATCCCTCACCTTCAGTCCCGAGTTTGCCGCTCTGGCCCGTAGGGTAAGAGAAGCGATAGAGTATTAAGCCCGTCAGACCGGTAATTCCAGCCGCGATTCCGCTTATAATAAGCCACCACTTGGTGGCTTCGATCCAGAAAGGCAGGGGATAGAGTTGGATAAGGGAATCAGTGTAGGGGAAGAGCCAACTATCTCCCTCGAAGAAGAGCCTGTGGAATAAGGTGAAAAAAAGGTCAAAGTTGACAAGAGCTGTAACTCCGACCATTAACCCGAGGCTTACCAAGGCCAAAACACCCCCGAGGAGCCCAGTAGCCAGTTCCCGTCTCCATCTCTTGAGGAATAAAGCCAAACCCAGGCCCAGGACAAGGACCAGCGATAACCTGAGAACAATAATTGCCCCCGTTGATACCCTCTTGACATCAGCCATGTGCCGAAGCTCACGCGCATTGTAGATGGGGCCATTTTCATCAGCCAGAGATTTAAGGTAGTCCAGGCCCTCGCCGGCAATAAGGTAACGCAGGGAAGCAATGGAGAAATATTCCCTCTCTTCAGGAGTGAACCTGAAAGATGAAGGGAAACCGGGGCGAGAATACTGCCAGCGGATGAATTCTGGACGGGCCAGTAAGGGGTAAGGAATAAGGAGCAGCATCAGGAAAACGCTTATTGCCAAAAGTGAAGACAGAAATGGACGCATCCTTACCCTCGCAGCTTGGCTCCAAGTCTCCTTTCCAGTTCTGCAATGACTTTCCCCCTCAATCTGGCCACTTCCTCATCGCTGAGGGTGCGGTCATCAGCTTGAAATGTAAGGGAGTAAGCAAGGCTCTTTTTCCCCGGCGGGACAGGTTTGCCCCTGTAAAAGTCAAAGAGGATGGCACTACGCAGGAAGGGCTTTCCTGCCTCAAGAATGACTCTGCGCACTTCTTCAGCAGGGGTTTCCTCATCCACTATCACTGCTATGTCCTGGACTACGGCCGGGTAGCGGGACACAGGCTTGAATTCCCTCACCATGGTGGCATGGGAGACCAAGGCCTCGAAATTGAATTCAGCCATGAAGACTTCTTCCTTCCCTAGTTCAAAAGCTTCCGCTATATCGAGGTTGAGTCTGCCCAGAATTCCAATGGTCTCATCTCCCACCTTTAGGAGAGCGGTTTGCCCCGGAAAGAAGGCCGGGGCTTCTGCAGCGGTGAACTGATAGCCAAAAATCCCCATCCTCTCCAGCAGTTCTTCAACAACTCCCTTTAGGTCAAAGAAGTCCAACTTCCTCCCCCCTCCGAACCAGCTGAGTTCTTCAGCCTCTCCGGCCATGGCTATAGCCAGGGTAGACCTTTCCAGAGGTAAATCGTTTTCCCTCGGAAGGTAGATGCGAGCCAGTTCAAAGAGTTTAACTCCATCGTGAAAACGAAGGTTGTAAGCAAGAACGCGCAGGAGGCTGGGCAGAAGGGTTGGCCGGAGGAAAACATGCTCAGGAGTCATGGGGTTAGCTACGGAAAGAAGGGGCAGCGGGTAGGAAACGCCAAATTTGTCCAGAAGTTCCTGGCTCACCAGAGCATAGGTTTTGACCTCCCAAAGGCCGCACGCCACAAGTATGTCCTTAGCCGCTTCTTCCCACTTGATAAGCTCAGGGTAAATCTGAGGAGCAATGGGATTCGGTATCATTTCGGTTGGAATCAAATCATAGCCTACTATCCTGGCGACCTCTTCCACTAAATCAGCAGGCTCCTCCACATCGCCCCGGTGAGTGGGGATGGTCACCATGAAAGTCTGCGGCGCTTTCTCTTCAAGCTCAAAGCCCAGCTTACTCAGGACGGAAACCACCCGCTCTTTGGGGTAACTTATACCGATGAATCGCTCCAGCTCTCCTAAGTGGAAGGTTATGGTCCGGCGAGGAGGCAGAGGGATGTGGACGTCCACAAGGCCTCTGGCAACAGTCCCACCAGCCCATTCCCTGATGAGCTGAGCAGTCCTTCTGGCTCCCAAGGGAGGAAGGTGAGGATCAAGGCCTTTCTCAAAACGGAGGGAAGCCTCGGTTCTGAGGCCCATCGCCCTTGAGGTTCGCCTTATGCTCACACGGTTGAAGTTGGCTGACTCAATCAAGATGTTTCTAGTTTCGGGGGTTACCTCACTTTCCATTCCTCCCATAACTCCGGCTATAGCTACGGGCCCTTCGGCGTCGGCTATGAGCAGGGTATCAGGGAAAAGGTTACGTCCAATTCCGTCCAGAGTTGTGAAGATCCGGTCTCCCCCGGCTCTTCGGACGATTATCTTCTTTCCCCGGATTTTGTCGTAATCAAAGGCGTGGATGGGTTGCCCCATTTCCAACATCACGTAGTTAGTAGCATCCACCACGTTGTTTATCGGTCTCATCCCCGCTGCCCTGAGGCGTCTCTGAACAAAGTAAGGGGATGGACCAATTTCAACTCCGGTAACTATAGCAGCCACATAACGGGAGCAGAGGTCAGTGTCAGCAATTTCAACTTCTATGAACTCCCTGGCTTCAACATTACCCTCGGGGTAATCGATGAGCGGCGGACGGAATTCTGCGTCGGTGAGGGCAGCTATTTCCCTCGCTATGCCCAGAATGGAGAGACAATCCGGGCGGTTGGTGGGGACTTCAATTTCAAGGATGACATCCCCAAGGTAGTCAACCAAGGGAATCCCCACAGGGGCATCGTCCGGCAAGATTATGATAGTTTCGTGATCATCGGAAAGGTCTAACTCTTTTTCCGAGCAGACCATTCCAGGTGAAAGGACTCCTCTTATCTTAGCCGGTTTGAGAGTAAAGAACGTCTTCTGAGGAGAGTAGGGATCCACAAGGCGAGCGCCGGCTAGCGCCAGAGCTACTTTTTGCCCCTTTTGTCCAATCTTTAAGTTAGGAGCACCAGTGACCACTTCCAAGGGCTCACTCGCTCCGTAGTCCACTACGGCTATGGTCAGGCGATCGGCGTTAGGGTGGGGTTTTACTTCCAAGATCTGGCCCACGAAGATTTTATCCCGGTCCCAGTGCTCCCCTACCTTGTGGATTTCCGCTACCTCAAAGCCAGCCATGGTGAGCTTATAAGCGAGCTCGTCTAAGGGCAACTTTATTTCAACGTAATCTTTGAGCCAGCTTAGGGGAACTCTCATTTTTCTCCTCCTTCTCATCATGAGCGGAATTGCCTCAGGAAGCGCAAATCATTAGCGTAGAAGTAACGTATATCATCAATCCTGTGCTTCAGCATGGCTATCCTTTCCACCCCCATGCCGAAGGCAAAACCCGTGTAGACGTCAGGATCGATACCCACGTTGCGCAGGACTTGGGGATGGACCATGCCTGCTCCTAAGATCTCCAACCAACCTGTGAACTTACACACCCGGCAGCCTTTTCCACCGCAAACTATGCAGTCCATGGCCATATCGGCTCCCGGTTCCACGAAGGGGAAGTAATCGCACCGGAACCGCACTTTCCTTTCTTTGCCGAACATTTCCCTGACAAAAGTGGTGAGCACTCCTTTGAGGTGAGCCATCGTTATGCCCTTATCCACCGCCAGTCCCTCCACTTGGTAGAACATCCACTCGTGGGTAGCATCCGTAGCCTCATGGCGATAGCATCTTCCGGGAACTACAACCCTTATCGGGGGTTTCATGGACTGCATTACCCTTATCTGGTCTGGGGAAGTGTGAGTGCGGAGAAGCATATTGCCGTTCTTTCCGTAGGGTGGAGCTATATAGAGGGTATCCCACATGTCCCTGGCTGGATGCTCTGGTGGTATGTTAAGGAAGGTGAAGTTGTAATCGTCCCATTCCACTTCCGGCCCTTCATAAACCCCGAAGCCCATGCGGGAGAAGATCTCAATGATTTCACGCAGAGTTTGAGTTACCGGGTGCAAGGAACCGATCTGGGGTCTCCTGCCGGGTAAAGTCACATCAATGGCCTGGGCCCTGGCGACTTGGAGGCGTTCGGCCTCTTTGATGGCAGCGGCTTTCTCTTCGTACAGCTTGGTCAATTCATCCCGGAGGTTGTTGGCGGCTTCTCCGGCCGCTGGTCTCTCCTCGGGAGGTAGATCCTTTATCTGGCGTAGGAGCTGGGTTACAAGACCCTTTTTGCCCAGATAAATCCTCCTCCAATCCTCGAGAGCTGCAGAGCTGGTCGCTCCCTCCAATTCTTGGAGGGCTCTCTCCCTGAGAGCCTTTATCTTTTCCAGCATTTTCCCCTCCTGGAAGGGAATTAAAGAAAAAGGCTGCCTCCAGGGACGAAGAGGCAGCCTTTCCTCTCCGCGGTACCACCCTGATTAGCCGACCGGCGTCGGCCCTCTCCTTGGTGGCTGGCCCCTCTAACGGTGGGCTTCCGGAGCAGACTACTTAGGTTAACCCTGTTCGCCTGCTCGGCTCGGGAACGAACTTCAGCAGATTTCACCTGCGGGGAGGTCCCAGCCACGCCTCCCCTTCTCTGTCAGGCTACCTTCTGCCTACTCCTTTCCGTCATCGCCTTTAGCGGTATTTTAATGAAAATTATACTCAAAAAGCAAGTTTAGTCAAACGAAGCAGAGCCCCAACCCCGATTTTACCCCCCTATACCGGCATTGGGTTTACTGCCAACCCATCAGGCAACTCTATGCTGATCGCTGGGGTAGCCATCCGTTGGCTTCCAGCTCCTATAGTGAGCTGAGCCCGAAAGTAAAGTCATCCATAATATGGATCACGCGGCCCCGCCATTGCCCAATATGGCCAAACTGCTAGTTGAATCTTCTGTAGAGTGCAGACACACGCTGTTTACCAGATAAAATACCCGCCTAACGAGAAGTTATCCTCCCCACGCACGTGCAACGGTGCAGAAACTATTTCTCAAAGGCTGGGTTTTTTTAAAAGGAGTTTCCACGGAGGTAGCACCAATGAAGCTGCTAATCGTTCTGCCGCAGGCGGAATTGCATACTCTTAAACCACCGAAGGTTTGCCCTTACCCTGGGTGTAATGGGAAAATTTTCTGGCCGATCCAAAAAGTGTCTAAGCGCTTACGCGATCCCGTATGTGATGAAATCACAGTTTACCGATATCTTTGCCTCTGCTGTAAACGAACCTTCCGAGTTTACCCAGCAGGTGTGTCTAGAGATAGATTTTCTCAAAGGGTTAAAAAACTTGTGGTTCTTTGCAATTTATTCGGGCTAAGTTGCAGGTCTACTGCGTTGCTCTTGAAAGCCCTTGGAGTGCCCATAAGCAAAACAACAGTATATCTCGCCGTGCAAGAAGCTTTAACGCGGGCTCCAGATCTCAAGGGAAAGAAGGTAGTTGAAAGAGCTCTCTATCCGGGTTTAGAGAACGGCAAGGTATCTGTTAAAATAAACGGGCGATGGTACCCGGTTGAAGTAGAATTAAACCAGTTTATACTGAACCTGGATGGTATGGAAAATGAAGAGGTAATGAAGCTAGCGAAGCAATTACAACAAATTAGCGAGCTGCTGGACGCAAAAGTGATGTTTGCCGAGCAAAAGGGGTAAGCCTTTATCGGTTAATGTTTATGACTCCCAAACGATACATCATGGCTATCCAGAAACCAGTCCACACGATTGGGAAAAGGATCATACTAATTACTCGTCCCCCGTGATAAAACATCAATTCGCTCGCAATCAGGGGAAGTAGGAAAAACAAAATCCACATCCATAGAGGCCTTCTGGTGAACTTCTCCTGGCTCGCTAATCGTTTTTCCCTATTTTTCTTAACTTTTTTCGCCACGTTTTCCTCTAAATCAGCGAAAGGATTCCCGCAAATCTCCAAGCTATTGTAAATAAAATCACGCTAAGGGAAGTGGCTCCAGGTGCGTACGACAGGGCGCAGAAATCCCCATTTTTGCACAGACTAGATCCACTGTCTTTTCCGCCATCAGCCGGCAGGTGGTTAATTTACCTCCCGTAATGGTTATGAAACCGCCAATGCCGTCCAACTTTTCATGGTCCAGCACGTAAAAAGCCCGGCTAACCTCCCTGCGCTCCCCCTCTTCTACCTCTTGAGGCGGCTTGTAGAGAGGACGCACTCCAGCATAGTACCTCTGGATGCGCATTTCTTCTATTATGGGTACCATCTGCATGCATTCATCCAGAAGCAGGTCAATTTCCCATTCTTGGATGCAAAATTCATCTGGATCCTGAATTGGCACAGCCGTTGTGCCAAGGACTATGGTTGTGCCCACGGGTACTATAATATCACCATCAGAAGGTGGACGGCACCGATTGATTACACGCTTAACCGGACGGCTATCCAGCACCACCATTGTCCCGTAATCAAGAGCCATAGGGACCTCAACCCCTGCCAAGCGAGCAGTCTTTCCAGTCCATGGTCCAGTAGCATTTATAACATACTCAGCGCGGACCAAATATTCCTCTCCCGAAGTTTGGTCCACCGCTTTTACTCCTACTACTCGATCACCCTCCCGCAGTATTTCCGTAACCGGTGTATAGAGTTTGACCTCAGCTCCATACTCTTTAGCTGACTTAACATTCCCCAAACAGAGAACCCAGCTATCCAAACTGCCATCTGGAACCACTACGGCCTCGCGAACATTCGGGGAAAGGGATGGTTCTTCCTTCAGTGCCTCAGCCCCGGAAATGACTTCCACCGGAATCCCTACGCGCTTACAGCCTTCCACCAGACGTGGGAGGAATTCCTCATCTGCATCGGTCAAAGCCACAAAAAAACCACCTGTATCTTCAATAGCTTGAGAGGCTATTTTGCGCAAGATCTTGTTCTCCACTATGCACTCTTCCGCAGCGGGAGGATCTTTGACCGCATAACGTGCACCGCTGTGCAAAAGCCCGTGGAAATTTCCTGAAGTCCCACTTGCCAGATTACCCCGTTCAAATAGGATGGCCTGAATTCCGCGCATTGCCAAGTCTCGCAGCACAGCGGTGCCCGTTGCTCCTCCTCCAATTACAACAACCTGAGTTTCCAATTTGGTCATGTTCCACCTCCTCACGCGGAAAGCATCTCTTTAAGCACTTGAATTAAGGGCGGAATTACCTTCTCCCACTCTTCCACTACACCAATGTGGGCTAACTTGAAAATAGGGGCATCCGGGTCTTTGTTGATAGCAACAATGGTTTTGGACGACCCCACACCAGCCATGTGCTGGGTTGCACCAGATATCCCCACAGCAATGTAGAGCTTGGGAGCCACGATCTTCCCCGTCTGACCTATCAGGTGGGAGTGGGGCACCCAACCCATATCAGCGGCGGGACGTGAGCCCCCTACTGCAGCCCCCAGCAGCCGAGCCAATTCACGCAAGTATTTGAAACCCTCCGGCCCCCCCATTCCGCGCCCACCACTAACGATAATTTCTGCCCGATCCAAACTGATTTCGCCTTCCAGCTCCTCTGCCATTACTCGCTCTGCAACCGTTACCGAAACGGAAAGAGCCTCCAAAGGTGTACTTATTTCCTGAACCTCCCCTTGGCGACTGAAATCAGCCGGTAAGGGCTCAAAAGCCCGCGAACGTATCGTTGCAATTTGAATTGGTCCCCTAATTCTCATATAGGTCATAGCTTTGCCACCGTATACGGGGCGAAGCCAGCGTATATTACCATTCTGAACATCAAAACCAATGCAATCTGTCACAATACCAGTATTTAGACGATAAGCCAGACGAGGGCCTATATAAGCTCCACCCAGCTCATCGTGAGGTAGAAGTATTACCTGTGGGGCCAATTTGCGGACAACATCTTCAAACGAGAGCAAGGCCACTTCATCATTGAAGCCTTCGAGGCTGGGGTGATCAACTACGAAGACGCGATCGGCACCGTGATGAATTAGGGTTGAACCATGCTGTCTCACCCCCGCTCCCATGAGGAAAGCTTGGACAGGTGCTTCTCCCAAAAGCCGGCTAAGCCGCCGGGCAGCAGCAAGCACTTCCAGAGCAGAGCGTTTTATTGATGATGGCGTAACTGGACAAAAGACAAGTATAGCTCCCATTTTTGCTTCACCCTTATATTAAACTGAGTTCCTTTAAACGCAAAGCCAGATTCCCTGCTTTTTCTTCTGCCGACTTTCCACTAATAAATTCGCAGCAAATCTCCCGCCTCGGGATCCAAATTTCTTCTATCTCAATCTTGCCCCCCTCTTTTAGCTCAGAGAGCTCCAATCCAAGGTCAACAAGCGACCATTTAGGGATTGGTGTCCGCATAGCGGCGCGAAGCTTTTTCACCGATGCGTAGCGAGGAACGTTGCTTTCATCGTTAGTTATAGTCACCAAGCAAGGGAGGGGAGCCTCCAGGATTTCGTATCCAGTTTCTGTAGGTCGCTTGAGGCGGATTTTTCCGTTTTTAGCCAAAATATTAGAAACTAAAGTTGCACAAGGTATGCCTAATTCCTCCGCCAGGAAAGGCCCTACTAATCCCATTTCTATATCCCCGGCTTGCCGCCCACATAGGACAAGGTCAAAGTCGCCTATTTTCCGGAGGGCAGCTGCCAGAACACGGGCTTTCCCGAACGAATCCAATCCCTCAAAGGCAGGGTCCGAAATAAGAATTGCTGAATCCGCCCCCATAGCTAAAGCATAGTGTAGTGCTTGAATGGTTTCTTCAGTCCCCATGCTCAAAACAGTAACCTGTCCACCGAATCTTTCCTTGGCCTGAACAGCCACTTCTACAGCCACTTCATCGTAAGGACTTATCACTAGCGGATGATTCCCCCTGACTTGAACTTTGGCCACTGGGTCAATGCGAAAGACATGAAAGGGTACTTCCGGGTCTATAATCTGCTTTATGCAAACTATTAAGTGCATATCCCCACCTCATTAAATTAGGGGGAGGAACGAAGCCAAACTCAGCTCGCTCCTCCCCCAATTTTCCCTGAACCAGATTACTCAACCCACCCGAAGGTGCGCTCCACAGCCTTCTTCCAGCCCCTGTAAAGCCGCTCCCTGGTTTCGGGATCCATCTTCGGCTCCCAGATCTTATCTACGGCCCAGTTCTTGCGGAGGTCGTCCAAGTCAGTCCAGAAGCCAACGGCAAGCCCGGCCGCGTAGGCAGCACCCAGCGAGGTGGTCTCAGCAACCACGGGGCGGATGACCGGCACACCCAGGATGTCAGCCTGGAACTGCATGAGCAGTTCATTGTAAACCATGCCGCCGTCTACTTTAAGAGCGGTGAGTTTAACACCTGAGTCCTGCTCCATTGCGTCCAGCACTTCACGGGTCTGGTAAGCAGTGGCCTCCAGGGCGGCACGGCAGATGTGAGCTTTGGTGATGTAACGGGTCAAGCCGACAATGACGCCACGAGCATCCATCCGCCAGTATGGGGCGAACAGGCCAGAGAAGGCTGGGACGAAGTAGATGCCACCGCTGTCGGGCACTTGCCGGGCGTAGTCTTCAATATGCTTAGAGAAGTCAAAGAATTTCAGGTTATCCCGCAGCCACTGGACCAGCGCACCGGTGATAGCGATGGAGCCCTCCAGGCAGTAAACCGTTGGTTGGTCGCCGAACTTGTAGCCTACAGTGGTTAGTAGGCCGCTCTTGCTGGGCACAGGCGTGGTGCCGGTGTTAAGGAGCATGAAGCAGCCAGTGCCATAAGTGTTCTTCGCTTCGCCTGGGTTGAAGGAAGTCTGGCCCACCAGTGCAGCCTGCTGGTCTCCCAAGTCGCCGCAGACAGGGATGGAAGCACCAAAAGGACCGCTCTTCGGAGTGTAACCGTAAATTTTGGGGTCACTGGAGGGACGAATCTCTGGCAACATCTGGCGCGGAATGCCCAGGATATCGAGGATTTCCTGATCCCAGTCCAGGGTCTCCAGATTCATCATCATTGTGCGGCTGGCGTTGGAGACATCGGTCACATGGGCACCTCCATCGGGACCACCGGTCAACCACCAGATTATCCAGGTGTCAATGTTGCCGAAGATAGCCTCACCCTTTTCTGCATCCTCCCGGACGCCGGGCACGTTGTCCAGGATCCACTTGAGCTTGGGGCCAGAGAAGTAAGTCGCGATTGGGAGACCGGTCTTGGGGCGGAAGCGGTCTATGCCTCCTTCTCGGGCCAATTCCTCACAGATGTCCTTAGTGCGGGTGCACTGCCAGACGATGGCATTATAGTAAGGTTTGCCGGTCCTCTTGTTCCAGACAATGGTGGTTTCCCTCTGGTTGGTGACCCCGATGGCAGCGATGTCCTTAGGATCCACGCCCGTCTTTTCCAATGTACCCTTGATTACCTGCTGGGTGCGTTCCCAGATTTCCATCGGGTCGTGCTCCACCCAACCGGGCTGCGGGTAAATCTGCTGGTGCTCAAGCTGGTGCCAACCCACCACCCGGCCAGAATGGTCAAAGAGCATGAAACGGGTACTGGTTGTGCCTTGATCTACTGCTGCAACATACTTAGCCATCTCATACCTCCGAGCGATTATTTTTTCTCGGGAAGGAACGGGCCGATTATTTTATCATAGGTCAAGATGCCAAGCACACCACCGATCAAAGGAGCAAGGATAGGGGCTACGAACCAATATACTCCATCAAACAGACCTTTAGTGCCAACCAAGGCGCCAAGGAGTCGAGGGCCAAAGTCACGAGCCGGATTAATGGCGTAACCAGATGGGCCGCCCAAGCAAAGACCAACACCCAGAACTACAAAGCCAACTAAGAAGGGAGCCAAATTTGCCCCAACGCCCAGGTTTCTGGCATCAGTTACCGCGGCCACGCCCCAAAGCAGAACAGCGGTCCCGAATATTTCGGCGATGACGGCGTTCAGCAGAGAGTAAGACCCAATTGATTGTGCGCCTGCGCCACCCCAGAAAGCTTGACCGAAGATGGAGCCAGGACCAGTGCACCATACGTTAGGCATTCCCGCAGCGCGGAGGCCTTCCATGTAAACCAAGTAGACTCCAAGGGCTCCCAAAAATGCCCCAACAATCTGGGAAATCCAGTAAGGGATTACCTTGCGCCAAGGAATAGCGCCTCGGACAGCCATTGCCAGGGTTACGGCAGGATTAATATGGGCCCCTGATACACCCCCTGCTACATACACGGCAATTACCACTGCCATAGCCCACCCGAAGGCTATTGTGTTCCAGTTGTAAGCAGGGGCAGCAAGACGAGGAGCTAGACCTACGTTGGCCACAACGCCATCGCCCAGCAGAATCAAAATGAAAGTTCCGAAAACTTCTGCTAGGCATTCTCCTAACAAGCTGTTCCTTTTCATGGCTTTTACCTCCTTGGGGAATCAAATTGTACCAAGGATAGATTTAATATACGAAGCTTTTCCTGTCAAGACTCAAATTACCAAATTTTGAACCTGGCCCAAATTTTTAAGAGTTCAAAACTCTATCACCTCTATCGCCCAACTTTCTGCATCCACCATCAGCATACGCCTTCTGAGGAGCCTCCCTTTGCCCAAGAGGATCTTAATCACCTCCTGAACCTGGATGGCAGCCACCATCATGGGAGTAGCTGCAGGAGTCCCCAGCTCCGCCTCCACTCCGCTCTCCGGAGGTTTGTCTCCATACAGAACTTTCAGGCCAGGATCTCCGGGAAAGATGGTTGTAACCTGGCCAAGAAAACCAGCTATTGCTCCATGGACCATGGGTATGCCCGCTCTCTGGACCGCTTCCTCCAGCTCAAGCCTTGCCGGTAAACTGTCCAGAGCATCAACCACCACATGACAGCCTTCCAGAATTTTCTCCAGGTTATCAGCCCGGACATATTCACTCCAGGCTATTACCTCCACTGCAGGATTTATTCGAGCCACAGCCTTCCTGGCTACTTCGGCTTTTGGTTCCCCCAGCAAGCCTACTTCGCTCAAGGCTTGCCGGTTGAGATTGTGGTCCACGAATACATCCCCATCCGCCAACACCAGAGTCCCTACCCCCATACGAGCCAGGGCCAGAGATACATGCCCACCAAGTCCCCCAAGCCCTATTACTGCAACCTTTGATCTCAAGAGCCTCGCTTGTCCTTCAAGCCCAACCGTCCCAAGGTTCCGGAGATAGCGGCGAGGCACTAAACCAACCTCCAGCGCCGCTATCTCCACATCCTTCAGCTTCACACCCCATTTTTCAGCTAAGCTCTGAGCTGCTCCAACCCCTAGTACCCATACCCCCCCTTCCTCAAAGGCCATTGATTTTATGTCTTTTACAAGCTTCTCTGTGATCATATTTCAATCCTCCACCTTTATAGTCCTCAAAACTATGCGACGTCCCTCCTGGTCAGCCCCCTCACCGCTCACAGGAAGCCTTTCCCCCGTCTCCCTCAGGTACATCCCTACTTCCAGGATATAACCGCCGGGAGGTGCATCGCGAGGGAGGATAAGTTCGTAACGGTCTCTCCACATTACATTTGGAAACCAGTGAGTGGTTGGGTAGAGCCCTTCCATTGGCTCTTGGTCGTCCTGCGCCCAAACGGGTTTGCCAGTAGCTGGATTCAAAACAGGTCCAACCAAGTGGGTAAAAACCGTGTAAGAGCGTTCGACAGGAGCGTCGGCTTCCCAGAATAGCTCCAGAAGCAAAATATCTCCCGGGCTAAGGATAACTGGTTCCTTCGCCCCAATTGGTCTGTAAAACGAAGCGACTTGCTTCGGAAATAGCAACTTGAGCAACCTCCAGGAGAAATGGTCGCTTATTCTGACCAAGTTGTACCCTTTTAGCCTTATTTTATCCCCGATTTTGGCGGAGAGGGGATTCGTTATTTCTTCTTCACCGAGAAACATGGCCTCGCCTCTGACTCTTATCTCCCCCAAGTAGACTGCTTCCGAGTTCACCCTTACCCTGAACCTGTAAACCCCTCCCCAGAGTGGGGCGATTTTAAACCCCACCAATCTATAGTGATAGCCCGGCTCTAAAGTGAATGAATCCAAGATAAGGGGATTTCCTTGCGGAGAAACAGCTTCAACCCACAGAAAAGCCGGTCTCTCCAACTCCAGAAACAACCCCAGATGGATAGTTGCTCCCAGTTTGCCCTGACGGTCCATCAGGTCGTATCCCTTCAACTTCACCCCTCCAGATAGTTCTAAATCCAGAGGGGTAAAGGGCTTGACATCTCGGGAGGGGACGACCCTCTCTTTCCCGTAAGAGAAAAGGTAGAGCGAATCCAGCTTGAAGTGCCAAGCCATCAGTATGTTCATCCTTTCCGAAAGCCATTTCACTGCAATCCCTTCTGGATCTTGAAGGAAGGACTTAACTGCAGCTAGCCACACTCTCGGGTGAGCCCTTATTATCCATTCCAATTCTGCTTCAACAGTGGCAGGCGAAAGTTCTGAAGATAGGCACGGGACGGTGTAAAGCGGAAAATGCAATTTGTTGATGGGTGAACTGTAGTAGTAGGCAAACTCCGGGAAACGGTCCCCTGAAATTAAAACTACAGCATCGCCAGGGCGACCGTAAACCTGGATCAAACGCACGAGGGCTGTTATATCATCCTCCCAATCGCGCTCTGCATAATACTGAGGCAGGAAAACAGCCATGAGTGCGAGCGTTATCGCAATCAGAAGCGCCCCCAGAATGCGCCACTTTCTCCATATAGCTACCAGAGATAGAGCCAGGAGTGAATAAAAGAAGGGGGCAAAGGGGATAAAGTAACGCGCTTCTACTCTGGGTACATAGAAAAGAGGTCGGGGCTGGGAAAGGGCCCAGATCGCCACCGGGTGCGAGAACACTCCACCCAGCAGCATGAGAACTCCGGGCACTGCCCCACAGCCTTCCCTCTTCAAGAAGAGGGGAAGGCCAGCGAAAGCCAGGATTGCTGCAAAAAGACCGAACGGGAGCAGCTGATCCACATAGGTGGAAATCCCGGTAGCGAGGAGAGCGGCAGCGAGTTTAAACGTGAATCCAAGAGAAGGAGGATTCTCCACCACTGACCACGACTGCATCCTGGGCAGGGCCAGGATCAACCATGGCACCCACATCAGGCCCACCGTGCCAAAGACCAACGCCAATTTTGCCAGAAGCTTCCACCGAAGCGACTTCTCCATAACTGCTCTCGTAATTATTGGGATGGCACACAGGGGCAAAAGGAAAACTGAAAGGTAAAGGGTATAGAGAGCAGCCCAGCAGGAAACTCCTAATCCGACCCACGACCTCCACGAATACCTCAGAGAAGCAGCTTTCAGGGAAAAACAAGCTGCAAAGGTAAAAAAGAGGGCGGCCGGTACGTACATTCGCATTTCTTGAGACCACCACACGTGGAATCGAGATACGGTTAAAAACCAAAGAGCTAAGAGCCCGGCCTTTGGCCCGCCCAATCTGCACGTTAAAGGGAAAATGGCTGCCACCGTTATGGTAGCCGCAATAACTGTGAGGTAACGGGCAAGGAACTCGCTCTCTCCTGCGATCCTGACCCACAACCAGAGGAGCCAGAAGTATAAAGGGGGGTGGACATCACCTGCCGTCCAAAGAGTGGTTTCAAACCAGCTCTGCCTTACAGCCCATATTGCAAGGCCTTCATCCCACCATACATTTTCATCTTCGAGGGAGTGAACCCTCAGAAAAAAAGCTAACAGTATTCCGATTAGGGCCAACAGCTTAATTTTCCACATTTTCCACCATTACCACCCGCATTATGCCTCTCAAGTCCGGAAATGAGAGAATCCGAGCGCAAGGAAAAACCTTGCGTGCTATGGCCTTGACCCTGCGGGCTTGGCCTGGGCCTACTTCAATGAAGATTGCTCCCCCTTTTTTGAGGTAATGCGTGGCCTGAAGAAGAAGCCTGCGGATGCTGCTCAAGCCATCTGGACCCCCATCCAGAGCCTCCCGTGGCTCATGGTGAACTTCGGGAGGGAGACTATCGAGCTGCCCTGAGGGGATATAAGGCAGGTTGGCCACTATCGCCTCTACCGGTCCATCGAGAGCCGAGAGCAAATCGCTCAGAAGAAAGCGAATGCTTCCCTCTACTCCGTTAAGAATGGCATTTTCCCGGGCAAGCTCTAAGGCCTGCGGTGAAGAATCCAGAGCATAGATAAAGGCCTTGCCCCTCAGATGCAGAGCCAGAACCACCGCTACAGCGCCACTGCCAGTACCCACATCGGCTATGGTGAGGAAAGGGAAACCTTTCGCCCATTCTAGGACCTTATCCACCAAAATTTCCGTTTCCGGCCTCGGAATCAGAGCACGATGATCAATCGTCAGGGTAACATCGTAGAATTCAACCCGGCCCAGGATATACGGTAGAGGCTCTCTTTTAACCCTTCTCTCCACCAAGCTGAAGAAAGCTTGCCCCTTCTCCTCCTCTACCTGGACATCGGGATGGACCAGAAGCCACTCCTTCTTTACACCAAGAGCATGGGAAAGCAGGAGTAAGCTTTCAAGCCAGGGGTCTGGACAACCTGCCTCTCTAAGACGAATAGCAGCTTCCTTCAATATTTCTTGCACTTTCACAACCATATTATATCCTCAGCATTTACCATCTGCAATTCGCTTTCCACTTTCCAGTTCGCTTGTGCTTTTCCCTTAATGCATTTAAAATTGGGCAAAACGGTGTCGAGGGGAAGGACTTGGAAAAGAGCTCTCGCTTGCCTGGCTTTTACAGGCTCAGCCTAAAAGAGCGAGTGGAAATTCTGGCTCAATGGGCAGAGCTCTCGCCGGAAGAGAAAGCCCTGCTGGAAAGAAGCCTCTCTCTCGAACAGGCCGAAAAGATGATAGAAAACGTTGTGGGTATTTTCCCCCTCCCCCTCGGAGTCGCCGTCAATTTCCTCATAAACGGCAGAGATTACATTATACCGATGGCAATAGAGGAACCTTCGGTGGTAGCAGGACTAAGCCACGCAGCAAAACTGGTGAGAGAAGGGGGAGGCTTCCAGGCAGAAAGCTCTGAGCCCCTGATGATCGCACAGATCCAGGTGGTGGACCTCACAGACCTGGAAGAGGCCGCGCGGAAAGTCCTTGAAGTGCAGGAAGAAATTTTCCAGTTAGCTGATGCTAAACACCCTACCATTGTCTCCTTAGGAGGGGGGAGTAAAGGACTTGAGATAAGAAAATTCCCCGATTCTCCAGTAGGCCCTATGCTGGTGGTTCACCTCCTTTATGACACCAGAGATGCCATGGGAGCCAATGTAGTCAACACCGCCGCTGAAGCAGTTGCTCCCCTTATCGAGGAAGTCACGGGAGGAAAAGTTGTCCTGCGCATCCTATCCAATCTTTCCGACCGCCGTCTGGCTAAGGCTTGGTGCATTGTGCCGTGGAAAGCTCTCGAAAGCAAGGGAATACCTGGGAAAGAAGTCGCCAGAAGAATTGTGGAAGCTTGGGCCTTAGCTGCAGTTGACCCCTATCGGGCTGCTACTCACAATAAAGGCATAATGAACGGCATTGATGCTGTAGCCATAGCGACGGGGAACGATTGGAGAGCTCTGGAAGCAGGAGCCCATGCATATGCTGCACGAAAAGGCCATTACAGTCCCCTGACAATTTGGAAGCAAAACGCTGAAGGAGACCTTGAGGGTTACATTGAACTGCCGGTAGCGGCAGGGACAGTGGGAGGAGCCACGAGGGCCCACCCCTTAGCCAGGGTATGCCTGAAAATTCTAGGGGTTAAAACCTCTGGGGAATTAGCCAAGGTTATGGCAAGCGTTGGATTGGGCCAGAACCTGGCAGCCCTTCTCGCCCTGGCTACCGAGGGGATACAAAGGGGCCACATGAAACTCCACGCCCGCCAAGTGGCTATGGCAGCGGGGGCTACTGGAGAACTTGTGGACATAGTAGCCAGAAAGATGGTGGAAGAAGGTTCAATAAGCCCACGCAGGGCCAGTGAACTGCTGCGGGAACTGAAGGGCAACTAAGCGCCCTTCTCCTCCCCTTTTTCTTTCTTCTTTGCGCTCTCTTCTTCCTCATCGAGCCCTGAAGTAGCTCGACGGAATTCCCTTATGCTTTTTCCCAGCGCCCCTCCAAGCTCCGGCAACTTTCCGACGCCAAAGATTATTATGATTATCAGCAAAATGATTAATAGCTCAGGCACTCCCAAGTGAGGCACCTCTAACCTCCTTCTCCAGAGATTCCACAATCAATTATACCAGACCCCTCGGACAAAACAAACTTTATCTCGCTTTCCTCAACGCAAAGGTAACCGCAACTCCACAAGCTTGAAGCTATCGCCCAAGGAATTTCCTTCCTTATCGTAAAGGGGCAGGCGTTCTTCAAACTCAGGATCGTAAGCGCCGATAACGACAGAGTAAATCCCTTGGGGTAACTCTGTTGGGAGAGGGAGCTCATAAACAGAGCAAATATACTCACCTGGCAACCATCCACTGGTTGGGTATTTACCGTACCCTGGCACAGAATCAACTTGGCTTATAATTGAACCCTTCAGGTCTAGCAAGTGGATGAAGATCTTGTAAGAAACGGACAATTCTTTCAGAGCGTGCCAGCACAAATTGATACCTATGCTCCCTACAAGCGTCTCTCTAGGGAATTCATAGCCTATTAAACGAAATAGGTTCCCGAAATAAATGTCAGTTTCGTTCTCCACGGTAGGCTTTTCAAAAACGCGTGTCCAGCTTTTTACCCGCACGATTCCAATTTTACGCCTGACGGAATGTTCCCCTAGATTTATCTCAACAATTAGCTCATAAATTCCGGAAAGAATATCCCTTCGCAAAACTATATCGTACCGATCGGTAACGGCCTCGCCCTCCTTCCATAAACCCGGTGGATAATTCAATCCAATTGGAAATTCTGCTTTCTGTACAGTAACCCCGGTAGAGTCTGTAAATTCAAACCTAACCCTGCCAGATGGCAACAAATCCCTTAAGGCTTGCCAATAGAATGTCAGAGTGAATTTATCTCCAGGCACAAGTTCTTCAGGAGGAGCGTTGAAGCCAAGCCAATGCAGAGAGGGAGGATTGCCAAGAAAGAGACCCACCTTTACCTCTGGCGCGGGCAAATCGTATTGAACGGAGCGTGTTATAATTAAATCTTTAACTCTCGCTATCCTTGCAGAACTTCTAGGGCCAGCGGTCACCGGAAGTTTCTGTAACTTTTCAGGTTCATAAACCGCTACGTTTAGGTGATATTTACCTGGAGGGGTTCCAGGAGGTATAGATATTAAGCAGTAGTCCAGCCCCAGGCTCCCAGCTTGCCAAAAGCTGGTTGAAAATCCCAATTCGTTCAAGATAAAACGATTATCTTGAGCGATCAGATGACCAGCCTCATCATTTATGTAAATAGCTGCCTTGTAATCCTGGCCTGGTGGTTGAATGGACTCCCACATAAGTACGACCCACAGGATCCCCTCAGAAGGATCATTTTCTCTCGCTCCCGCCCAGCCCACTTCAAAACCCTTAAGCGCGATCACTTCACCGAAGCGAATGTCCGTATAATTTGTTATTTGAAGGGTGAAGAATGGGATCTGAAGGCAGTTCGTATAAGCTTACAGTAATGCCATCAAAAACCTTTCGCTCCTTTAGGCTTCCCGCCTGTTCTAAAAGAAAGCGGAGCAAATTTTTCCTATCACCATGAACAACGGCAGCCCACTTTAGGGCATCAATTTCCCATTCCACCAGTCCTACGAGTTTGTGTCCTCGTGTTAAATTTTTGAGGATGGGGATAATTTCGCTTTCGTTGGCAGGTATGAAATAAAAGGGGGTGGAACTCTTGTAGTTAAAGGTAAAACTTGAAGGCGCAAAGGGTGTCCTTTGTGCAGCACTATTGGGAAGCAACCAGATTCCAGGCTGAGGTGAATAATTGCTAAGCAGACCTGCTGTCTTCACAAAGATTTCGTCAAAAGACATGGTTTCGC
>JBHOQL010000013.1:0-8631 GCA_042408195.1 Anaerolineae bacterium
GGTCTTGCAGGACAAATCCTCTTCCGCAAGCGTGATGAGTTAACGGGCTTGCCCATGCCCGATACCGACAGTGCAGCTGATTGGGCTCAGGACCCCAACGATCCCCACTTGGGTAGACGCGTGTTGTATCCTGGATGGGAATTGGATCGTTTCTTTTACCCTGTGGAAATCACCGAAACCGCACGTCTTACCGTGGCCATCGGCCCGGATCACTTATACGAAACAGTGGCCAGGCACATCTCCAGTGCTCAGCAGTCCCTGAAGATCGCTGCCTACTCACTGGACAATATATCCCTGGCCCTCACTATTGCGGAAAAGGCCAGCCAGGGGATATCTGTAACGGTCCTGCTGGAGGGAGAACCCGTTGGAGGGATCGCTGCCGAAAACAGACGAGCCGCTAAATTGATCAGCGATGCTGGCGGCCAAATCTATTTTATGGCGGGTCCTCCGCGCCGTTACCGGTTTCACCATGCTAAATATATAATCGTTGACGGGCGCACAGCTCTGGTAGGGTCTGAAAACCTCTCGGAAAGGGGTATGCCTTATCACACGGGACCGGAGGGAATGACTGGATACCGCGGAACTTACCTGATAACCGATGCTCCGGGTGTAGTTAGAGCTTTAGAGGAGATTTTCCAGGTTGATGCCAATCCCTCAAGATCCGATATCGCTTCATGTCAAACAAGGCCTGATCTTTGCACTCCTCCATCTTCCTACATCGTCTACCTGCCCCTCGTAATCAGATCTTGCCCGGAAAACACTTGCTCACCTCCGGAAAACAAAATCCCTTACTCCATCAAATTTCCCGCACCTCTGGGGGTGGAAGGCCTTTTCCGGTTCACCCTTTCCACTTCTCCTGAGAACTCCCTGCGGTACAGCGATGGACTGTTTGGAATCATCGGGAAAGCTGGTGCGGGGGATGTGATTCTATCTCAACAGCTTTATGAATACATTCAATGGGGCGACGGACCCAATCTGCGCCTCCAAGCCATGGTTGACGCTGCCAGGCGAGGAGCCAGGGTTCGGATATTGCTGGATGATTTCTTCTACCGCGAGGTCAATTCTCAGACCATAAGTTACCTCCGCCAGATTGCCCACGAAGAAGGGCTTGACCTCGAAGCCAAGCTTGCCAGTCCCATGGGTATGGGAGTCCACAACAAAATGGTGCTCGCTAAGGTAGGAGGAAAGGGGTATGTCTGGGTAGGCAGCGTAAACGGCAGCGAAGTCTCGTTCAAAGTCAACCGTGAAGTGGGCCTTCTGGTGGAAAGTGACCAGGCCTACGAGTACCTGTCCTCACTCTTCTGGACAGACTGGGCTGCTCCGTACGGGCGCTTTGACGTATATTTGCCCCTTGTCCTGGGCAATTTCCGCTATCCTTCCGACCTTCTCATAAGCGAAGTGCTCTACGATGCCTCCGGAGATGATGAAGGTAAGGAATGGGTGGAGATATATAACCCTACAGGGCATACGATAAGCCTGAGCGCATACAAACTTGGAGATGCTCAGGAACGGGGCGTTCGGGAGGGGATGTACCGCTTTCCGGAAGGAGCCTCCATTGGCCCTAGAGAAGTCAGAGTTATTGCCTGGACGGCTTCCGATTTCTACTCCATGCACGGCCGCTGGCCTGACTTTGAAATGGTGGATACCAATCCATCCGTGCCGGACATGATACCGTATACTTCTTGGAGTTCAGGACCGTGGGGGTTGAGGAATCTGGGGGATGAAATTGTCCTTCTGGGCCCCAGCGATAGTCCGGTGGATGTGGTGGTCTATGGGGATGTGGTTTTCCCAGGGGTGAAAGCCCACCCCGGCGTGTCGAAAGCCGGGAGATCTTTAGAGCGTTATCCTGTAGACACGGACACCGACGATTGCGCGCGCGATTTCCGCGAGGCTCTGAACCCCTCGCCGGGATACATACCTTAGGAGGACTTCTATGCTCAAGCGCTTTTCGCTCCTAACGATATTAACCCTAATGGTATTGGCTTCTTGTAAGGCAACCCCGACCTTCCCTACTCCCACATCAACATTTACCCCGACTTTCCAACCTTCCCCAACCGCAACTTTTACCCCAACTCCGTGGCCCTCCCCGACCGCGACACTTACTCCAACTCCGAAACCCTCCCCAACCCCGACCCTAACTCCCAGTCCGACTCCTGCACCGACACCAACCCCTGTCCCTGATCCCCTGGCTAAAATAGATCCTGCGCATCAGGAAATAACCCTATGGCATCCTTACACTCAGCTCCACGAGAAAACCCTTTTGGAAATGACGGAAGAGTTCAACCGAACGAATCCGTGGGGCATAAGAATAGTGGCCAGTTATGCCGGTTCCTACTCGGAATTGCGGCGCAAAGTCCTGGCCGCCATTGCTGCCGGCACTCCTCCCGATCTGGCTTTCTCCTACCAGAACGTCATAGCTGAGTACGCCTATGCTGATGCCGTAGTAGCTCTTGATGATTACATGCAAAGCCCTAAATATGGCCTTAAGCCTGAAGAACTTGAGGATCACTTTGACAATTTCCTGGAAGGGGACTATTACTCCGACTTTGAAGGTAAAATGCTGAGTTTTCCCCCCGGCCGCAGCCTTGAGGTCATGTACTACAATGCTGATGCTCTCAAGGGGTTGGGCTTCAAAGAGCCTCCCGAGACATGGGACCAATTCTATCAGATTTGTCGGATGTACAAGGAAAAGGAAGGGAAGCCTTGCTACGCTATCGCGCCAAGCGCTTCCACTTTTACCTGGATGGTATGGAGTCACAGGGGAGAGGTCCTTAGCCCTGAGGGCGAATTCCTCCCCGATAAAGAGGCAGCACTGGCTGCCCTGAAATTCTTGGAAAAACTTATAGCCGAGGGCCTTGCCTATAGGGTTAAAGAACGCTATCAGGACCAAGAAGACTTTGCAGCCCAAAAGGTTATCTTCACCTTTGGTTCTACGGCCGGAATACCCTACTACCAGAAGGCCAAGGTCCCTTTCAATTGGTCTATTGCTCTTCCGCCAGCCCGGACTCCCGGCCCCGTTGTAGATTTATATGGACCATCAATCTGCATCTTTAAGACCTCTCCGGAAAGGCAATTAGCCTCCTGGCTCTTCCTGAAATGGTTCACTCAACCTGAGCAAAACGCTCGCTGGTCCGTAGCCACGGGTTATCTGCCAGTTCGCATTTCCGCTGCTGAATCCCCCCTCTTCAAGGGCCATCCCCTCCTTAGGAAGGCTATGGATTTCATCCCCTACGCCAGGAGCGAGCCAGCCCTTTACGGCTGGGAAGCAGTGCGTAGCATATTATACAGGACTATGGATGATGTGGTTTCCGGAAAGAAGACCCCCGAAGAAGCCATAGCTTGGGCCGAAAAGGAATTCAGCAAGATCCGCCTAAAGCCTTAAACTTAGGGAATGAGGCCCTTGGAGGGCAATGGAGCAGAACGGAAACAGGAGAGAAATTCGTGAATTTGCAGCATTCGCAGTCATTCTAATAGCTGGTCTTTTCCTGCGTTTCCATGCGCTTGGGGCAGTCCGCCATAATTATGATGATGCTTATCCCATCTATCAGGCAATCTCTCTTCTCAACGGGACAGAGCCGCTTCTGGCGGGTCAGCCTTCCTCGGTCTTTCTGGATAACCCCCCACTCACAAAGTACTTGTTTTCAATCCCGCTTCTTTTATGGCGTTCTCCCTGGTCTGTCTACATCTTTACGGTGGGTCTCAATTCCCTGGGAACATGTTTCACATACAAGCTGGCCAAGCATATTTTGGGGACAGAGGTTGGATTATTGTCTGCATTCCTTTTCGCAATTAACCCCTGGGTTATTCAGTTCAGCCGGACAACATGGGTGCAGGCACTGGAACCTTTCCTGCTACCTTTAATAGCTTGGTTGTTCTGGCCAGTGTTGGTAGGAAAAGCCAATCCCTTTAGGATGTTCGCTGCAATAGTATCAGTGACAGTCCTTACGCAGACCTACGTTCAATCGTGGGTAGTGCTGTTCCCAATAACATTACTTATCATGCTCTTTTGGCCTAACATCCCCCGAAAGATGCTATACGCGGGAGTTCTCCTTTTCCTGGCCGCGTCGTTTGCGTATGGAATCGGTCTCATCCAAAACCTTGCCTCCAACCGTGCGAAACTGGAAAAGCTTTTTTCCGAAAGTCAGCTCTTTTTTACCCGCGAGAGCATGGACCATGCCGTTCGCCTGGTCACGGGCCGAGATTTTGAATACGTCTACGCCAAGGGCACGTCCGACTATTCGGTCAGACGCTTGCTCTCAGAAGCTGTCCATCGCATGCTGGCGATAGCTTTGATCGTTGGAGTAATCCGTGCCATACATGCCCTGAAAAACAGAAAAGAGGGAGGCCCAGCCATCGTGCTCCTCATTTGGTTCTTCTTGCCGACCCTGTTGATGAGTTTTGCTATTGCTCCCGTACACCCCCATTATTTGCTCGTTACACTTCCTGCTGGTCATATACTCGCAGCCTGGGGGGCCTCATTGTTGCTTCCCAGGAGGGAGCTGCGCTGGATTCTCCTTCCCCTATTGCTGCTCACAGGTGGCGTATTTGCTCTCAACATTTGCCGGGCCAATGAGGAGGTAATCCATCGTCCCACCGCTGGGGCTGACTTCAATGGTTGGAGTCTGGAAGCAGGGGCTCGCGTTGGAGAGGTGGTTAGAGAGCTCTGCTCTGATATGGGAAACGTGCCTTGTCGGGTCTCTGCGGAGGGGCATCCGGCCCTTTTAACCAGCCTAAGCGGTTTGCCCGTGAAGGTGGTTCCAGAGCTTGATTTCCCTGAATACGTTATGATACCTGGGAATACACCATTGCTTTACATTTTAATCAATGTTCCGTCGGCCAGTTTCCCGATCCCCTTCTGGAGAGAATTACCCCAACACGAACTCCTTTTCGCCGACGGGACCCGGGTTTCGTTTGCTCATGCCTTGCCCTGTACTGGAGAGGCAGCAAAGGCTTTGCCTGGGATTGTGGTGAATTGGCCCAGTGAGACGGGGCTCACACTCCTTGGATATACCGCTGATCCCGTTGCTCATCCCGGTCAGCCTTTCCGGCTGACCACTTATTGGCGCGTTGATGCGCTGTACCCGGAACGAGTGATCAGGTATGTGGGTGCGTTTTATCACTTCTTAAGCTCCGAGGGCAACCTTGTAGTCAACATTAATGGGCATGGCCGCTGGGGATACCACTGGGAAGTCGGGGATGTGTACATAGAAACCGTGGAAATCCCCCTTCCGGTTGACTTACTCCCCGGAACTTATCAGGTTCGCTTTGGGCTCTTTGACTTTGTAAATCCCAGGAACTATGATTTCTATTCTCCGGAATGGCCGACTCAAGTGTTCACCTTTACTGTTCTCGTCGAGTAAGCAAGGACGAGGCTAAACTCCAATTATTTCGGGGGCTTGTTTACCAAGATGCTGGGCACAACTCGGTTTAGCCCTGCCCGAAGGTTAAAAGCGAGCGCAGCGCTGTTTATGGTGCTCTTTTTCCTTACCGGTTGTTCCACTTTCGTGGATCAGGATCAGACCTCAGTTGTTCCTGAAGCCGCCATTATTTTGGCGCCTGGTCACACTGTGGGGCAAACCTTCGTTGCTCGGCACGGCGGGCTAAATGGCGTGGAATTCTGGCTGGAGCCGGAGCCAGGAGCGACAGGCCGCCTTGTGCTCCATCTGCGCTCCGACCCCCAGTCCCCTACCGACCTGTCCCTATCTGCCCTCTCCCTGGACAGCATTCCCGCTCCCGGCTTCTACCGATTCTCCTTCCCGCCGGACAATCGTTCCCACGGCGTCTACCGCTACGCCTTTCTGGAACTGGAGGGCACAGGCGCGGTGCGGGTGGGCGCCGCGCTTGGCGAGGCCTATCTGGACGGCGCGGCCTACCGGGACCACGAACCGCTGGACGCGCAACTGGCCTTCCGGTTGACGTATGACCTGTGGGGGATGGCCCTGGAACTGGGGGAGGCCGTGCTGAAGGGCCTGGGGCTTTTGGGTGTGGCGGCGCTGCTGTATCTGGTACCGGGGTATGCGATGCTGGCGTGGGCGAGCCCTCACCCCTCCCCCGGCGGCTCCGCCGCTACGGAAGGGGACAGGGGGTGGGATGAGGTCTGGCCCGCCCGGATGGGCCTGGCCGCTGGCCTCAGCCTGGCCTTTTACCCCCTGCTCCTCCTCTGGACCGACCTGGTGGGGCTGCGCCTGGGGCCGCTCTATGCCTGGGGTCCTGTCGTGCTGGGACTGGCCGCGCTGGCCTGGCGCCACCGGCGCTGGCGGCCCCGGCAGGGCTGGGAATCGCTCCGGCAGTGGGCCCGCTCCGACGCCCTCTGGCCCGACCTGGCCTTTATCTTCATTCTGGCCATGGTCTTTGGCATCCGGCTCCTTGTGGTGCGCACCCTGGATGCCCCGATGTGGGGCGACTCCTACCAGCATGCGGTCATCGCCCAGTTGCTGGTGGACAATGGCGGGCTTTTTGACTCTTGGGAGCCGTATACCCCCTATCGGGGGCTGACTGTTCACTTTGGCTTCTCTGCCGTAACGGCTCTTCTTCCCTGGATGAGCGGGATGGACATCGCCAGAGCCACACTGCTGACCGGCCAACTCCTGAACGGAGTCGCTATCCTGACCCTCTATCCGTTGGCCTTTCGGCTTGCCGACCGAAACCGATGGGCCGGAGTCGGAGCCGTCCTGGTCGCCGGATTGCTTTCCCCGATGCCAGCCTATTACGTCAACTGGGGGCGCTTCGCCCAACTGGCCGGGCAGGCCGTCCTGCCGGTCGCCCTTTATCTGCTCTGGGAGGCGGTAGACAGAGAGCGGTTCTCCTGGAGGACTTCTGCTCTGGCTGCGCTGACACTGGGCGGGATGGTTTTCCACTACTACCGGATGCCCTTCTACTACGTTTCCTTTGTCCTGGCCTGGCTGATCGGCTGGGGATTGCCCAACCGGCGATGGGATGGGCACCGCTGGCTGAGCGCATTAGGCCGGATGGTTCTGGTTGCTGTTATGGCTATACTGCTGGTGCTCCCCTGGAGTGCCTACGTCGCCGGCGGACGGCTGGCCGGAGCCGTGGGAGCAGGGATATCCACTCCGACAGCTTCGGAACTGGAACGGGTGTGGGCCGACTATCAGGTCTGGCGGGACGTGGCCTGGTATGTGCCCCCGTCGCTTCTGATCGCTTCCGGGCTGGCCTTCCTCTGGAGCCTGGTACGGAAGCGGTGGGTTATCGCCGCCTGCTTCCTCTGGGTGGCGGGACTGGCCGGGCTGGTCGCTGGGCGGCTGATCCGGCTCCCCGGTGCGAACCTGATGCAGAACTTTGCCATCCTGATTGCCCTCTACATCCCCGTCGGGCTGACCGTGGGCTGGTTGCTGGGCGAAATAATCCAAGTGATAGCGCGGGTGGTCGAACGCATAGCGCAGGCTGTTAGCCTGCGCTATGGCATATCCGCGTTCGTCTTCCTGGCGCTGGCCCTGATTGGACTCCCAAAGCAGATGCGTATCGTGGACCCCCGCCACATTATGGTCACCCGACCCGACATGCAGGCGATGGCCTGGATCCGGGAAAATACTCCCCCAGAGGCGCTTTTTCTGGTGGAAGGGTTCCGTATCTACGGGGGACGTTCTGCCGTCGGCGCCGACGCCGGTTGGTGGATCCCGCTTCTGGCCCAACGGGCCAACACAATGCCGCCTCAGTACGCGCTCCTGAACGAGGCCCCGGCGATGCCCGGATACTCTCAGCAGGTTGTAGGCCTGGTTGCTCACCTGGAAGAACACTCGCCTGCCTCTCATGAGGGCCTCTCGCGACTCTGTGAGTGGGGAATTACCCACGTTTACATCGGGCAGGGACAAGGCAAAGTGGGGGCTGGGGCGGTGCAACTCTTCGCACCGGATGACCTGGCCGGCTCCCCAGCCTTCCGACCGGTTTACCACCGGGACCGAGTCTGGGTCTTTGCGCTGAACCCTGAGGCCTGCGGAGGGACTGTGCCTTGAGGGACCCGCGCGCCTGGGGAAAACTCCTGCTTCTAATAGCTTCGGGAGCAATTCCAACCCTGTTCCTGGAGGGAGTGCGCCTCGGAGCTGATGCCCCGTTCTCCTGGACCGGGCTGGTGGTCCGGTGGGGATTCGTCGCTGGGATCCTGGTTGCCGCCGTCCTAACCCGACCGCGTCCCGTGCGAGGGTCGCGTTGGGCCTGGCCCGGTTTCTTCTGGCTGCTATCTGGCGTTGCGTTCGGATCGGTCTACAACCTGACCGGAGCGGATTGGGCAGCGTGGGGCATGACTGGGACCGCCTGGGTCCTGCTGCTGGGCCTGGAGAACATCCTGACAGGCGTCCGTTCCCGGCTCCGGCGCTGGACCTGGCGGGGACTCCTGGCCCTCACCGCTGGAGCCTTCCCCGTGGCCCTTTCACAACTGGAATCCCGCTTCGCCGACGAAGAGTTCTTCGTCGCACTGGAGGCGGTCGCCCTGGCTCTCTTCTGGCTTTTACTTCTGGGTGCGTATCGCCTTGTGGCCGGGCGGACGGAGGCCTGGCTCCGGTGGGGCGTTTGCCTGGACCGCCGGATAACCGGTCTGATCTTCCTGCTCATGACCTTTGGCGGGCTGAACGGCACGGTCTGGGCCTACCGCCACAGTTTCTACCCGCCCGTGGCTCC
>JBHOQL010000015.1:0-28319 GCA_042408195.1 Anaerolineae bacterium
GACGCCAGAAGCTGGTCCATCCACGGGTTTACACCAGGCACTCGGTTCAATTACGGCCTTCGGGCTGGGCCGCTCCGAGCCACCTCGGTCGAATTCTCGAGCTGCCTCCCGCAAGCTTGACAGGTGAAAGCTGTGGGGATATAATATTTTCGGTTTTTTCGGAAAAGGAGGTTCACCTGTGAGGCTCACTCCGAGACAGAAGGATTTCCTGAGCAAATTTTTGGAGCTATACCAGGAAGCCCAGCAACCTGTCCACTATGCTTCTGTGGCGAAGAAGTTGGGCATAGCGAAAGTAACAGCCTATGAAATGCTCTGCGCTCTGGAGAAAATAGGAGTCGTGTCAAGGGTTTATCATCCTCAAAAGGGGCCTGGGCGATCTTCCGTTAGATTTTTGCCTTCACCTCAACTGCTAGATTGGAAGAGCCTGGGGAAAGAGTTAGAGGAAGTGCGAGCTTTTCTCGCTAAGATTAACAAAAAGGCAATGAACTGCGCCCCTGAAGAGCTTTGGGAAGAATTCTTGCGGGAATTGCCGGAAAACCCCTCTCCCTTTTTCATCATGGCTGGCCTTACGGCTATAACCTTCCATGCCCTGGTCAACGCCCTTAAGAAGGGCCAAATAGCGGAAGTTCGTTCACTATTTAAAGCGATGCGCTTGCCCGGAGTCGTAACCGGCTTCGTGGTGGGGCTGGCCCTTGCTGGGGGTTTCTCTACCGAGATGCTCTGCCGAGCTCTGACAGGGCTGAGAGAAGAAGCCCATCAGGCTCTGGCTGATCTGGCAGGGGAACTCTTGCAAAATTTAATTCCAAAGGAGGTGGGCTATGAAGGCAGTGAAGGATGTGGTGGAAAAGGGGTTCTTGATTGGCCTTGGAGTGATAGCCCTGGCACGGGAGAAACTGGATGAAATGGCCAAAAAGGGAGAAGATTACCGCAAAGAGCTGATCGCCAGAGGCGAAAAACAGCGAGAAGAAATCCGGAAAATGGTCCGGGAAGAGCTCCAAAAAGCTTTCTCGGAGCTCGGTCTGGCTACGAAAGCGGATATCGAGGAGCTGAGCCGGAGACTCAAGAAAACCGAATCTAAATAAGAACCTCCATCAGGAGGGTGGCCATGAACGACGAAATAAAGCTGCTGGTGGAGGAAGCCCTGCTTTCTTATCCTCCCCTGAGAGAAGCGGGCTGTCCAATCAACGTGGAGGTTAAAGACGGTCGGGTTGAGCTAACGGGAATAGTGCGTTCCTTAGCCATGAAAGAAATGGCCTCAAGGCTCGCCTGGGGAATCCCTGGCGTCAAGGAAGTAGTCAACAACCTCCTGGTGGATTCTCAGCTGGAAGGAGAAGTTGCCAAAAGGATTGCCTCTGACCCACAGACCAAACCATGGGCATGCTCCATCAGAGTCCAGGTGATAAGGGGGCAGGTCAGACTCAAGGGTAACATACCCCAAGAAGCCAGGGAAGTCATCCGTAAGGTGGCAGCAGGAACTCCTGGGGTTTTGAGGGTTGAATTTGACGAGAGGGCCATGCCAGTATGAAATTCAGGATAAAACCTTCTCTGGGGCTAGCTCTGAGCGGTGGAGGAGCCAGGGGGCTGGCTCACATTGGAGTCCTCAAAGCCTTTGAGGAAGAGGGTATAAAGATAGATTACATTGCCGGCACCAGCATGGGTGGTTTAATAGCGGCCGCCTATGCTATGGGCTATACGCCTGCTCAAATTGAGGAGGAAGCCATCAGGATGGGGAAATTCACCTCAATAGCCGGCCTCCTGGTAGATTTCACCCTCCCCTGGAAAGGCCTCTTCGAGGGCAAAAAGTTCATGGACTATTTTGAAGAGAAGTTTGGCAATGCTACCTTTGAAGACACTCGCATCCCTTTAGCCCTCGTGGCCGTGGATCTGGTCAGCGGCGAGGAGGTGGTCATAAGAGAGGGAAGGATTCTGGATGCGCTAAGGGCTACAACCTCAGTTCCTGGCCTCTTTGCCCCATTCAACTTTGAAGACAAAATCCTGGTGGACGGTGGCATTCTCAATCACCTCCCAGCTGATGTGGTTAGGCGTATGGGAGCTGATATAGTGGTGGCTGTAGATGTGGGCATGGAGGAGGAAAAATCCCCAGTCATCTTCTCCCGAAATCCTCCCGTTTTCTCCGTCCTGTGGAGGACTGTGGAGGTTATGGCTAAGCAGATAAGGGAGCAGAAGCTGAGGGAAGCGAAACCTGACCTGCTCCTTTGTCCCCCTGTAAACGGGGATATATCCCTCCTCTGGGGATTCCACAAAGCCCCGGAAATCATCGAAGTGGGTTACAGGACAGCCAAAGAGAACATCCAGACTTTAAAGGGACTTCTCAAGCCTCGCCTCTTCCGGTGGAGGTAAATTTTGTTACCGTTATTCCGCACTTATGCCCACCTTGGCCGATATCGGGAAATTGCCAGCATACTCTTGAAATACGGATTGGATGAGCTCTTTGAGCGCATAGGAGCCAAGGAGATCTTGCCATTTCCCAGGCGCCTACGTGGCGAACCGGCCCTGAAAGCAGGGGCCCCTCAGAGGCTCAGGATGGCCCTGGAAGAACTAGGGCCAACTTTCATCAAATTTGGCCAGATACTAAGTACCCGACCTGATCTCCTTCCCCCGGCTTACATAAAGGAGCTAGCCAAGCTTCAGGACACGGTTCCACCTGCCCCATGGGATAAAGTTCGAGCCCTCCTGGAAGAAGAGTTAAAAGCACCTATAGAAAGAGTTTTTGCCTCCCTTGACCCTGAACCAATTGCCGCTGCTTCCCTTGCTCAAGTCCACATGGGAGTACTCCCATCCGGGGAAAAAGTGGTAGTAAAAGTGCAGCGGCCGGGAATTGAGAAGGTGATCGAGAAGGACCTGGAAATCCTACATGAACTAGCCTTTCTCTCCCGCCAGACCCCTATCAAGGACTTCTACGACCCAATGGAGATTGTGGATGAATTCTCCTTCACCCTGCGGAACGAACTCAATTACATTCGGGAGGGGCTCAACGCTGAGCGCTTCCGCGATAACTTCCGCCGTGAGCCTTTCCTCTACATCCCAAGAATCTACTGGGATTACACAACCCGCCGAGTCCTGGTCATGGAAGCGCTAGAGGGGATAAAAATTGACGACATTGAAGCTATCGACGCTGCCGGAATTGACCGCCATGCCGTGGCCCTCAACGCTGCTCGAATAATAATCAAAGAGGTGCTCGTAGATGGTTTCTTCCACGCCGACCCTCATCCAGGGAATTTCTTCGTGTTGGAAGGCGGAGTAATAGGGGCCATGGATTTCGGAATGGTGGGCCACCTAACCCGCCGAGATAAAGAAGACCTGATCCGGCTCTACATCTTTGCCGTCAGGATGGATGCAGAGGGAATAGTGGAACAACTGATAGCCATGGGAGCTGCCAGCCCTGGAGTCGACAGGAGCAATCTGGCCAGAGACATCTCTAGACTTCTGGGGAAATACTTCGGGATGCCCCTGAAATACATTCGGGCTACCGAATTCATGGAAGAAGTCACACCCCTAACCTTCCGTTACCATTTGAAGTTCCCCTCCCGGTTCTGGCTTTTGGGTAAAACTTTGGGCATGATGGAGGGGATTGGGCTAAAGCTTGACCCTGATTTTGATATATTTGCTGTCAGCGAACCCTACGTGCGCCGGTTCATGCTTCAGATGTTTTCTCCTCAGGTTCTGGGAGAAAAGCTGTTCCGTGAAATCGTCTTCTGGAGCGATTTCCTGGAATCCATCCCCCGCCGCATACCTGCATTCCTGGAGCAAGCTGAAAGGGGAAGTCTCAGGTTGAACGTCGGGATCAAGGAGGCAGGGGAACTTGGCCGCCGCTTCCGGGAAAGCACCAACAGGTTGGCTCTTAGCATCCTCCTGGCCGCCTTCATCATTTCCTCAGCCGTCATGATCGCTGCCTGGCCTCAGATAAGCCAGGCAAGGTGGGGCCTCTGGTTCCTGGGCTTAACCTTCGTCCTTTCCGTTTTCTTGGGCATTTGGCTATTCTTCTCCATCCTCTTGGGAATGCGGAGGTGAAACCCCTACGTTGGGTGAGGGTTTTAAAATCCAAAAAGGGGGAGGTGATGGGGATGAGATACGCCAAGATAACGGGATGGGGCAAGTATGTTCCATCCAGAGTTCTCACGAACTTTGACCTGGAAAAAATTGTGGAAACTTCCAACGAGTGGATTCTGGAAAGGACCGGGATCCGAGAGAGGCGCATAGTAGAGCCAGAAGAGACCGTAGCTACGATGTCAGTGGAAGCGGCGAAGGAGGCCCTCAACCGAGCAGGTCTTTCCCCTGAGGACCTTGACCTCATAATACTGGCCACCTCTTCCCCTGATTACCACATACCCGCCGCCGCCAGCCTTGTCCAGGACATGTTGGGAGCAGACAATGTCCCTGCTTTTGACCTAAGGGCAGGCTGTACCGGATTCCTCTACGCCTTAGCCGCAGCCACACAGTTCATCGTTACCGGAACTTATAGAAACATACTGGTAATAGGAGCCGAAATCATCTCAAAATTTCTCGACTGGACCGACCGCAATACCTGTGTGCTCTTTGGGGATGCGGCCGGGGCCGTTGTCCTCCAGCCTAGCGATTATCCTACAGGTGTGCTCTCATTCCTCCTGGGTTCCGATGGTTCCCAGGCCGATGCCCTGATTGTTTATGGAGGTGGAAGCAAATACCCCTTTTCCCAGGAAGTGCTGGACCGCAAACTCCATCACCTGAGGATGGATGGGCCGAGGGTATTCAAATTTGCCGTCAAGACGATGGTTCAGTCGGTGAGGGAAATAATGGCCTCGGCAAACCTTCTGCCTGACGAGGTCAGCCTGATCATCCCCCACCAGGCCAACCACCGCATAATACAGGCAGCTGCGAAGGAATTGGGCATCCCCATGGAAAAATTCTATATAAACCTTGACCGTTACGGCAATACTTCAGCCGCTTCCATACCAGTAGCCCTCTGCGAGGCTATTGAGGAAGGGCGGGTGAAGGATGGAGATAACATTATCTTGGTCAGCTTTGGTGCTGGCCTTACCTGGGGAGCCTGTGCTATAAGATGGGGCGTAGCCGGAGCCATCCCATTCTTCGTGGTGGAACCAGCCAAGGCGCTCTCCTGGATGAGAAAAGTTCAGGAGGCTGTTTCCACCGCGGCCGAAACTTTCCTTATTCCGCTTTATACCCTCAAATCCTGGGGTAAATCCTTCAGAATTCGCAGGAAATAGAAAGGGGTAGCTTCCGGCATCCCATAACTTCTGGAGAACAAATGAACGAGAAAGTATTGATAGTGGAAGATGAGCCTGCTCTGCTGGAGGCTCTCGAATACAATCTAACCCAGCACGGCTACAGGGTCTCCACGGCTGCTGATGGGATAAGCGCACTAGAAGTAGCCCGGCGAGAAAAGCCGGACCTCGTGATCCTGGACCTTATGTTACCCAGACTTGACGGCTTTGAAGTGTGCCGGATCTTACGAGAGGAAACGAAAGCCCCGATCCTTATCTTGACCGCCCGCACCGATGAAGTGGACAAAGTGCTGGGTTTGGAGCTGGGGGCCGATGACTATATGACCAAGCCCTTCAGCATGCGCGAGCTCCTGGCACGAGTGAGAGCTCTCTTGCGCAGAGTACGCCTGGACCGGGAAGAGGCCATTGCTGAAGGGGCCGCTCCCTCGGAAAAACTGATCTTCGGCAACCTTTTCATAGACCTGGCCCGTCGCGAGGTATTCCTGGATGGAAAGCCGCTGAACTTGAAACCCCGGGAATACGACCTTTTGGTTTTCCTGGCGCGCAACAGGGGGATTGTGCTTTCCAGGGATTTGATACTGGAAAGGGTATGGGGATGGGATTATGCCGGAGGCACCCGCACAGTTGACGTCCACATCCGCTGGCTGAGGGAAAAAATAGAGCCTGATCCGGAAAACCCCACGCGCATCGTAACTGTGCGGGGTATAGGCTACCGGTTTGAAGGATAACGAAATGTTCAACTCCATCCGCTGGCGCATAGCTTTACCTTACATTTTCCTAATCTTGCTCGCCACAGTAGGGCTGACTATCTACTTTTCTGGCTTCCTGCAGCGAACCTACATAGCAGATTTGAGAGCTCAGTTGACGGCCGAAGCAAGGCTGCTCAGCGATGCCCTCTCGCCCCTGCTCTCCGAAGAAAGCACCATCCAGACAATTCAACCCTTGGCAGAACGCTGGGGACAACTGCTGGGCGCCCGGGTAACGATCGTTCGGATAGATGGCACCGTCCTGGGTGACTCTCACGAAAACCCTGCAAAAATGGAAAACCATATCGACCGCCCAGAGATCCAGCAAGCCCTCGCCAGCGGAATCGGGTTCAGCATGCGGTTCAGCCGTACAGTCGGATTCAGAATGATGTACGTGGCCACGACAGTAAGGTCAGCGGACAACAGGGTAGTTGGGTTCGTCCGCGTCGCTTTGCCAATGACTCAGATTGAGCAGAACGCGGCCGATCTCCGCCGAGCTATCCTGGCCACATCGCTGACAACAGCCTTGCTAATAGTACTGCTAGCCATGCTCATAGCTGAACAACTTAGCCGCCAGATACACGAACTGGTCAAAGCGGTGGAGCGCATCGCCAATGGCGATCTAAATATCCGCATCCTCCGCCCTCCCAAAGGCGAATTGGGTAGGTTGGCCAGAGCCTTCAACCGTATGGGGGAGGAACTCCAAACTCAGATGAAAGCCCTGACCGATCGCCAGAACACCCTTTCGGCTGTGCTGGCCCACATGGCCGACGGCGTGATCATTACAGACAGCAAGGATAGGATAGAACTCATCAACCCTGCCGCAGCCAAAATCCTGGGCGTGTCGGAAAAAGAAGCCATTGGTCAACGTTTCGCAGCCATCGTGCGCGACCACCAGATAGTGGAAATATGGCGTCGCTGCCAGGAAAAGGGCATGGAGCAGAGCGATGCCGTGGAAATGGGCAGACATGGCCCCTTCCTGAGGGTAATAGCCACCCCCCTTAGAGCCAGAGAGCAAGGAGGTTGCCTCGTTTTGCTTCAGGACCTCACCCAGATCCGCCGGCTGGAAACAGTCCGCCGGGATTTCATCAGCAACGTCTCCCATGAATTACGTACCCCCCTTGCCTCGCTCAAAGCTTTGGTGGAGACCTTGAAAGAAGGCGCCCTGAACAAACCATCAGTCGCCCGACGATTCCTGGACCACATGGAGGCAGAAATAGACTCCGTAACCAAAATGGTAGAGGAACTACTGGAACTCTCGCGCATAGAATCCGGTCAAGCCCCCATGCGCCTGGCACCGACAACGCTGACCGAAATACTGCTCCTGCCGCTGGAACGGCTGCGCCCTCAAATAGAAAGGGCTGGCCTCAGCTTGACCATGGAACTGCCTCCGGAGCTGCCTCCGGTGCTAGTCGATGTTGAACAAATGCAACGTGTTATAACTAATCTGGTGCAAAATGCCATAAAATTTACCCCATCCGGAGGACAAATAACCATACGAGCTTACCCGGCAAGCCCCGAAAGGGTTCCCACACCGTCCTTCGAACCGCCGGCGGAGCTGGTCGTAGAAATATCTGATACCGGCATAGGTATACCTGCGGAGCACCTGCCCCGCATCTTTGAACGCTTCTACAAGGTTGACCGTGCCCGTTCAGGTGGTGGCGCGGGCCTGGGGTTGGCCATCGCCAAACACATAGTAGAAGCTCACGGCGGACGCATCTGGGCCGAAAGTGTGGAGGGCCAGGGAAGCACGTTCAGATTCACGCTCCCGGTGGCCTCCGTTCCACCGGCCCGCTCTTAAACAAATCTTTACAGAACTTTAACCGCCCTTTGAAGCGCTGTTAAACAACGCATGGTATGCTCCTCCTGGCAAAACAAAAACTCTGAAAGGAGGAGAAACCATGCGTAAAGTCCTGTTCAGCTTGATTGCTGTGGCTCTGCTAGCAGCAGCATGCACCCCGGCAAAACCAGCAGTCCAGCCCGCCTACACCCCAACTCCAGTGCCAACCAATACTTCAACACCGGTACCTTCACCCACTCCGACACCCAAACCTGCCCTCTCCGGCAACATCGTCATAGATGGGTCCAGCACTGTATACCTAATAACCGAAGCCATGGCCGAGGAATTCAGGAAAAAGCACCCTCAAGTCAACATAATGGTGGGCATCTCTGGCACTGGCGGTGGCTTTAAGAAGTTCTGCAACGGCGAAACCGACATCAACGATGCCTCTCGCCCAATCAAGTCGTCGGAGATGGAACAGTGCCAGAAAAACGGGATTGAATACATTGAACTCCCCGTGGGCTACGATGGGATAGCGGTAGTAGTGAACCCTCAGAACGACTGGGTGGACTACATGACCGTGGAGGAACTAAAGAAGATCTGGGAGCCCGATGCTCAGGGCAAGATAACCCGCTGGAACCAGATACGGCCCAACTGGCCGGATAAGCCCATTAACCTCTACGGTCCAGGTGCTGATTCAGGCACCTACGAATACTTTACTGAAGCCATCGTAGGGAAGGCCGGCCAGAGCCGAGGAGACTACCAGGCCAGCGAAGATGATAACGTTCTGGTGCATGGAGTAGCAAGCGATACCTTCGCTCTCGGTTACTTCGGCCTGGCTTACTACGAGGAGAACAAGGATAAGCTCAAGATCGTACCCATTGATAAGGGTGCTGGCCCTGTTGCTCCATCCTTCGAGACCGTGAGCGATGGAACCTATCAGCCTCTCTCCCGGCCCCTCTTCATCTACATTAAGCGCACCTCTGCCGATCGTCCGGAAGTGGAGGCCTTCATCCGCTTCTATCTAGATCCGCAGAACGCCAAGACCCTGATCCGCGAAGTTGGTTATATCCCGTTGACGGATGAGGCCTACAAGCTAGCCCTGGAGCGCTTCCAGAAACGGGTTACGGGCACCTTGTTCGGTGGAAAGGGAGCACAGCCAGGGATTAAGCTTGAAGAACTGCTGAAGCGCTAAAGGAGAGCTGCTCTGCCGTAAACACTGCAAGGGGGTAGCTTTGGTCAACAAGGGCTGCCCCCTTGCAATTTATTTGCCGGGATCTCCACCCAGACGAAAAGGAGGTGGCTATGCTGAGGGGAAACTTTGAACTGAGCTTGCAGCGCCTTCAGGATGAAGTGCTGATCCTAGGCAGCATGGTAGCGCACGCAATAATTGAGTCGGTGGAGATACTGAGGCGACAGGACCTAGAGGGAGCGAGGCGTCTGATCGCAGGAGATCGCCTTATAAATCAGAGGCGCTTTGAAATTGAAGCCCAAACTATAAGCCTCATCGCCAGCCAGCAGCCCGTGGCCGGCGACCTGCGCCTTATGGCAGCTGTTTTAGAAATAGCTACCGAGCTGGAACGAATTGGAGATTACGCCAAAGGCATTGCCAAAATCAGTTTGCTAATAGGGAAGGAGCCCCTTCTCGGCCCTCTAACGGCCATACCGCGCATGGCCGAAAAAGCCGCTAGCATGCTCCAGCGAGCCCTTGACGCTTTTATACGTAAAGATGCAAACCTGGCGCGTTCTGTCCCAGCCGAAGACGATGAAGTAGACAACCTCTACAATCAAGTTTACCGTGAACTGCTCTCTTACATAGTGGCAAACCCCCGCTCCTTGAATCAAGCCACCTACCTACTTTGGGTGGCTCACAACCTTGAACGGGCTGCAGATCGGGTGACCAACATCTGCGAACGAGTTGTCTTCATGGTCTCCGGAGAGATGATAGAAATGGACGCAGAGGGCATAGGGCCCGAAGGCATAAACTAACACATAGCCTATTCCGCTCCTACCGATTTTGAGCCTCCGAATTGCCCCCGTAGGCTCCGTCTTGGTGAGCGTTGGTTAGCGGTGATGAGCCGAGACGGTTCAAACCTGGAACATGCTACTCCTGCCCAACCTCAGTAAATGGGTATAAAGCCTGTCCCCGATAAAAGTCCGAGCAAACAGCAGCAGGACACACTTGTTCAACCCCCTATGAGCCTTCGAAGTTTTCATTTATGGCAAATTATGGTAAAATTAAGGATAAGCGGGGCATGTCCCAGCAAAAACTGAGGAGAGAGGACCATGAAGGAGGAAGTGAGAAATTTCTTAGAGTATTTGCGCCAAGAAAAATCCTACTCCGAGCATACCATTGAAAGCTACTGGAACGATCTCTCCTATGCGGTGAATTTCTTCACCAAGAAAAGGGGTGCCGGCTTTAAATGGTCTGACCTTTCACCTCAAGACGTGCAAGATTACGTCTCCCACCTCGAGGGAAGGGGTTACGCAGCAAGCTCTCTTTCGAGAAAGACTTCCTCTTTCCGCTCCTTCCTCCACTACCTTCACCGAGAAAAGATAATAACTCAGGACTACGACAATCTGCTCGGAAGAACCAAGGCCACGAAGCGCCCACCCAAATTTTTGTCCGAGGAAGAATTGGCAAAGCTTCTGGAGGTACCATTAGCCCAGGGTAAACCAAGCGCACTGCGCGACAAAGCAATCCTTGAAGTTCTTTACTCCACTGGGATGAAAGTCATTGAGCTTGTAAACCTGAACCTGGAAGATGTAGACTTAGCCTCTGGCTCAATCAGGGTTGTCTCTAGGAAGGGCAGGGAAAGAATCGTGAGTCTGAGCGACCAGGCTCGGGAAGCCCTTAAGGCTTATATAGAACAGGGCCGCGTCCAATTCTTGGACCCCGAAAATCCCACCGATGCCTTGTTCTTGAACGCAAAAGGCCAAAGGCTCACGCGCCAGGGGGTGTGGGTAATCGTCAAGCAGTATGCCAAAGCCCTGGGAATGGAGACAAGCCCTAAGGTCTTCCGTCATTCCCTTATCCGCAAGAAGCTTCACGAAAGGACAAAACCGAAAGATTTGAAGAAAATCTTGGGCTATTCTGGCCATCTTGATACAAGCCTTTATATCGGAGAATAGAAACATGACTGAAGTCTTCTTCTCTCGCTCCGATTACCTGCGCCTTGCTGAGCTGCTCAGGGAAAAGCTAGGGTGGATACCGGCCGTAGGAATGATACTTGGTTCCGGCCTCAACCTTGTGGTCGAAGAAATCAAAGTGGAAGCCTCAACCCCTTACCACGAAATACCGTGCTTCCCCATCCCCACAGTAGAAGGCCATGAGGGATTTATCCTGCGCGGAGAAATAAACGGATTTCCGGTGCTGGTTTTCCAGGGCCGTCCTCATTACTACGAGGGATACTCTACCCATGAAGTAACCCTTCCGGTCAAAGTCTTCCAGGTGGCCGGAGGCAAAGTGCTAATCGTGACCAATGCTGCAGGAGGTTTAAACCCTTCCCTTAAGCCCGGCGATCTGATGCTGATAATCGACCACATAAATCTACCAGGTATAGCAGGCATCCACCCTCTTAGAGGCCCCAACGATGAAACTCTCGGCCCTCGCTTTGTAGATATGGTCAATGCCTACGACCCCCAACTTCGCTCCTTGGCTCATAAAGCCGCCAAAAAGGCGGGGATTGAACTTTACGAGGGTATTTACGCTTTTGTGGCAGGACCATCCTATGAGACTCCCGCCGAAGTCCGTTTCCTGCGTCTTATAGGCGCCGATGCTGTAGGGATGTCCACAGTCCCCGAAGTTCTTGCTGCTCGCCATGGCGGGCTTAGGGTCTTGGGCATTTCTGGAATAAGCAACGCTATTCCTGTACAACCTGGAGAAAGGGGACCAGACCATAAGGAAGTCCTGGAAGTGGGAAAGAGTATTGTCCCCAAACTCAGAGCCTTGCTCCGCCACCTCATTCCAATGATATATGAAATGGGGGTTTAAATGGGCACCCTCGTCGAAATCCTGGCTAGGAATACCCGCTGGCTTCTGCTTTTATGTTTAATTTGGGCGCTCTACAACCTCAGAGAAGCGCACTTGGCCCGTAAGGAGAGAAAGCAAGCCCGTTTCTCTTTGGAGAGGGAAGCTGCTCAAGCTCACCTTTACCGAACCTGGAGCTGGACCGTTGTTCTCATATTTTCCCTCGGTTTCACCCTCTACCTCCACCTGGCGATAGCTCCGAGGCTAGAGAACCCCAAGCCCACTCCGGAACCTCCCGTCAATGTCCTCCCTCTCCCCACTCCAACTCCAACCCCTAAGCCCACCCCAACTCCAATTCCCACTCCCCCCAGACCTACGATCCCTCCAGTCATAATAACACCAGTTTTTGAGCCAACCCCAACTCCCACACCACCTCCCCCCGTATGCCCAAGCCCCTATGCAGTCATCACAAGTCCGGGGGTTAATGCCACACTACGGGGCGCTGTTGAAGTCAGAGGAACGGCGAATTTTCCCAATTTCCAATTCTACAAACTTGAGTTCGGGATAGGCCATGAACCTCAAGCCTGGTCCTTTATCTTATCCAGCAATACCCCGGTTGTCGAAGGGATTCTTGGGGTATGGGATACTTCTCCTTTGCCCCCGGGGGAATACAAACTGCGCCTCGTGGTAGTGGATATAACGGGGAACTATCCTCCCCCGTGCGAAGTCCCAGTAAAGGTTCGAAAGTAGAAAAACCCAAAGCAAAAAGTTTTAGGGGGGTGAATATGATGATCATCTCTAGGAAAACCGATTATGGTTTGCGCATACTCTTGGAGCTTTCCAAACTGCCTCCTGGAACAGCTATATCTGCAAAAGAATTAGCCTCCCGCCAGGGTATACCATTCCCCTTCCTCAGCAAAATCATAGCCGACCTGGCTTCTAACCGCTTCCTGGAAACCAAGAGGGGACTAAAGGGTGGGATAAAGCTCTCCGTAGCTCCTGAATCCATTTCCATTTTGGACGTCGTGGAAGCCTTGGATGGGGGTGTGGGCCTCTGCTACTGTTCTGCTCGCCCTGTTGAATGCCCAAGGCAAAGCTATTGCCCAATTCGCAAGAACCTCCAGCAGGTTGAGGATAAAATCAGGGATGAACTTCGCAATATTAGCATTGGGGCCCTGGCTCAAGAAGAACTTGGGGCTCTGAAGGAAGCATAACACCGGAGGGAAAAATGCCCATAGAGTTTGGCACTGACGGCTGGAGAGCCGTAATAAGCGACGATTTTACCTTTGAGAACCTCCGCCACGTAGCTCAAGGTATAGCTGAAGCCTTCGGACCTAACAAAAAGGTGGCCATCGGCTTCGATACTCGCTTCCTCTCAGACCGCTACGCTATAGAAGTTGCTAGAGTCCTGGCAGCCAATGGGATAACCGTCTACCTAACAAAATCGGATACTCCAACCCCAGTCCTGGCCTTCTCGATCCCCTACTTGAAAGCCGATGGTGGAGTTATGATAACAGCAAGCCACAATCCTCCCCGCTACAACGGGGTCAAAGTCAAAGGGCCTCATGGCGAGCCTAGCAAACCTCTGGCTAAGAAGATTGAAGCGATTATTAATTCCAACATGGCGCGCAGAGTTCCTCCGCGCCTCGTCGACTACGAGGAAGCTCTAGCCAAGGAGATGATTGTAAAATTCGATCCCATGCCCCCCTACATTGAGCACATAGCCAAGCTGGTAGATTTACCTCTGATAGCCCGAAGCAATATAAAAGTGGTGGTGGACCCCATGTACGGGGCTGGACGAGGTTACATTAAAAGTATACTCCAAAGGGTAGGCCTTTTTCCCGTGATGGAGATAAGGGGGGAAATGAATCCCGGCTTCGGCGGAATCCACCCGGAGCCGATAGCTCGTTACCTCGATGCTCTGGTCCAGGCCGTAAGAGAAGGCTGGGATGTGGGCCTCGCTCACGACGGCGACGCTGACCGCATCGGAGCTGTTGATGCTGAAGGGAACTTCGTGGACCCTCAGAAGATATTTGCTATAGTCCTCCGTTACCTGGTGGAGAGAAAGGGGTGGAAAGGGGCTGTAGTGAAGACTGTTTCCACCACGATGGCTGTGGACAGATTGGCTTCCAGATACAATTTGCCTCTCTATGAGACCCCCGTCGGTTTCAATTACATAGCTGAATACATGATAAATGGTGATGTGCTGATGGGAGGGGAGGAATCGGGTGGGATGAGCATAAAAGGCCACATCCCGGAAGGAGACGGGATCCTAATGGGACTGCTGCTTTTGGAAGCCATGGCCGATGGTAAAAAGCCCCTCAAAGCCCTCGTGGAAGATTTAGCTTTTGATGTCGGTCCTCTCTTTTACGCCAGGAGAGACATTCCTCTGAAGAGGCCATGCCCGAAGACGGCGCTCGTTGAAGTTCTCAGAGCTTCAATCCCTTCCCGGATAGCCGGAGTTGAAGTTAAAAGGGTAAGCGACCTAGACGGCTTCAAGTATTTCTTTGGAGAAGAGGGCTGGCTACTGATAAGGCCTTCAGGAACGGAGCCCCTCCTCAGGGTGTATGCTGAAGCCCCGGAGCAATCTTTGGTGAGCACATTCCTGAAAGAAGGGGAGAGGCTAGGCCTGGAAGCCCTTGAATCCATAGCCTAAAGGGAGACCTGACCTATTACTTCTCGAAGTTTCTCCAGAGATTTGAGGGCTTCAGGGATAGTGAGCTCAAAGATAATAGGGCCTTCAAAGTTTGCACCTTTTAGAGTGGTGAAAAACTCCTCCAGGGGGACTTCTCCTTCTCCCAGGGGCAAATGATCGGCCCAGCGAGGTGTTCCTTCGGGTTCAAGCCTGAACCAGGCATCGTGCAGGTGAACTTCTTTCAGGCGAGGCAAACACTTTTTCAAGGCTTCATGGAAATCAACAGGGCCCGGGAGTCGTGAAAAGACATGTCCAGTGTCAAAACATACTGAAAGGTCAAATTCTTCCGCCAAGCCAAGGGTCAGATCCAGAGGGAACTGGATGGTCTCAATCGCCAAAGCTCTGGAGGGAAGGTTTGTCCGCCTGAGGATTTCTTCAATGCTCCGGGCAGCATGGCGTTGAAACATGAGCATGAGGAGAGGCCGGACCAGATCGGGGATGGTAGAAGAAGTGAAGAATTCGGTAGCAAGGGGACCGCTAGCATGGAAGACGTAAACCTCCGGCTCCAGAGAAGCAAAGCGCAGGACTGCATCCACCATCACGTCCACAGCGGCTTTCCTGACCTCTTCAAAGGGGCTTGATGGCTCGAGGGACCAAAGGGGAAGGTGGACAGTATAGCGCAACCCAAGGCTTTCCTTGAGTTCCAGCAGGCGTTTCAGAGTGGGAACGCCAAAGCTGTGGGGGAAAAAGATGTTGAGGTCAGTGCTGAGCTCAATCAAACGGAATCCATAACTGGCAATGCGCTCAACCATTCCAGCTACGTCCAGAGGAGGCAGCTTATCCGGAAGTCCTACAGGGCCCGTCAGAAGGGGGGCGGCCATTTCCAGAAGCAATGGCTCCTGGATGAGTTCTATCCCAAACCTGTACATTTTTCCCTCCCGCCGCTTTCTTCAACTCCATAATACTATGACTGAAGCTTCAGGGCAAATGTTGGGGATTTTCCCCCAGGACCAAGCCTAAAAAGACAAAGAGGGGGCAAGCGGCAAACTCCTGCTACAACCCACGTGTGGGACCCTTGGCCAAAGTAAACCCAAAGCCCACGAGGGTGGGCAATCTGGGTATCCAGAAGGCACAATCCCCTGGTAGGGGGCCTGGAGGCATACCCTACGAGGCGAGCAAACCCAAAGCTGATGCGGACGGAGAAAAGAGCCAAACTCTTCCCGATACCAATGAAAGAATTCAAAACCACAGCTTAGCCCTAAACTAACAAGGATTGAGGAGGATAACCATGGCTCACGGGATAAAGCGCTGGCCCATCGTAGTCATTTTTTTCGCCTTCATACTCTTGCACCAGATGGACAAATTGCTCATCGGGCCATTAACTACCCCTATTATGGAAACTTTCAAAATCAATGAAGCCCAGATGGGAGCAGTTTTCAGCGGAGCATTGCTGGTGGAAGGCTTGCTCTACCCCATCTGGGGTTACCTTTACGATCGGTTTGCCCGAGCTAAACTGTTGGCCCTGGCTTCCTTCATCTGGGGTTCTACCACCTGGCTAAGCGCTATCGCCCCTAATTACGGCTCTTTCTTGATTACCAGGGCTTCTACTGGTATTGATGATTCCAGTTACCCAGGGCTCCATAGCCTGGTCTCTGACTACTTTGAGCCCGGGGTGCGGGGTAAGATCTACGGTTTACTGCAACTGGCTGCCCCCCTCGGCTACTTATTGGGCATGGTCCTGGCCGTAGGCCTGCGGGACATCATCGGTTGGCGAGGTGTTTATTACATAACCGGGTCCCTTGGTATATTTCTGGCTCTGGTTATATATCGGTGGGTTAAAGAAGTGCCACGCGGTCGGGCGGAGCCGGAAATGGCAGGCCTTGAGCATATCAGCATTTACAGGTTTGACCCCAAAGTAGCCCGTGGCCTCTTCCGCAAAAAAAGCCTGGTCCTTCTCTACCTGCAGGGCTTCTTCGGCGTCTGGCCCTGGCAAGTCATTGTCTACTGGTTCTTCCGCTACCTGGAGACAGAACGCAAATACAGCGCGAGCCTAGTATTGATAACTATGGTGGTAGCTGTCCTGGTACTGGCATCCGGATACTTCATAGGCGGTGCCTTGGGAGACTTCCTGTTCAAGCGGACACGCAGGGGACGCATAATCGTCTGCACCGCCGGGGTCTTTTTGGGGCTAATTTTTCTGGTTCTTACAATAACCACGCCGTCGGAAAATTACGGTGCTTTTATGGTTTTCCTGATTCTAACCGCCCTCTTTATGCCCTTCGCTGCGCCCAACGCCCTTTCCACCGTCTACGACGTCACCGAACCGGAAGTCCGCAGCACCGCGGTAGCGATCTCCAATTTCATAGAGCAGGCAGGTACAGCCACAGCGCCTTTCTTGGCAGGTCTGATCGCTACCCAATCGTCTCTGGGCAATGCAATCCTTATAATCTGCACTGCAGGCTGGCTGGTGTGCGGGACCATCTTCCCCCTGGTGGGCTGGTTCCTGCCGAAAGATATGGATGCCTTGCGCCAGTTGATGCGTCAGAGGGCGGAAATGGAAAAAGTCCGAGTATGAAGCTGTCTTGATAATTGGCTGGAATTCATGCCCTGCGAATCCCCCTGAAGGGTGAGGAACCTTCTCCTGAAAGAGTAAGTACCCTCTTGACAATTTGTCTGCGGATTAAGGCTTCATCCGCAACAAATCCGGAGCCAAAGAGAGCGAGCAAGGATCAGGAAGGAAGGGGCAACCCCCCCGTTGGGTTCCGACGGTATCTCCCTACGAAAACAAAAGAGGACAAAGGACAACCCTACCTACATGCGGGCCCATGAGCCATGGAAGACCTAAAGGCCATGGAGTAAGCAGGACACAAGGGATGCAGGGGATATTATAGATGCGCCACCGGAGAGATTAGAGAGGGGAAGCACACCACTTCTTGGACAACTTCACGTAAATTAAAGCACTCACTACGGGGCCCGCTCTGCTATGGTGATGAAAGTCAGCTCCAACAAATCCCCCTCAAATTTATCCCCTCTGAAGGCCGGCAGCCACTCCCATTTGCCAAAGCGGTGCAAGCCTATGAGAAGCTTGTAGTGACCTGGGGCAAGGTTTTCCGGAAGGCGAATCCGGTGAACGGAAGGGATTAGGACTCCTCCCGGCCAGCGGTCCGTAGTATCGCGACCCGCTGTTGGGGAGCCATCCTTGAACCATACTGTTTCACCATCTTGGTTTACAAGCCTCATGTAAAGCCAATAGTGTTCCTTCGGGGGCGCGAAAGTGCGCCAGGTGAGCCTCACTTCCTTAATTCCGTCACAAGCCCATGGGCCTGGGTCTACCTCAAAGGTCTGAAGGGCTATGGCTTCACCGAATCTGGCCAGAGGAGCTACCTCTTCGCGAACGGGGATATAAAGGGGTGGACTGTGGACAGGACGGATAAAGAGCCAGGGGGAAACCATTGCCAAGAGCAGGAGGGCAAAGATAATGGCTGCCAGAAGACCCTTCCCCCACTTCCTCAGCCCCGCAGCCACGAAGAGGGAGAAGACAGGCAAAGCCGGATAAAGGAGGCGCGCCTGATCGGTCCCCAGGACAGTCGCCGTCCATTTTATAAGCCCAGCTATTACTCCACAGACGTAAAGGACCATGATTCCCCAGAAGAGGGGAGCAGAACCCAAGGGCCTGCCCCTGAGCCAACCGATAAGGGCCAGGAGAGGGATCAAACCCAGAAGCCAGTAGAGCCAGTTCGGAAGGCTTATCCCTATCCAAGCCAGCCACCAGGAGCGGTAGAGCCCGCGAGCTAACCACAGCAAATCCTTCCAGTTCAGAGGGCCGGTGCGGAGAGCATTGGCCTGAAGGATGAGCTGCCACCCCAGCGGGTCACCATAGAGGATAAAGTTGCGGATGAACCACCAACCTGCCACCAAAAGCATCCCTGCCCCTGAAAGAAGTGCTAAAACGATGAAGTTCCCCAACCACCCTTTGCCCGAACCTCGGGCCATCTTGAGGGCAAGGAGCCCCACTGGTATCCCTAAGACCAGAAGGCTCACTTTGCTCATGACCCCTAGCCCCCAGAGTAATCCCAAATAGAAGGCGAAAAGAGCCGGCTTTCTGACCTTCCGCGTGAGTCCAAAACTTATCATGAGGATGGTAACAGCGCTGAGGGCGGTGGCCAGATTGTCGTTATTGGCCAAGCCGCTCATGAACAGGAAATATGGGGTAAAGGCGGTGAAGGTTGCAGCTCCGAGGCCCACGACAGGGTCATTGGGGTAGAGGAGCAGGCCGAGCTGGTATATGGCCCACAGGGTAATAGCTCCACAGAACATGGATAGAACCCGCACAAGCCACCAGGCCTTCGCCCAGCCAGCGAAGGGGAAAATTTCATCGGAGGTGTGAAGCAACAAGTTCTTGGGGGCGAGCGGATCACCGAGGTCATAATCGGAGTTGGCTATAATGTAGAAGCGGCTCAGGTCGAAAAGGGAAGCGATGGTGGCACCTAAGATGTAGTAGAGGGGTGGCTGAAAGCCCTCGTGCTCTTCCGGACCAACGGGGAGGTCGGCGTGTCTGGCAATATAGACCATTACAGAAAAGTGGGGAGCCTCGTCGGGGGCTTCCCCCAGGGGGACTGAAGCCGAGTAGATAAGGACAAGGGCAAAGTAGATGGCTAAAATGGAAGCGAAAACCAGCCGGTGACTCATGGTTTCTCCAATTTCACCTCCCTGAGCAAAATCCTGTTTTCAGGGAAACTGCCCCCCAGGACCTGGAGGTTGCGCACCTCAGGGAAGCGGTAAAGTCCCACCCCAATGGCATACTTGCCGGGCTTGGCGTCCACCGGGACCAAGATAGGGTGGGGGTCGGCTACTATCTCTCCGGGAAGCCAACGGGTCGTAGGGGTGAAACCGCCTACTGGGTCTCCATCGTGCTGAGCAATTATCCTGCCGGTGGCCGGATCAAATATGTGCACGAAAGACTTGAAATTTTCATCCAAATTCTCAAGGCACAACCAGTAGAGAGTAATCTCAACCCGGGAGCCAAGGGATATCGAATCGGGAACGGAGTGGCCCACGAGCAGAACCTTTCCTTCCAAGTTGTAATGTACGGAGGCGGGAGGTAATGGGGGATTGAAAGGATAGAGATAAAGGCCCAGGGCCATCAGAAAAAGGCCGAATCCAGCCAGGATCCCCTTCAGCGCTCTGGGTGATTCCCTGTAGATCCAAAGGAGGAAGACCAGAAGGGAAATCAAGCTGGCAGAGAAAGCCCACCGACGCACCGGAGTATCCCCGAAGACAATCTTAAGAGAATGCTTCCCGGGGGGGACCTCCCACGAGAGGAGACCCAAGGGACCCAACGGCTGGACTGCGATTTCTCTGCCGTTCAGGAAAACTTTCCAGCCGGGGAAATAGAACTGATGCCACACAAGCCTTATGGTCTCTGGTGTTTCCACCTCCCACCAAGAGTCCAGGAAGCGTTGAGGGCCTGGTGTAAGCTTAGGGATGATTTTAAGGGGTTCAAAGGTCGGTTCATCCGGGAAGCGAGGCAGTGGCACGGCTGTCCGGTCAACCTTTACTGTGACGGGGACGAATTCTGCCGTCCAAGTCGCCCCGATCTGCCTGTTCCGAAAGTCAATCTCCCACATGGAAAAGGCCTTCAGATCGGAAGGGGTCAAGGCCACAGGTTTCAAAGGAAGGGTGCACATAGCTGCTGGAACCGCCAAGAGCAAGGGGAAAGCCCACAAAGGTGCGGGTAAACCCCATTTTCGCTGAAGGCGGATCAGTGGAAAAGCTAACCCTCCCCCAAGGAGCGAGGAGGAGATAGCTGCCAGCAGCATGAAACGCCAGGGATACTGTAAGGTATCGAGCCACCGCTCCAGAGCGCGCCAGAGGGGGAGTGAAACCTCCCACCGCATCAGGATACTCAGGATCAAGACAAAGATTAGGGCCACCGTGAAGGGCAAACCCCTTCTCTTCTCCAGGACTAGGGCGGCAGCTCCCCCGAGGGCCAGCAGCAGGAAGGCGAAAGGCACAGGATGCAGCGCCACTGTTCCGGCGGGCGAATAGGGATAGAAGAAATGGGGTTTGAGGAGGGTGACCCAGCCCAAGAGATGTTTTTCATAGCCCCTGCTAATGCCCGCCACGCCGATGAAGACGTGTTTCATCTCCCTCAGAGCCGGGAGCCAGTAGAAAGCCGCGAGGCCGGAACCAAGAACAAGGGAAAACAGGAGCTTAGCGAGGCTCTTCAGGGAAAGCCTACCGGCCGGAATCAGTGCCAAACCCCAAAGAAAAAGCAGCGGTATTGAAAGGAGGACTGAGAGGTTATGGGTGAGCAAAAGGCCAGCCCAGGCCAATCCTCCAACCAGGAAGGAACCCCTCAGCCAGCTCCAGAGGATGAGCGGAGGGAAGATGAAAGCCATGGCCTCGGGAATTGCCCCCCTGGTGTAAACATCGGCCAGGTGGTAAGGGAAGAAAACGTAGAGGAGGGAAGCCAAGAAGCCCGCCTCCTCACCCCAGAGCTCCCGTCCCAGCATATACATGCTCCAACCTGAAGCGATGAAGCTCAGGGCAATGAGCACTTTCATAGCTATCACAGGGTCGCGGACCAGGAGGTATATGCAGAAAGCAAAGTAGTAAGTGAGAGGGGCGTAGAAGTTGAGGATAGGATGGCCATAGCCGAAAGCAAAGTCGGCGAACCAGCGGGGGTAAAGGTGGCCGGCCTCGATGTGTCTGATCAGGGAAGCTAACCGGTAGAAATGAAAGATCCCATCATCAGTTTGGAAAAACCCCGCCCTTGCCAGAGGCAGACAGGAGATTAGCACCAGAAGCAGCCAGAAAAAGCGCCTCATCACTCCCTTATCACCTTCACGCCTCTGGAGGCCAGCTCCCTTTCAAGGCTTTGAAAGGCTTTCCCTAATGCGTCACTGACCTTCTCGGCATCGGAGCCAGAGGCTGCCAAAGTGACTTTCAGGCGGACTCCTTTGCCGAAAGCTCTGGCCCTTGATTTCACGTAGACTTCGGGATGCAGCCTGGCTACCCTCTCTATGACTTCAGCGATGGAGGATTCGTCCCCACACTCCACCGATAAGGTTACGCTCTCGTAGAAAGATCGGCCGAAAAGCTTTTCTAGGAACGGAGCCAAAGAGGAGCGGAATATGCCTTTCATCTCTTCGGGAACGCCGGGAAGGGAAACAATATAGCTGCTCTCATGTTCCAGAAGCATGGCGGGCGCGGTCCCAACCGGATTGAAAAGGGGCTTACCTCCTTTTGGGAAAAGGGCCATTTTGCGCCTAGGAGGGGTTATGGAGGGCTCTTGGACGTAACCCAACTGGTACAGAGCCAGGTAGCGGCTCGCGATCATCTCCAGGGCTTCCTGGTTTTCTTCCAGAGGAAGCTCCAGAGCCCCAGCTACAGCTTGCAAAGTAATGTCATCAGCCGTTGGACCGAGGCCGCCAGTGGTAATGATGAGGTCGGTACCCCTGGATAGGGAGCTTTTTAAAGCCCAACCGATTTCTTCCGGATCGTCCCCTATTATGAAACATCGGGTGACTTTTCCTCCGAGGCCGGTGAGCTGGCGGCATAGCCAGTGGGTATTGGTATCTTGGACCTCTCCCAGTAGGAGTTCGTTCCCTATAGCGATTATCTCACAGCAGACCTGGCTCATGGCCTTTCACTCCCCGCGCCAGGGGATACCTAAAGGTATTACTTTCCCTGGATTCAAGATGCCTTTAGGGTCAAGGGCCTGCTTTATGGCTTTCATCACTTCCACCGCTACAGGTCCGATGGCCATTTCCAGATAGGGTTGCTTCAAAACTCCTACCCCATGCTCGCCCGAGAGCACTCCCCCCATCTCTACCGCCATCCTGAATATTTCCTCCGCAATCTTTTCCACCCGCTCCATATCCTCGGGCTTGCGTTTATCGAAGAGGATATTGGGGTGAAGGTTGCCATCGCCTGCGTGACCGAATACCACTACAGGAAGGCCGTATTTCTGCGAAATTTCCCGGATCCTCCTGACAGCTTCCGGAACACGGCTGCGAGGCACAGTGATATCCTCCCCGAGTTTGTTGGGAGCCCTGCGGGCTAAGGAGGGCGAAACGGAACGGCGGGCTTTCCAGAGGTTGTTCCTCTCGGTTTCGTCCTTCGCTACTTTAACCTCTACTGCCCCATTTTCCCGGCATATCTGAGCGATGGCCTCTATTTCCCTGAGAACTGCTTCTTCCTGATTGCCATCGGCCTCGAGGACCAGTATGGCTTCAGCCCAAGTGGGAAGCCCCATATGCAGGTACTCTTCCACCGTTCCAATAGTAGTCTGGTCCATAAGTTCAATTGAAGCTGGGATTATTCCTGCCAATAGGATGCGGTGGACAGCCCTACCGGCATTTTCAATGCTGGGGAAAACGGCGAAGGCTGTAGAGATGTACCGGGGCTTGGCTATAAGCTTCAGCAGGACCTCCGTTATCACCCCGAGGGTGCCTTCAGTACCGATGAAGAAGCGCGAGAGGTTATAGCCGGTGACGTTCTTGATCACTTTGCCCCCAGTAGTAAGGATGCGACCATCGGCCAGGACAACTTTCATCCCCAAGACATAGTCCCCCGTGACGCCGTATTTGAGGCAGCGGGGCCCTCCAGCATTGCAGGCTACATTACCGCCGATGGTAGAATACTTGTGGGATGAGGGGTCAGGTGGGTAGAAGAGGCCTCTTTTTTCCACCTCGGCCTGGAATTCGGCGGTGATCACCCCGGCTTCAACCCAAGCGGTCATGTTCTCCCCGTCTATTTCTAGGATGCGGTTCATCCGCGTGAGGGAAAGCACGATCCCACCCGAGAAAGGAATTGAGCCACCAGCCAATCCTGAACCCATACCTCTGGGGATAACCGGTATCCCCTCCCGGTAGGCCACTTTCATCACTCTGCTCACTTCTTCCGTAGAACCCGGCAGGACCACAGCATCGGGTCTGTGTTCAAGGAAGGTGGCATCGTAGGAGTAGGCCACGAGGTCCTCAGGGGAAGTGAGCACGTTCTTATCCCCTACTATACCTTTGAGTTCACGGATAATCTGAGGTGCTATCATTTCTCCTCCCGTTCGCCCTCAAGTGCGTAAGCCAGGTCCAGAAGTTCAACGGGGTGAAGGACCTGAACCCGGAGGCCGCGTTTCTTGGCTCCAAGACCAAGCTGGAGCTGACAGCCAGGGCATCCGGTCGCCAGGACCGTTGCCCCCGAAGCTTCTACCCGTTTCATCTTGCCTTCCAGTATAGCTGAGGAAGTCTCGTAATGGGTCAGGATCTGTGTCCCTGCTGAGCCGCAGCAGGTGTCAGCCCCTTCCATCTCCACGAATTCCTCAACTGAGGCCTCCAGAATCTGCCTTGGTTGCTTCCATACTCCCTGCCCCCTCCTCAAGTGGCACGGGTCGTGGTAAGTTACTTTTAAGGGCAGTTTGCGAGCGGGCTTCCGGAACTCGATTTCCACCAGTAATTCGCCTACATCCCGGACCTTGCGGGAAAATTTCTCAGCCCTCTCGGCCCATTCGGGATCGTCCTTAAGATATTTCCCATATTCCTTCAAGGTGGAACCACAGGTGGCACAATCGGTTACTATAGCCTCTAACTCTTCTCTCTCAAAAAGGGCTATATTGTGCCGGGCGAGATCGAGGAAAGTATCCAGCTCTCCATAGCCCAGGTGAGGCATTCCGCAGCATCGCACATCTTTGGGCATAAAGATTTCGCATCCGTTTTCCGTAAGGACTCTCAAGGATGCGGCAGCCCCTCTGGCGAAGACAGTGTTCTGGAAACAACCGAGGAAGAACCCCACTTTGCGCCTCTTCTCGCCCTTAGCCGGGATCCGTTCCGGGGCCGAAGCCCTGAGGGGGCGAAAAGGTAGATGATTGGGCATGAGCCTCTCCAGGTCCCGTAACTGAGCCGGAAAGAGGCGGTTTATCCCAAGGGAATGGATAAGCCTCTGAAGTCCCAGACGTTGGTAGAAGACAAAGGGGAGCATGGATAGCTCAATAAGACGGGGTCGGGTAAAATAACCTTTGAACACAAGGGGCTTTATCCACGGCTGGGGCTGAGTTTTGTGGAGGTAAGCCCTCATCTGCAGGGCTAAATCCGCTGGTTTTATCCCGACTGGGCAGATGGCATTGCAGGCCAGACAATCAAGACAGCTGTAAATCTGGTCCACAAAATTGGGGCCGGGTGCAAGCTCTCCTTCCAGGAACTTTCGGACGAGCATAACCCTCGCCCGGGGAGATTGCGTCTCCTTCAGGGTGACCCTGAAAGTGGGGCACTCTGTGACGCACTGCCCACACCTTATGCAGAAAAGGTATTGTTCCTCGGTAGGAAGCAAAGATTCAGCCTTCATTGACCGCTCTCCTGCACTATTGGCAGTGTAAGGAGGGCATGGGGGACAACCAGGACTTCGGCTCTGCCCCCGAGCTCGGCTGAAACGATGCGGAAAGCTTCCTCCAAATCGGCGGCAGGAATCATCTTGGCCAAGCGGACCATTTCTGGATCTTTAGCGCCGGCGATTATAACCCGGCATCCTTCCAGGACTTTGGCCATTATGAAAGCTCTCTGTTCTCCTGACTTAAGGCCGTGCTGGCGGACATCCTCCAAGATGGAGCGGACATCGGGAGCGTTCTTGAGCATCTCGAAAAACCTTTGCTCTCCCACTCCTTGCCCCGGACCCTCCTCACAGGGAGCCGGTACAATGATGAATCCTCCAGGTTTAACTACTGGAATTGGGGCAAAATAGATGTAGCTGGCGGCTCTCGTAGCTTGGTAGAGGTTCACATCTTTGGGATATCCTACCCCCGCTACGACCACATCGTACTGCTTGGGAACAGGCACTTCGTAAATAGCTCTGGCTATTGTCACCAGTTCTTGGAAGGCGGCCTCAGGCTCGCCCGCTTTCACCGCCACAACTTCGCCTTTATCGTTGTTCACCACATTCAAGATGAAACGAAGGCCCGCTCTCCTGGCGGCTTCGGTGATAGCCTCATGGAATGGGTTGCCATCGATGCGCCCCAAGCGGGTTCCGGGATGTTCAAGAATGCGCGGGCTGTGGGTGGCCTGGATGGTCTTTTCCCCCCCTGCCCCTATGGCCACTGTCTTGCGTCCTCCAGAGTAGCCAGCGTACTGGTGGGGCTCCACTACTCCCGTAGCGATGAGGATATCGGCCTCGCAAGCAATACGGTTGACCGATAAGGGTATTCCCGTCTCCGTCTCTCCAAGATCCATGAGCATTTCGGGGTTCTGGGGCTCGTGGTCCAGGACCCGGTAACGCTTGACTACCTCGGCGGTGAGCTTTTCTACCTTTTCCTCATACGTGGAAGGGCGGTGCATTCCAATCCCGCAGAGCAGGGTTATGTCTTCGGTCCTTACCCCTGCTTCCTTAAGTTCCCGCAGTATGGCAGGAACCAGAACGTGATCCGGGCTCGCCCGTGTCGCATCGGTGAACACAATGCATACCTTATCACCCGGCCGGGCCATTTCCCTGAGGGGAGGGGAATTCTCGGGTTCTGCCAAAGCCACCCTGGTTGCCCAATTCAGGTCAGGGACCGGCTCTGCCTCCTTCGATTCCACCAGGTGGCCTTCAAAGCCCGGGGGAAGCTCAAACTCCAAAAACCCCTTGCCGAAAGGAACTCTGAACATGGCATTCTCCCACACCTCAGCCTTTTGGTGGGTTATACCATGAAGGTAATAACAGTGTCAAGAGCCATACTTCAAAATTTTCACAGCTTTGGGCGCAGCTTTGCGGGACTGAACGGCCACAGTGCAGGGCCCGAAAGAATTTACGGGATGGACCGAGAGTAGCTGATTTCCCTTGCAACGGCTGCTCCCCTGAAGAAACCCCCTTTGAGCTTGACTTTGAAGCTTTTTCATGGTATCGTCTTGCCGAGAGCACTTTAATAACCGAAGATTTCCTGTCGTTTTCCACAATGCCAAGGAGGTTGCAGGTTTTTGCATGGCTCCTTGAAACCAAACCTTAGAAGGAGGGAGCAGGGAATGCCCATCGCTCCTTAGGAAAAGCAGCCACAAAACAGCTTGTCTTCCCCTCCAGCTCTGGTGCAGTCTGGCAAACTTTGAACTCCTCCTTACCTCGAGAAGGATTGTAGAGGCAGATTCGGCTTCCTTGCCGCTCCGGGCATCCCGCCGGTCCGCCATCATCGAAAAGTAAGGCTGTTTTTCCCTAATTGGAGGATATAACGGTGTCTTTGGACCTTACCGTTGGCCTTGTTCGCATCCTTACACCGGATGGCAAAACCGCCGGTACTGGCTTCCTGGTCCACGAAAGCGGGCTCATCGCCACCTGCGCGCACGTCGTCTGGCCCCGGCCGATGCGGGAGCGGGGCTATCCCAGGCCCGACGCTGTCCGGGTGATTTTCCACGCCACCGGGGAGGAGCAGACAGCCCGCGTGGTGGAGGAGTGGTGGCGCGACCCCGACGCTGAAGACGTGGCAATCCTGCGCCTGGAGGGGCCGCTGCCGGAGGGTGTAATCCCCCTCCCGCTGGGCTCCTCTCAGCACAGCCGGGGGCACGACTTTTCCAGTTGGGGCTACCGCCTCAGCGAGGCGTTCCCGAAGGGGCTGGCCGCTGAGGGGAAAATCCAGGCCCGCGTCCGGTACGGAAACCGGGACGCGCTGCAACTGCTGACCAGCCAGATAGATAGCGGGATGAGCGGCGCCCCTCTATGGGACGTCCAGGGCCGCCGCGTAGTGGGGATGGTCAACGCGTTCTGGGAGACGCGCCGCCACCAGGACGCCTGGCTCGCTCTGGCGGTCCCCGCCGAGACCCTGCGGGAGGCCTGTCCCCTGCTTTCCCTCTCCGATCTCTGCCCCTACCGAGGACTGGAGGCCTTCACCGAGGCCGATGCCGAGTTCTTCTTCGGGCGGAGCAGGGCCGTGGAACATCTGGTGGGGCGGCTGCGGCAAGAGCCCCGCTTCCTGGCCGTCCTGGGGCCCTCGGGCAGCGGGAAGTCGTCCCTGGTCCAGGCCGGGCTGATCCCCCGCCTGCGCCAGGGCGCGGTGCCCGGAAGTGACCGCTGGGCGTTCATCCTGACCCGTCCGGCCCGGAACCCCTTCGGCGAACTGGAGGCCCGGGGGCTGGAGGGCGCGTCCCAGGGGCTGGTAGAGGCCGTCCGGAACTGGCGGAACCGCCACCCGGAGGCGGAGCGGCTAATCCTGGTGGTGGACCCGTTTGAGGAACTCCTGGTGGATTGTCCGGACGAAGTGTGCCGGGCCTTCGTGGCCGGGTTGGCGGACCTCCTGAACTCGCCGCTCCCCGTCACCGTCGTCCTGGTGATGCGGGACGACTTCTACAGCCGCTTCGTCCGGGAGGCCCGTCCGCTGGTGGAGTGGCTGGAGCGGGGGCTGGCGAACGTCCCACTGACCCTGGAGCGGGAAGACCTGCGGGCCATCGTGGAGGAGCCGGCCCGGGCCGTTGGACTGGCGCTGGAGGAGGGGCTGACGGAGGCCATCCTCCGGGAGGCGATGGGGGCCGCGCCCGAGGGAGCGCCCGGCACCGTCCTGCCCCTTCTGGAGTTCGCCCTGACCCGGCTGTGGGAGCGGCGGGAGGAGGGGATGCTCACCCACGCCGCCTACCGGGCCATCGGCGGAGTGACCGGTGCGCTGACGGGGTGGGCCGACAGCGTCTTCTCCAGGATGAACGAAGAGGAGCGCCGCTTGGCCCGGCGGGTGCTCACGGACCTGGTCCACCTGGGGGACGAGAGCCGGAACGTCCCCGACAGCCGTCGGCGCCGGACGCTGGAGGAACTGATCCGCCGCGAGGAGGAGCGGGAGGCGGTGCATCGGGTGGTGCGCCTTCTGGCCGACGCCCGCCTGGTGGTCACCGGGCGGGACCTCCCCACCGGGCGGGAGACGGTGGAACTCATCCACGACGCGCTGCTGCGGGAGTGGGGGCAACTCCGGGGGTGGCTGCAGGAGGACCGCCGCTTCCTGGCCTGG
>JBHOQL010000016.1:0-5096 GCA_042408195.1 Anaerolineae bacterium
TACGCCACTGGCTACATTTACGGCACAAAGCCCATTGGCTGTTTCGTCTATCGGAGCACTGAGCAGAGCATCCCGGATGCTACCGTAACGCCACTATCCTGGGATACGGAGGTGGATGATAATGGCGGGTGCTGGAGCAGCACTTATCCTGACCGGCTGGTAGCGCCGGTAGATGGCTGGTATATGGTCGGCGGTGGGTGGGCACGGAACTCCACAAATAACCCCAACGCGAGCCGCCATTGGGTTGCTATTGCGGTTTATGACTCCAGCGGTGCGCTGCAGTACTACGCGGCAGCCAATGAAATCCACACAATTGCAAATAAGAATGTCAATGTCTCCGTGTCTGGGCGCGTATACCTGCCTGCAGGCTGGTTCGTAAAGATTGTGGCATATCAGGACTCCGGCGCGACCCGGAACACACACGCTAGCTCATCATTATATCGCTATCACAACTATGGCTGGATGTTCAGGATTGCATAAGAGAATTTCAGTGTTGCGTTATAATTAAGTTGGTATGAAGCAAGTTAAGCAACACAAGAAGGGAAACAACCACAATAATACTAAAGTGACCCTGGCAGTGCTCGCGGCACAGGTAAGCAGCCTGAACGAGAGCATTAACTTATTACGTGCTGAAGTGCGGGGGTTACGTGAAGAAATACGTGCTGAAGTGCGGGGGTTGCATGAAGAAATTAGCCAGCGAATGAAGACAGATGAAGAGCAATTGCGCAATTTAGAAAAAAACCTTATTGCCGTTGAGACTCGCCTTAACGAGCGATTTGGCCAGTGGGGTATATTTGGGTTTGTAGTAAATATTATTGTTGCTGTTGTGGTGAATGCTCTAATAAACTTCGTGAAGGGCAAACCGGAGTTATAGACCCTTTCTAAGGAGGGCTAAGGTATGGAATGGATAAATTTGCTTTTGGCTGCTGTGTTGGGCGCTATAATCCGCTACGTGCCTGGGTTAATGCAGCGGTGGGAGCAGATGCCTCCCTTCCGCAAGCACGCGGTGGCCCTTCCGGTGCTTATAATTCTTTGTGTTGGGGTATTCGGCCTGAACTGCGCAGGTTGGGCCGATCTGGGCTTCAGCTGCGACCTCGAGGGCTTTTTGGAACTCCTATCCTATTTCCTTTCCGCCTATTTTGGTGCGTTTGCCCTGCCACCAGCCTCTTCAGCAGTAATTTCCGGGGTCCGAAGCTTATTCTCGGCTTCCAAAAAGTAAAGTTGAGGAGAGGACAAAATCAATCCGAAAACTCGAGGCGGACAGAAGCACGCTGGCACCTCCACTTTGTCAGGCGTCCGCGTATGGCCTTGCAAGAGGTGGGGTAAGTAGTTATCCCTATGCTTGTACCATCGGGCCTAGGTAGACCGATGATCCCCACTGCGCACATTTTCCCTTCGGCATCCGGGCAAAGAGCAACATAGAAAACCTTTTCTCCTCCATCAGGATAGACGCGGTGACACTGGTAGATTTCCAGATGCTCGCCGCATGATTTCAGGGCAGCCCAGGAAACAAGCCGTGCAATGGGCAGGGTTTGGACGTGTTTACTGGGCTCTACAATAAGCTCCTGCGCAATTTCCAATAAGCCAGCAACCTCTAAGCTTTCCAAAGGAGGGGAGTACACCTTAAGCGTAAGCGACGCAGTAGAGGAAGAGAGGGAAGGGAGAAGCAGCCACGCGGCAAGCGCCCCCGCAACGATAACAAGGCCCAGCAGCAAGACAAAACCCCCACCATCTGCTTTTGCATGGTCCGCAGTGACCATTTTGGGCCCTCCTCCCTTTCAGGGTTTGGCTATTTACCGTTACATCTTCCACGAAAAGGATTTTCGCCACCCATCTCCTTACATTCCCTTTATCGCTAGCTTCTCCAACCCCATTGTAACTTCGCGGACGAGAGGAAGAGTGATTTCAAAAGCTGCCTGCAAACTTTCGGTGGTTGCTTTTGCATCCTGTGGGAAAACTCTCGTGTTGGCCACAGATTCGGCCACCTCTTTAATTCTCGTAATTAATTCAAGGAGCTTAGGCGGCAAGGAATGGGTTTCCTCTTCAGGGTCGAAATCCTGCAAAGGTATGCTGATTCTCCATGTGCTCCAAACCGCCCGTGTCAGTCCGGTTATTGTATCTAGGAGAACATTTACTGACTCCAACTCCTCCTGTGCGGGGGGTTTAGTTAGGAAGCGGTTAGCGTAGGACATATATGCCATAGCCTGGGGCCAGGAACTTATTAAGTTGCTCAATGTTGCCTGGGGGAAGTATGGGCATATGATGGTGTTTCTTAAACTTTCCACAGCCCTTTGAAGCAGTTCAATTGCTTTAAGGATGTGTTCCGGCAGGGAATGGGGGTCTAGATAAGGGTTAAACTTTTCCACGGTAGTGGGGCCAATGGAAACTTTAAAGACCTCGCTCATGGCAACCCTCCTCTTTCAGCTCCTTTATAGCGGTGATGGCTTTTTGCTTAGCTTGATTAAATTCTTCAATGCTGCCGGCAATTGTAAAGGGGAGGTAGGTTTGAAGCGAAAGTGGGTCATATAATTGCAGGTCGCGGCCGTCGCGGGCGGGGTAAAGGCCTGAGGCTGCCTGCAGCATTCTCACCAAGGTAGGCCAGATTATTGGCGGCAAATCAATTCCGGCGGTCTTTTGGTGTTGGGGATTCTCTAGGTCTACTAAGCGCTTTTGGGCTTCCTCCAAATTTACCAGGCAATAGGTTATGACATTGCGAAAGTTGAGCAAAGTAATTAGTGGGTTATTGGGGAAAATTGGTGCCTCTAAGACGGCTTTCCTAGCTTTGGCCAGCAATTCAATAATTTGGCGGAGCTCGGGGGGCCAAGTGGCCAGCACAACTTCCTTCACGGTTATACGCTCCATTTTTAGCCTCCTTTACTTTGATTTTGCCCAGCTTAATTATATACCAAGTTCCCGAGTTTGTCAAGGGGTTTGTGGCAGAAAATTCAATATTTTAACCTTGCCTCAGTTTCGCGCATGGGAGGGAGCTGCTGGTGGCTTGCGGGGCTTCCCTTTATGGGGCCTTGCTTTTTGACTGTATTTTGATTGTTTTTTGATTATTTATTGATGGAGAGATCCACCACCAAAATACAATCAAAAAACAATCAGAAAACTGACCAATAAGGCTTTTCCCGGAAGCGGCGGCACTGCCGCCCAGGCCTTCAGTCGGCGCAACCTTAAAATTTATAAAATTCGCCCAAAAAAGCCTTGACAAATTGGGCGAATAGCGCTATAATAATAGCGGGAAAGATTTAGACCAAAAAGGAGGTGAAAGGGTGAAAAAGGAAAGAGGGCGTCTGGTCTCCTTCGTAGTTACCCCCGAAATTGCTCTCCTTCTGGAGGAACTGAAAAAGCAGAAACCTGCCAGAAAGATGAGCAAGGCCCTTCGCGTCAGCGTGCAGCTGCTGGGTGCTTTCGCTGGCCTCTACCCCCCTCGCGAAGCCGTGGAAAGCCTTCGCGAGTTTGTCGGTGATGACGATTTGCTCTATATGACCCTCTCAACCTTTGTAAGTTACTTTCAGAGCAGCAAGAGGAAAGCAAGCCCCGAAAAACCAGCAGAGAGCTCCCCCAAAAGATTGCTTCCCTACCTTATTGCCCTCATTCGCTATCTTGCTGCCCAGTTGAACTACGGCGTTGCCGAGCTGGAAGAGCTGGCAAACCAAATAAATCCCCAAGACGAAAAGGAGGTATAAGCCATGAAGATAGAAATTCGCACTGACTCCCAAACCATTGCCATAAGCGAAAGAGTTGGAAAATCTTTCTTAGGGATCCCAATAACCCTCGAGACCCTCGAGCAACTTCCCGAAATTTTCAAAGAAAGTAAGGAGACACTGCAGAAGACCTTGGGCGTCACTCTTAGCCTACATGTAAACAAGTATGATTTTGAGAAACTCAAGGAGAAATACGGCATAATAGAGGACTTTGACCCCGACGAGAGCGGCCCAAGTTATAGGCTTGTTGTCTATTCCCCAGAGCCTTGGGATAACCAAGTGCCTTATCTACTTGAGAGCACCGAGAAAGCAATTAGGGCCCTCTTGTGCCTGCTCGGCACATGGGCGGCGAAGAAATCGGAGGCCTTCCCGCGAGCTTCCTAAAAAGGGGATTGAGCCATGAAAATTGAAATTGACACCACGCGGCAAACTATTGTCGTTCACGAAAAGGTCGGAAAAACTTTCTTCAACTATAAACTGACCCCTGAGGGCCTCGAGCAGCTTGCCCAACTCAGTGAAGTGAAGAAGGATGAACTTTTTGGGCGAACGGGTGGCATATTTACCCTTTCCGTAGACGAGGAGGGACCGGGTTATAAGCTCACCGCCTATTTCCCACGGCTTTGGGATGGTAAAATAGCCCTTATCGTTGATGATTTTAGGAAAGTCCTCAGGGTGCTCGATTTCCTTCTAGGCGAGCTAAAAGAGCCAGAAAGAAAAGGGGACAACCTCAGGTACGAAAAAATAAAGGAGGGCTTATGAGAGTAAAGAGAGGAAATAAGTTTAAGCGCAATCTTGCCCATGTTTTAAATCATCTTGATAAGGCGACAAATACAATTCTTGAGGCCTATCAGATTTGCGAAGATAACACTGATATCGCTGATATGTTGGAGTCTGCCTTTGCGGGATGTTGCGCATTACGGGCTTACCTGACTAAATATTGGCTTTTGAGTGACTAAAATAACTCAAGTAATTACATTCCTTACATAATAGGAGGGCCTATGGCAGCTAAAACCCGACAATTATTAAAACGGCGAATTGCTCGGGTCTTAAATCACCTTGATAAAGTAATAAATACAATTGCCGAAATGGGCATTATGTGCGAGGGTAACTCTGAGTTGACGGAAAGCTTAGAATTTGCGTTAACGGGCACATATGCTTTACGCGCCTTTATAGCGCAAATTTGGCTTTTAATTGCCGAACACATGCCCAAAGATTACACATCTTATTTGTAGGAGGTGCGAGATGAAAAATTTAAAGAAGCTAAAAAGTGAAATTGTTACATTATGGTTTATTGAAACACCTGATGGAAAATACGCAATTCACGACGCTGGGGTTGTAACTCCTTCTCATACGCTAATACATTTACTTGCCGAAAACGCTGATAGA
>JBHOQL010000040.1:0-71074 GCA_042408195.1 Anaerolineae bacterium
CCCGCTATCGGTTTACCTGTGCTCAGGCGGCGGCGTTCACAAATGAAGGGCAAGGTTATGAGTACATAGTCGGTGCATAGCAGCATTAGACATAGAAAACAGGAATAGGCCCGGGAAGATGATGGCGATGGGAAACGGAAAGTGCACGTGAACAGTTAGAAGGGTCTGTGGACAACCAAGCGTACATAAAAGGGGGATCCGGATAGTTATATTGAGCTTATGCAAGACTCCATTTGTGGTACTATAGGGCATGTAACGTCCGAATAATACTTTACGCGGGGTGAACGCACAGGTTTGACACCTCCAAGCCTTTAAAGTATAATCGGCCACAGATTTTGCAAGGAGGAAGTACTAGTGCGAGAACGGAATCTCCTTCTACTCCTATTTATAGTCCTTCTCGTGGCTTTCTGCATATGGGTTGATTTACCTCAAACCCACGCTCTTAAACTTCAATTAGGGCCCGTCAAAATTTACCGAGAAATCAAGTTTCGCCTTGGCCTCGATTTGAAAGGAGGCCTTCAGGTTGTTCTAGAGGCCGACCTCCCCCCGGAAGAGAAGCCTTCTCCCGAAAGTATGGAGGCAGCTCGGAACGTTATCCAGAACCGGGTTGACGGTATGGGGGTAGTAGAAGCTGTAGTTCAGCGGCAGGGGGAAAATCGCATCCTTGTTGAACTCCCCGGTCTCGTAAATCCGGATGAAGCCATCGCTTTGTTGAAAGCGACAGGGAGATTGGAGTTCGTGGAAGCGGGACTTACACCCTTGCCTGAAGGGTTGAAAATTCTGACCACCTACGAAATAACCCCTACAGCTGAAACGATTGCTCCTACCCCCACAGTAACTTTGAGCCTTACCACTACAGTTACCCCTGAAGCAAGCCCTTCACTGGAGGAAACAATTGTCCCTGCTCCCACGCCGGAAGTCACCCCAACGATGGCTTTGACGCCTACCACCGAGATTACCCCCACCGCTCAAATTTACAGGACCATCATGACCGGGAAGCATCTGAAGTCAGCGAGAGTGGGAAGCGATGAGTTCGGCAGGCCGGAGATAGACTTTGAACTTACCCCCGAAGGGGCGGAAATTTTTGCCAAATACACGCGCGAACATAAAGGTGAATTCTTGGCCATCGTGATGGACGGTATTGTTATATCCTGCCCAATGATAAAAGAGTCTATAACCGAGGGAAGAGGGAGGATTACCAGCGAAAAGGGCTTCACTTTGGAAGAAGCGAGGCGTTTGGCCATTATCCTTCAGTACGGTGCGCTTCCCGTCCCCCTTAAAGTAATCCAAACCAGAGTTATAGGCCCAACTCTGGGTCAGGACTCGATCCAAAAGAGCATAAGGGCTGGCATTATAGGTATAATCGTGGTCTTATCCTTCATGCTTATTTACTATCGAGTCCCAGGTCTTCTGGCCGATATCGCCCTAATTTCTTATGGCCTCATAAACCTTGCTATATATAAGTTTGGCATTCCAGGCCTGTTCCCTGGTGTAACTCTGAGCCTTCCAGGCATAACAGGTTTCTTACTCTCTACTGGAATGGCTGTGGATGCTAATATCCTGATTTTTGAAAGGATGAAGGAGGAACTCCGCCAAGGAAGACCTCTGCCGGTAGCTATTGAGGCTGGTTTCAGCAGAGCCTGGACTTCCATTAGGGACGCGAACCTTTCAACCCTTCTCACTTGCATAATCCTTTACTGGTTCGGCTCCAACTTTGGGGCGAGCATGGTAAAAGGGTTTGCCATCACCCTTTTCATAGGGGTTTGCATAAGCATGTTCACTGCTATTACTATGACCAGAACTTTAATTATCTTCCTCTTCGATCTGGCCGGGCGCTTTCTGGAGAAAAGGCGGTGGCTTCTGGGAATTTGAGGAAGGGAGGTAAGGATGTATAACCTGATTGAGAAAAGGTACTGGTTCTTCGCTCTTTCTCTGCTTATAATAGTTCCAGGTTTGATAGCTATGGGCATATCTCTTGCACGATTTGGAGCCCCCTGGAAGCTCTCCATTGATTTTACGGGGGGAACTCTGATGGAATTGCGCTTTGAGCAAAAAGTTTCCCCTGAAAGGATTTACACCATCTTCACTGGCTTAGGATACGGTGATACTACTGTCCAGACCACGGCCGATGAAAGGGTGGCTATTATAAAATGTAAGCAACTGGATGAAGAAGCGAAAGCTAAGGTCCAGGAAGAGTTGAGGAGAGAGTTCGGGTCCTTTGAAGAATTGCGCTACGAATATATCGGGCCTGCTGTTGGGAGGGAGGTTACGAGAGCCGCTACCTTGGCTGTAATCGCAGCTTCCTTCATTATATTGAGCTTCATAGTCTTTGCTTTCCGTAAAGTCCCTAACGCCCTGCGCTACGGCGTCTGCGCCATAATCGCGATGATCCACGACGTCCTCGTGGCCACAGGTCTTTTTTCCATAGCTGGCCTCCTCATAGGCTGGGAAGTGGACGCCCTCTTCATAACCGCACTGCTAACCGTAATAGGGTTCTCAGTGCAGGATACCATTGTGGTCTTTGACCGAATAAGGGAGAACACGCCCAAGCGCAGGGGAGAACCCTTCGAGGTCATAGTTACCCGAAGCCTCCTGGAGACTCTCCACCGCTCTCTGGTGACTCAGCTTAACGCCATATTCGTTCTGATGGCTATCCTCCTTTTCGGCGGCGCTACTATAAAGCAGTTCGTGACAGTTCTTCTGGTGGGAATGATAAGCGGGACTTATTCTTCGATATTTAACGCAGTGCCTTTACTGGTGGTCTGGGAAAACAAGGAGATCCAGAAATTTATGGCCAGGGTTTTCGCCCGGAGCTTCTGATGAAAAAGGCGGGGCTTCTGCCCCCTGTGCTTATAGGAATTGGAGGGTTTTGCCTTTACTTCCGCACAATGGCTCCTTCAGTTGCCACCATCTTCGATGATAGTCTTGAGTTTCAGTTGGTTTGCCCGACCTTGCGCATAGCTCATCCTCCCGGCTACCCCCTTTACACTCTTCTGGGGTGGTTGTTCTCCCATTTTCCAGGAACTGATCCTGCTTGGGGGGTGAATTTGCTCTCAACGGTGGCTGGAACCGCCACTCTGATAGCCCTTTACTTCCTTGCTCGTGCTTTCTCCCAAAAAGTTGCTTTCCTTGCCCCCCTTTACCTTGCCTTTTCACCTGTTTTCTGGTCCCAGGCCACTATTGCAGAAGTTTATGCTCTCCACGCCTTAATAGTGTCCCTCGCTCTCTTACTTACCTCCGAAGCCCTAGAAGACAAAGCTCCCTTAACATGGGCGGCTTTGATCATCGGCCTCGGCCTTGCCCACCACAGGACTTCGGTTTTCTTGCTTTTACCCCTTGCTTATGCTTTTTTAGTCAACAAAACGCGGAGAAATATACTAACTATTCCCGCCCTCCTTCTGCCCCTCGCCCTTTATCTTTATTTGCCCATAAGGGGTGCGAGGGTTTCCTCCCTTGACGGCACTTACACCAATACTTTTGAAGGCTTTCTCAAGTGGGTAGCGGCCTCGGGTTACGGTGTTTTCTTCGGCGCGAACCCGTTAGCGCGTCCAACACCTTTAGACTGGCATCTGAAATTGTGGTTATCCCAGTTCGGCCCAGTGGGGATCGCGCTTGGGCTTATTGGTTTGAGCAGGTTCAGATCCCACAAGGCGATCCTTTGGTGGCTAACCTTCGCGCCTTTTACGCTTTTCGCTCTAACATACCGTGTTCCTGACCCCGAAGTGTTCTTCATCCCTTCTTTCCTTCTCTTTTCGGTGGCAATAAGTGAGGGTGGGAGTTTTGTTCTGAGCTTTAAGCACTCGGTTTCGAGGATCTTACTGCTTATTCTTGCATTTATTCAGCCCCTCTTCACAGGAATAAGCCACTTCCGGGAAATGGATCGCAGCAAAGAGGTTGAGATTTATGTCCTCGGAGCTTCTATGATTTCTTCTGCTACTGGGCACAACCCGGTTGTCTTCGCGATTCTCGGAGAAAAAACGCTAATGAACTATTTTCGTGAACTATACCATCTTAACCCCGGGACCACTCTAATAGCAGCCGACAGGGATGAAGAAAGGTTGAAATTAGTGGAGAAGGCCTTGGCCGAGAGACACGAAGTGTATTTAACCCGGCCATTGCCTAGTCTCCCAGCCCACTATACGCTTTGGGCTCAAGGAAGTTTGATCCGGGTCTGGAATTCATCCCCTCCCGAGATTGTACCTCAGAAGATGGTAGGTGTTGAAATAGTGGAGGGCCTCAGGCTTGAAGGATATGATGTTTTGGTTTTGCCGGAACCGCCCAGGCGATGGCCTATTCCTCCACTTCCGCCTCAGACCAGGGTTAACCTCTACTGGAGGGCTTTGAAACCACTCACTGAAGATCTGAAAATATCAGTGCGTTTTTACGATGCGGAAGGCAGGATGCTGGCCCAGAACGATAAAATCCCGGTTCATTTCGCTTACCCTACCACCAAGTGGAAGCCGGGGGAATTGATTCTGGATTCTTACGATTTCCCCTTAAGTGTTGCCGAAAGGTCAAAGGCAAGGTTAGTAATTGTAATTTATGATCCCTCTTCTCTGGCTGAAAGAGGACGAATAGAGTTTCCCGGCTCGGGCGATTGATCACTGATAGAGCAAAAGCCATCGTTTCCTATTCTACCAGCTCCAGATTCACCAGTGCAAGACAAGTTTTCCAGCCTGTACAGCGCTTGTTTTTGCCCACACTCTTGGCTCAGGACAATTTCCCACTCGGAGACAAGTTGTAAAGGACGGCAGCTCACTCCTTATTTAGCTTTCTAGGGGAACACCTCCTATGCCATCAGCAAGGCAAAACCCTCTTCACCACTGATTAGGCCCACCCCCGTGGGCTTTGGGTGCGCCATGGTTTAGGGTCCCACTCGTGGGCAGGTTGCCGGAGGCAGCGGCTTGCCCCATTTGGAGTTCCTCGGGAGCACATCCCCTAAGCCCCTGCCAGGAGGCTTGCGACCCCCAGAGCCCCAAGTCTTGCCTACTTTCGTGGGCTTGGAGTTCGCCACGGCTTTGTATCCCTTTCGTGGGCGGAGGCCGGAGTTTGTCCCTTGCCCCAATTTTGTTTTCCTGAAGGGGCACCCCCTGCACCATTAGATTTTGCCCACCTTCGCTGGTTTCTTGGTCTAAGGCCTCAATAGTTGAGTCCCCTCAGTCGCGATGGGAATTTTGCCTTTGAGTCCTATAGTCTTCTCTGTGACCAAGCATGTATAAGCAAAGGCCTGAACTCCAGCATCTATCGCATCCCAAAAGGCCCGCGCAAAGAGGGGATCAGCTGAAAAGTTGGGGGAAAAGGAGAGGGCATCTTCTCGCTGAATGATGAAGACTATTACCGCTTCCGTCCCCTTACTTGCGAGTTCTCTGAGCTTTAGGAGATGACGTTTCCCACGCTCAGTTGGAGCATCGGGGAAAAGGGCTATTCCATCCCTCACCAAAGTGACCGATTTAGTTTCCACAAAGCAGAGGCCCAAAGGTCCTTCCAGGAGCAGGTCAAACCTGCTTTCTCCGTACCGTGGTTCACTCTTTATAACCCTATAGCCTGAAAATTCTTGTAACCGGTTTGCCTCCAACGCTTCCTGAAATATAAACCGGGGGAGCCTGGCATCCACTGAGACCAGAAGCTCCCCCACTCTGACGAGTTTCAAGTCAAAAGGGGTCTTGCGTCCCCCCTCAAATTTTCTGCTCAGGAAAACCTCCCTCCCGGAAGCTAGCAGCTCTTCAAGACGACCAGAATTGGGAAGGTGCGCGGCGAAAGTTATACCGTTTACTTCAACCTTAACCCTAAACCTGTTCTCCCTTTTAAGGAAGATGCCTCTGACAAGGGGTGGTAAATCCATCTACTTTTTGCCTGCCTGCCTTATCAGTCTGTGGGTAAGCAGCTCTCCCAGGATTACCAGGTCCTCTGTGGGAAGGTAACTTCCAGCGGTGGCATCAAAGAGTATCTGAGCTGAGGGACCGAATTCTTCATCGGCCAGGTTCAATACCACAGCTAACCAGAGCCTCGGAAACATCCGGAACAGGAAAGAAGAGTCGCCAAAGGAGAGTTTCTCCCCGCCGAGGGCGATAGCTGCTCTCTCAAAGGCCTCCTTATCTTTTCCGAAAGCCTTGGCAAGCTTTAAGGATGTGCGGGCCTGGAAGACTGGCCAGTATATCTGTCCACCGGGGAATTCCCGGAAGGAAACCCATTGATCAGCCGGGCGAACCCCCTCGGCTGTGAGAAGGTAATGGAGGATGAGAATGGTTACGATTATAGAAGGTTTTTCCCCCGTTTCCTCTTCCATAACAATGCCATCAGGGTAGGTCACCCGATAGCGTTTTCCCCAGAAAGGGACAGACCATTCCCCTCGCTTGGGGTCTATCTCACGGTAATCTACGGCCGCTTTAAAAGCCGTCTCCCATGGATCTACCTGGGCGATTTCCCTTAAGGCTTTGTCCAGAGCGGGTTTGTATGCCTCTTCGCGAGTGCGAGGCTTTATTAAATGGATGGACATTTTTACCTCCCTCAGTGCATTTTTCAATTATGTCGCTTACGATTTTGGCAACCTTACTCTTTGACTGCGACGTTGGAAAGATAGCGGTAAAGTTCCCAAAGCTTCAGGATGTAGAGAATGCCTCAAGCTTTATTCTAAAGCCATTCTTCTCCCCCTTCCCATACCTCTTTCTTCCAAATAGGGGCGATTTCCTTGATGCGCTCTATGGCGTAACTGGCGGCATCAAAGAGCCCTTGGCGGTGAGCTCCCGCTACTGCGATAACAACACTCGTCTCTCCTACCTCCAATTTCCCTATCCTGTGGACTATGGCTACATCTTCTACTTGGGGCCATTTTTCCCTGATTTCGCCCCCTATCTGGGCTAGAACCTGTTCAGCCATTTCGGGGTAAGCCTCGTACTCAAGATGCAGCACCCTCCGGCCGAGGTTTTCGTTTCGGACTGTTCCCACGAAAAGCACTATGCCCCCAACGCTGGGAGCTGCTACCCTGGCCATGACTTCATCGGCCGAGATGGGGGAGAGGGTTACCTCAAATTTTTTGCCCTCCCCACCGCTTACGGGAGGGAAAACAGCTAATTCATCCCCCTCTTTCAGGGGATCCTGAGGCTGGACGTATCTCTTGTTAAGGGCGAAAAAGGCCTTATCCAGAAGTTCCCTCATGTCGGGGAGAAAATTGTTCAAGGCATCAAGCGCATCCTGAACAGTAGCTCCATCGTGGAGGTCGAGCCAAAGTTCCCCCGTGCCGGCCTTTTCCCTATAGAGAGCGAAAAGTTTCACCTTTATTTTCATTGGTCCTCCTGGATTACTCGAGGATTAAATCCCCGCTCTTGCCGCCGTGCTTTTCAACTAGGCGGATATTGTGGATGCGGATGGTCTTTTCCACACCCTTAGCCATATCGTATATGGCGAGGGCTGCCACACTTACGGCGGTTAAAGCTTCCATTTCTACCCCAGTCTTGCCCACCGAACGAACTGTGGCGGTAATTTCTATACAGCTTTTCTCCTCGTCAATGCCCAGTTCCACATCAATGTGGCTGAGGAGGAGGGGGTGACAAAGGGGGATGAGCTCAGGGGTGCGTTTGGCAGCCATAATTCCAGCTACCCTGGCCAGGGAGAAGACATCCCCTTTGGGGAGGTTGCCCTCTTTTATGAGCCGGAGGGTTTCAGGCTTGACATGGACTTCGCCTTTAGCTACAGCTACCCTTTCAGTGTCGGGTTTGTGGCCCACGTCTACCATGCGAGCTTGGCCTTTTTCATCAAGGTGGGAAAGCTTCATTTCAGCGCCTCCCTCTGAACCTGGAAAAGTTCTTGAATTCCCGCCCAAGCCATGTCTAACAATGTATTAAGAGTTTCTCTAGAAAAGGGTTTGCTTTCTGCAGTGCCTTGAATTTCTACCAGCTCCCCCTTTGAGGTCATTACCACGTTCATGTCCACTTCGGCAGCGGAGTCTTCTTCGTAGGTGAGATCCAGGAGGGGTTGGCCGTTTACTATCCCTACACTTATAGCTGCCACCTGGGTTTTAACGGCGCCTCTTGGGGGGATCAACCCTTTCTGGCTCAGCTCCCTAAGTGCCAGAACCACTGCAACGAATCCTCCTGTTACCGCTGCGGTACGGGTTCCGCCGTCAGCCTGGAGGACATCGCAATCCACCGTTATGGTGTGTCCGCCGAATTTGTCCATGTCAAAGGCTGCCCTCAGGCTTCGGCCTATGAAGCGGCGTATCTCTTGGGTACGACCACTGAGGCCGCTGGTCTCCCGAGGAGTGCGTTCGACAGTGGAGCCAGGCAGCAAAGAATACTCCGCGGTGATCCAGCCCTCCCCTTTGCCAACAAGCCAACCAGGGAGGGCTTTTTCTACCGTAGCTACGCACAGCACTACAGTATCACCGAGTTCTATCAGAACCGAACCCGGATGGTATTTAATGAAGCGGGGGATTATGCGCACCGGTCGGATTTTGTTGGGAGGGCGTCCATCGGAGCGCATCTTCCCTTTCCCAAAGCTCAGCTCACCTTGGCTCCGCAGTTCGGGCAGAATTTAGCCCCCGGAGGGAGAGGGGAACCGCACTGGGCACAGAACCCGCCAGCCTCCTGCTTGGCACCGCAATTGGGGCAGAACTTGGCATCGGCAGGTATTTGGGAGCCACAGCTGGGACAGGTCTTGGTTGGGGCAGCTGCTTTGCCCGCCTGCATGGCCTGGGCTATCATCCCCGCCATCATGGCCCCCATTCCAGCTCCAGCCCCGAGGCCAAGGCCGAGTTCCGCTGCTCCGGCTCCAGCATCTTCTCTTGTTGCCAGGTCGCCCATAGCGCGGGCAGCTTTGAACTGAAGGTACTTCTGCATGTCGCCGATAGCGCCCATCGCTGCCCGTTCATCAATGGCTTTGGCGGTCTCCTCGGTAGGCGTTATAGAGAACACGTAGAAAGTCTTGAGGTTGAGGCCGAGGGAAGCGAAGTCGTCCTGGAGTTTAGCCTTTGTGGCTGCGCTTATTTCATCGTAGAGGGAAGGCAGGTCAAAGAGGGAGACCCTCGCTTCGCCCAGGAAATCAGCAAATTTAGATACCGCCATGCTCCGGAGGAAGCCTTCAATCTGGGAAGTTTCGTAAAGCCCTTGAGCTCCCACGATTTTGTTCACAAAAAGCTGTGGGTCAGACACCTGCATCGAGTAAGTTCCGAAAGCCCTCAATCTGACCATGCCCAGCTCGGCATCGCGCATAGCTATTGGTTCCGGGGTACCCCATTTCATATCCACGAACTCCCGCATGTTGACGAAGTAGACCTCGGCCTTGAAGGGGGTCTCACCTCGAAAGGCTAAACCTATAAGGCTCACAAGCAGCGGGATGTTAGCGGTGGTAATGGTGTGGCGTCCAGGCCCGAACACATCAAGAGCCTTGCCATCCCGGAAGAAAACGGCCGTCTGGAATTCCCTGACGATGAGCTGGGAGCCAATCATGAAATCTCCGGAACCAATAGGGGGAAAGCGCCTAACGATCTCCCTTTCCCCCATATCCGGCATCTGGATTATGTCGAAAATTCTGGCCATCTTTTCCTCCTTTTCACTTTATCTTAAAACTTTCTATCATCTTTGCAAAGGTATTTAACCAATGGCTTTCTTCTTCTGCCGGGGCAAGGGTTATTACAATGTAGGCCTTGCCGCTCTCAACGGCTAGTAGAAGAATCGAGGAAAATTCCCGGTCATTTTCGGTAAAGTTCATATCCATTTCCCACCATTCAACATCAGGACCTGAATAAGGGCCGGAGAAGGAGACCTCCAGGTCAGGGTAATCTTCTTTGAGGACCTCGGCGATGCTTTCCGCTATTTCCCGCAACTCGCCTTCAACACCTTCTACGACCCCTACGCTGAAGAGCACGTCCGGTGAGGCTTGGAAAGTGACGCGATCAGTTTCCTCCAGTACTTCCCAATCCGAAGGGTAAAGGAGGGAGAAACCGAGGGATTCGCTGGAGTAAAGCTTTATCCCGGTGGGAAACGCTTCCTCCTCAACCACGGAAAATACGGCCGTATGGGCGAGGTTTCCGTCTAAGTAAATTTCTACTCTGTAGTTGCCGGGGGTCAAAGCAGGGCGCGGCTCAAGGTAAAAATCTACGTAAGCATCTCGAGCGTTCTCCTCGGCTGTGAAGGTGGTAGTGAAATCCTCCATAAGCTCATTTTCGTAGTACCATCTAGCCTGGAGTTGAGAGTATATTCCCAGATCGGCGTTGACAGAGCAATGGACGGTTTCGCTTATAGAAAATACTTCCGCGGTTTCCACAGGCCTTCGGTTTTCGTCCACTTTTTTGGCAAGCGCTACTTTCTTTACTTGTGAAGGGATAGCTTCTTTCGGGGGGGCTACGGAAAACTCAGCCTTTTGAGCGAGCTGGTCGCCAAGGTAGATGTCCACTCTATATTTACCTATGGGCCAGTATCCTTCCGGTTCAAGGAAGAAGCCTATGTATCCAGAGCCTCCTTTTTCAGCAGTGTAGTAGGTTTCGTTTAAGAGTTCTTCTCCATAGAACCAGGCGGCTTTTAGTTCAGCACCTTTGGAAAGATTGGAGACTTTGACTGAACAGTATAAGGTCTCAGTGGGTAGAAATTCGGTGGTTTCCTCCATCGGCTTGTAGTCCTGGGCAAGGCCTTTGGCCAAGGTCACGCTTACTACTTCTGGCGTGGCGGGTTTAGCGGGAAGACACGCTAACGCGATCACGCTGAGAGCTGCTGCAATTATTAATGGCGAAAATTTTTTAGACATTTAGTTCCTCCAGCAGGCGTTTTAGATTTGCTGCCCCTTCATCGGCAGCCTTTTCGTTTTGAGCCAGTAAAATTTTCTCTGCCACCTTACCCAGGACGGCCACCGGTATAGAGTATTCCAGGCGAAGGTGAACTCTTGTGCCTTCTCCCTCTGGCTCCAAAGTCCAAGCCCAGGTGCTGACGGCTCCCCCCTTGGTTTCCACCACGTGACGGCGCGGCGGTTCATGCTCTATAACATGCCCAGTCCCGTGAAAGGTTATGCCCGCCATCTTGTAGGTCCACTCCCAGGTTGCACCAACTCCCTGTCCATGGAAGTTCCGGCTTTCCACTAGACCAGGAAGCCACAAGGAGTCCTTAGAGTGATCGGCTAATAGGTCGAAAACTTTCTCTACAGGAGCCCTTGCCCAGAAGGTGCGCTCTATTACGGGCATTGTTAGCCTCCTTCTTTGAAACTCAGCATTACCTCTTGGCGCTTGAGGAAAATATCCATCAAGGCATCGGCTTCAGAAGTTATCTTCTCTATAAGGGGAGGCAGTTCCTCGCCCTTACCAATCGCCTCTTTAAGTCCCCTGGCTGCGGAGAGTATGGCCTCGGCTTTATCCAAGAGGGAGAGGTCAAAATTGTAAAGGGCATTAAGTTCTTCTTCTCGTATCTTTAGAGCATCAAAAAAGCCGCTGTAGCCGTAGGTAGCAGAGCGAAGCCGGTCTATCGTGTTCTGCAATTTCATAATGGTTCTTTCCAAGTCGTCTAGGAGGCCTATCTTGCCTTTCTGCATGACCGCTATTTGGGCTTCTTGGAGCGATCCCCGTGCCTCATCAAGCACTGTGGCAATGTGCTGACGTAGGAGACGGTCCGCTTCCCTGCGGAGTTCTTTCTCTTTGTAACCTTGGAAGCCGGGGATGCTCAGAGCGAGTTTTTCCAGACCTCTGAGTTGCTTTTCCAATAGTGACCTTAAATCCATTTTGCCTCCTAAAGTTAGAAATATAAAATCTTTTTGCCTTCCTGTAGGAAGGCTTCCCAAGTTTTTACTCTCTGCAGACGCTGCAGAAAATGCTACTTTTTCTCCTGCTGGGCTTCCCTCTCTTTGCGGGCCTGCTCAATTATGGTCTGAGCGATGTGGGACGGAACTTCTTCATAGTGGGAAAATTCCATGGAGAATATTCCCCGGCCCTGGGTCAGAGAGCGGAGCTCGGTGGCGTAGCGTTGCAACTCCGCAAGGGGGACCTGAGCCTTGATCACCGCAGTGCCCTTCTTTTGATCTATACCCATAACCCTGGCTCGCTTGGTGTTGAGGTTTCCTAAGACATCACCCGTGAACTGTTCGGGAACGGTTATAGTTACGTTCATTATAGGCTCAAGGAGTATGGGACCAGCCTGTTCCATCGCTTTCTTAAACCCAAGGTGAGTAGCTATCTTGAAGGCAAGTTCAGAGGAGTCAACCGGGTGATAGGAGCCATCGTATAGGACTGCCTTTATATCCACCACAGGGAAACCCGCCAGGACGCCGCTTTGAATTGCTTCCTTGAGACCCTTTTCTACTGCTGGTATGTACTGCTTAGGCACTGCCCCACCGAAGATTTCCTCCGCAAACTCGAAGCCCGCGCCCCTGGGGAGAGGTTCAAGCCTGAGCCATACGTCTCCATACTGACCACGGCCACCGGTCTGCTTCTTGTATTTCCCTTGGGCTCTTGCCACCTTAGTTATTGTTTCACGGTATGGGACCTTAGGCAGTGATGTGACAACCCCAACGCCGAACTTGTCTTGGAGCTTGCGGATGGCTATCTCTACGTGGGATTCCCCCATGCCCGAGAGAATGGTCTCACCGGTGGAAAGCTCCCTCCTTACCTGGAGAGTTGGATCTTCTTCCACCAAGCGGTTGAGGACGTTGCTGAGCTTGTCCAGGTCGGCCTTGGTTTTGGGAGCCACAGCCACCGAGAAGAGAGGTTCAGGGTATTTTATGCCAGGCAAGACAATGGGGTTGCTCTTATCGCTCAACGTATCACCGGTTACGGTTACGGAAAGCTTCGCCACAGCTCCTATGTCGCCAGGGCCAACTTGCTTGACAGGAGTTTGCTCCTTGCCTCTAAGGAAGAAAAGCTGACCTATACGTTCCTCTTCGCCGGCACGGGGATTGAAGACCCTGGAGTCGGAGCTCAGGATTCCAGAGTAGACCTTAAAATAGGAAAGCTTGCCAACATAAGGGTCAGCGAAGGTCTTAAAGACAAGAACAGCCAAAGGACCGTTTTCATCAGCTTTGAGGACCATATCTCCTTCAGCCGTCCGCACTTCCTCTTCCGCCGGGGAGGGGAGGTAATCTACTATAGCATCCAGAAGTTGCCTTCCGCCGATGTCCAAAGTGGCGGCCCCGCAAAGGGCGAGGACGAACCTACGGTTTTTGACCCCCAGAGCAAGACCCCTTTTGATCTCCTCTTCGGTGAGGGGTTCGCCTTCCAGGTATTTCATTAACAATTCATCCTCGCTTTCAGCGGCAGCTTCCAGCAGTTTAATCCTGTATTCTTCGGCTTTTTCCCTGAGCTGAGCAGGGATCTCCTCCTCTTTGGCCTCCGGGCCTATGTAAGCTTTCATCTTTACAAGGTCCACAACTCCGGAGAAAGAAGCCTGGCTGCCTATAGGAAGTTGGATAGGGATGACATTGACCCCGAATTTTTCAGCGACCTCGTTCAAGACCCTCAGGAAATCGGCATTTTCGCGGTCCATTTTGTTAACAAAGAGCAGACGCGGGAGTCGGCGCTCATCAGCGTAGGACCAGACCATTTCGGTTCCCACTTCCACACCTGCGGAAGCATCTATCACCACAATAACACTTTCGCACACCCTCAGAGCGCCCAGAACCTCTCCTACGAAATCCATGTAGCCTGGCGTATCCAGCACATTTATCTTACAACCCCTCCACTCACAAGGAAGGACTGAGGTATTTACGGACATCCTCCGCTTTATCTCTTCCGGGTCATAATCTGAAACGGTATTACCTTCTTCAACTTTCCCAAGCCTCTTTATTGCACCGCTGTCGTAAAGGAGAGCTTCGGAAAGAGACGTTTTCCCCGCTCCGCCATGGGCAATAAGAGCAACATTCCGAATCATTTCCGCCTTCATCTGCCTCCCTCCAAAAATTTTTACAAAGTTTATTGTAGCCTGGAAACCCTTTCTTGTCAAAGAAATGCCAGCTGCTTTAACAGAGATTTCAAGCAAAATTAACGAAACGATTTCGCCCTCGCCCAGCCTGTTAAAATATGAGCGGGGTTCCCGGAGGAAATTCTCAAACAACTTCTGCATGAGTTGCCAAAAAACTTTGGGGGTGCTATAATTTAAAAGTAAGGCAAAATAGCTATCAAAGAAAAGTGGGGAAACCCCACTTTTCTTGTTATAAAGAACCCAAAGGAGTGAAGGGGTATGAAAAGTGAGCTGGTGCTGGCAATCAAACATCTGAGCGAAGAAAGGAAGTTGCCACCGGAGATAATTCTCAAGGCAGCCGAAGATGCTGTGGCCTCGGCTTACAAGAAAGATTACGGTCCGGCCATGAATGTCCGTGCTAAAATTGACCTTAAGACTGGCCAGGTAAAAATCTTCGTGGACAAAGTGGTCGTGGAGCATGTGACGAATCCCAAAACCCAGATTTCTCTGGAGGAGGCTCTGAAGATAACTCCCGAGGCCCGCATAGGCCAGACCATCTCAGTGGAAAGCACACCGCCGGGTTTTGGCCGCATTGCCGCCCAAAATGCCAGACAGGTTATAATGCAACGTATAAGGGAGGCCGAAAAAGAATACATTTACAGCACCTTAGCTGATAAGGAAGGAGAGCTCATCGTCGGCATTGTTCAGAGGGTTGACCACGCTACGGGGAACGTAATTGTTAACATAGACAAAATTGAAGCCATAATGCCTCCCAAGGAAAGGATTCCCGGCGAGAAGTATCAGGTTAACCAAAAAATGCTTTTTTACATCGTGGAGGTTTACAAGTCAAGCTCAGGCCCAAGGATAATCCTCTCCCGGGCTCACAAGAATTTCCTAAAGCGGCTTTTTGAAAGGGAAGTGCCAGAAATAGCTCAGGGCCTTGTGGAGATAAAGGCCATAGCCCGGGAAGCAGGCTCCCGCTCCAAAGTGGCCGTTAAGGCCCTTCAGCCAGGCCTTGACCCTATAGGAACTTGTGTAGGCCAGAAGGGTCTGAGGATCCAGAACATCCAGCGAGAGTTAAATGGAGAAAAGGTTGAAATTATAGAATGGAGCCCGGATCCCGCTGTCTTCGTGGCCAACGCCATAAGCCCCGCAAGGGTTATTAAAGTAATTTTAGAAAAAGACGAAGAAGGTAAGACCGCCACCGTTATAGTTCCTGACAACCAGCTCTCCCTGGCGATAGGAAGAGAAGGCCAGAATGCTAGGCTTGCAGCCAAGCTAACGGGCTGGAGGATTGACATAAAGAGCGAAAGTGAGGCCAGAACCGAAGGCCTTCTAATGGAAGAGGGAGAGAAGAAAGACTTGATCTCCATCGCCCAGGCTATCCTCAGAGGCCAGAAACCAGAGGAAATATTGGCGCTGGAAGAGGTCCAGGAAGCTACTGAAACACCCCCAGAGCAAGAGCAGCCTCTGACTTCGGAGGAAGAGGAAAAGGAAGGGGAAGAAACCGAGAGCTTCTCCCTTGAATCCCTGCAGGAAGAGCTTTTGAAGATAAAGTCCTTGGGTTGGGACGAGGAAGAGCCCAAGAAGAGAAGGAAGTAAGGTCAGGGGGAAGGAGGAATATGTCGCCAAAGCATATCCCAATGCGCACATGCGTGGGTTGCCGTGAGGTCAAGCCCAAGCAAGCTATGATGAGAATTGTCAGAACAAACGATGGGCAAATAGAAGTGGATCCAAGGGGTAAAAAGCCCGGAAGAGGCGCTTACCTCTGCCTCAGAAGAAGCTGCTGGGAGACAGCCCTCAAGCGCAAAGCTCTTGACTACGCCCTTAAAACTCCTGTGCCTAGAGAGGTGGAAGAGAAGCTCAGAAGACTAGCTCAGTTGATGCCTGAGGAGGAGCTTGTGGGGGTAACCTGGCAGGAGAAAGAGAGGATTGTAGCCAGCTTTAACGACGGAGGGGAAAATGCCAGTTGATGAAAAAATCCGCAGGGGGAGAAAATTTCCCAAAAAGAGTATCCCGCCTAAAAAATTTAAACCACGCCCTAAGGTTGTGCCGAAAGAGGAAGTAGCCCCTCCGGAGCCTACTCCTCCTAAGAAAATCGTTATTCCCGACAGTATAACGGTGAGGGAGCTTGCTCAACTAATGGGCATAAGCCCCATCGATGTTATAAAAGAGCTCATGAAGAATGGGGTCATGGCCAATATTAACCAGCGCCTTGACCGGGACACGGCAGTGATAGTGGCGGAGGAACTGGGCTTCATAGTGGAGGAACCTGCACCTCCACCGGAAGAAGTAGCTCCCCCAGCTCCAAAGACCATCCGCCAGCTCATCTATGAAGGAGAAGCGCCCGAGAAGATGGTTCCAAGGCCTCCGGTGGTTACTGTGCTGGGCCATGTTGACCACGGCAAAACCACGCTCCTTGATGCCATCCGTCGCACCAATGTAGCTGCAGGGGAAGTAGGGGGAATAACCCAGCGAATAGGTGCTTACCAAGTGGATATGGATGGCAAAAAGATCACCTTCATAGATACCCCTGGCCACGAAGCTTTCACTGCGATGAGAGCAAGAGGTGCGCAAGTAACCGACATAGCGGTTCTGGTGGTAGCTGCCGATGATGGTGTAATGCCTCAGACCCTGGAAGCAATTGACCACGCCAGAGCAGCCCAGGTGCCCATAATCGTAGCTATAAACAAGATCGATAAGCCAGAAGCCAACGTGGAAATGGTGAAGCGCCAGCTGGCGGAAGTGGGCCTTATTCCGGAAGAATGGGGTGGTAACACCATCTGCGTCCCGATATCGGCCAAGAAGAGGATAGGAATTGATGAGCTTCTTGAGAACATCCTTCTGGTAGCGGAATTGGAAGGATTAAAGGCTAACCCCAATCGACCTGCTATCGGGACGGTCATCGAGGGCAAGATGGATGAAAAGCGCGGCCCTGTGGCTACAGTCCTGGTCCAAAACGGGACTCTGCGCCGAGGGGAGATCATTGTGATTGACGATATATACGGACGCGTTAGAGCGATGTTCAACGATCGGGGTGAGCCTATTGACGAAGCCCCGCCTTCTACTCCTGCCCTCGTTCTGGGTCTGCCGGAAGTCCCTACTCCGGGTTTGCTGTTTGAGGTGGTCAGGAATGAGAAAGAGGCCAAGGCCATTGTGGAAAAGCGCAAGGCCGAAAAAGCTGTACCGAGGCCTGCTCCTCAGGTTGTAACCCTGGAAGACCTGCATCGTCTTATGCAAGTGGGAGAGGTTAAAGAGCTCAACGTCATCCTCAAGGCTGATGCTTACGGTTCCCTGGAACCCATTGTGAGTTCCCTGGAGAAAATGAGCTCTGATGAACTGCGCATTAAGATAATCCACAAGGGTGCGGGCAATGTGAGTGAATCCGATATAATGCTAGCGGTAGCTTCAAAGGGCTTGGTCATCGGCTTCAATGTGGATGTGGACCCGGCAGCGCGGGCTCTTGCGGAGAAAGAAGGGGTGGAGATCCGCCTTTACCAGGTAATCTACCACCTCTTGGAGGACATGGAGAAGGCTCTTAAGGGCTTGCTGGAGCCTGAAATTAAGGAAAACGTTTTGGGTCATGCTCAGGTCAGGGCTATATTCAAAGTGGCCAGAGGCCAGGTAGCAGGAGTTTATGTTTTAGATGGAGTTGTGGTTAGAGGAGCGAGAGCCAGGATCATCCGCAACGGTGAACTGGTATACGATGGCAAGGTGGCTTCCCTACGCCGCTTTACCGAAGATGTCAGAGAGGTCCGCCAGGGATTTGAATGCGGTGTGGGGTTGGAGAACTTTGGCGATTTCGTTATAGGTGATATCATTGAAATCTATGAAAGGGTGAAGGTAACCTAAAATGACTAAACCATTGACCCGTCGCCAGAAGCGGGTGGGCGAACTTATCCGGCGTGAGATAAGCACTCTGCTGGAACGTAAGGTCAAAGACCCCCGTCTGAACTTTGTGACGGTGACGGACGTGGAGGTTACTTTTGACCTAAAAGACGCTTTCGTCTATGTCAGCGCTCCAGAGGGCCGGGAGCGGAAAGAAGAAATCCTGGAGGGTCTTGAGAGAGCTTCGGGTTTCCTGCGCCATGAGCTGGCCCAGAACCTCCGTATAAAATTCATACCCCGCCTTACTTTTATATGGGATGATTCTCTGGAGCGAGGACAGCGAATAAACCAGCTACTCCGGGAAATAGCAGAAAAGAAATATGTCCAGAGAGGCGATAGCGAAAAGCCTTAACGAGGCCAGTAAAATTTTAATCCTTACCCACATTGATCCCGACGGAGATGCTATTGGTTCGGTGCTCGGGCTGGGACTAGCCCTGGAAAAGCTCGGGAAGAAGGTGGTAATGGCCTGCCAGGATCCGGTTCCGAAGCGGTTCCATTACCTCCCAGGAAGCCAGAGGATAGTCCCTTACCCTTTCGGTTCCTTTGATATAGTTGTATCCCTTGATGCCAACGATGTTAGACGGCTCGGGAAAGCTTACAGTGCAGAGCTCTTCGGCCATTTGCCCCTCTTGAACATCGATCACCACATCACTAATCCCTTTTTCGGGACGTTGAACTGGGTAGACCCCCAAGCAGCAGCTACTTCAGAGATGGTCCTGGAGCTTTTAGATGAAATACCTGCACCCATTGAGCCCGATGTAGCTACCTGCCTCCTTAACGGCATTGTTACGGATACCCAGGGCTTTCGGACTGCCAGCACCACTCCTAAAACCCTTGAAGCAACCCTTAGGCTCCAGAAAGCCGGGGCCAGCTTGCACAAAGTAATGACTCACGCTTTAAACCATCACCCCTTCAAGCTGCTCCAGCTTTGGAGCAGGCTTTTAGGACGGGTGCAATTCAAGGATGGAATCATATGGGTGGATAAGCCTCGCTCCGTTCTGGATGAATCGGAGCTGGGGGAAGATTACGATTATGGCCTCATAAACTTCTTGTTGGGAGTGGAAGGAGTCAGGATAGCGGTCGTTTTCACCGAAAAGCCAGGAGGTGAAGTAGATATAAGTCTGCGTTCGGTGCCGGGAATAGACGTTTCAACGGTAGCCGCTAAACTTGGAGGAGGTGGTCACCCTCAAGCCGCTGGCTGCCGCCTCAAGGGCCACCTGGAAGAGGTGAAAAAGCTCGTGTTGGAAGAACTTCGCAAACTTTACTAAATCAATGAAACGCGAGCTCTCAGGCATTCTCAACATCAATAAACCTAAAGGCCTCACTTCCCACGATGTCGTGGACAAGGTGCGAAAACTGAGTGGAATCCGGAAGGTAGGGCATGCTGGTACCCTCGACCCCATAGCTACCGGAGTTCTGGTAGTATGCCTGGGTAAGGCCACCAGGCTTGTGCGTTTCATAATGGATAGCCCAAAGACTTACCGGGCCACCTTGCGTTTGGGCATAAGCACTGACACCCACGATGCTGAAGGCCAGATAATACGAGAAGCCCCGGTAAATGTAACCTTGGAGGAGGTAAAGGAAGCTCTCAAAAGCTTCACTGGGACCATAGAGCAGATTCCGCCTCTCTATTCCGCCATCAAAATAAGGGGGAAACGCCTCTACGAGTTGGCGAGGGAAGGCAAAGAGGTCACCCTTCTTCCTCGCCAAGTTGAAATCTACCGGATAGAAGTGTTGGAGTGGGATATTCCTTTCCTCACATTGGAAGTGGAGTGTTCTCCGGGGACTTACATCCGGGCCCTGGCCAGAGACTTGGGGGAGAAACTCGGGTGTGGGGCACATGTAACTGAGCTGACCCGGCTGAGAAGTGGGCGCTTTACTCTGGAAGATGCAGTAACTCTCGAGGAAATTGAGGTGGGCAAGCTCAAGCAGTTTCTCCTTCCCCCAGAGATGGCCGTGGCTGATTTTCCCAGCGTAATCCTGGAAAAGGGCGAGGAAAAGAGGATACGCCTGGGCCAGAAAGTTAGAGGCACCCCCCAGGGAGGCGAGGGCCTTCACAGGGTTTACTCCTTTGATGGCTGGTTCCTGGGCCTGGCGGAGTGGGATTCGATGGCTAAATTGTGGCAACCGAGGCTTATACTGTAAGCCATGCAGCTCATAGACAATTTCTCTCAAGTCTACATAACTATAGAAAGCTTCGTCACCATCGGAGCCTTTGACGGAGTGCACCGGGGGCACCAGCACCTTATCCGCAACTTGGTTCGGGAAGCTCACAAGCAAGGCTTTCTGGCTGGCCTCGTAACCTTTCACCCCCATCCTTCTGTTGTCCTCAACCCTTCTAATCCCACCCGCTACCTTACGACGCCTGGGGAGAAAGTCTCAATTCTGGAAAAGATGGACCTGGATGTAGTGGCAATTCTCCCTTTTAATGAGAAGATGGCTCGGACGCCAGCCCGCGAGTTTATAGCGCTCCTCTGCAAACATCTGAATTTGAAAGAGCTATGGGTGGGGGCCGATTTTGCCCTGGGCTTCCAGCGTGAGGGGAACGTGAAAGTCCTGAAAGAGCTCGGCAGAGAAATGGGCTTTGTGGTAAGGGTGGTGGAACCCATCTACTTTAAGGGCGAGATAATATCCAGCACCCGCATCCGTAAGCTCATAGCTCTGGGGGAAGTACGGGAAGCGGCCCAACTTCTGGGGCGCTACTACAGCTTGGCGGGCGAAGTGGTGAGGGGCGAGGGCCGCGGCCGGCTTTTGGGTTTCCCTACCGCCAACTTAGAAGTTAGACCGGAAAGAGTTTCTCCCGCTGATGGGGTTTACGTTACTTTCGTTCGGCTGGGACGGGATAGGCTCTGGGGGGTGACTAACGTCGGCACAAGGCCAACCTTTGACGGGGGAAAGCGTCTGGTCGAAACTTATATCTTGGATTTTGACGGTGACCTTTACGGCTGCGATTTAGTAGTTGAGTTTGTGGAAAGGCTCAGACCGGAGATAAAATTTTCTTCCGTGGAAAAACTGAAAGAGCAAATCCGTAGGGATGTGGAAATGGCCCGGGAGGTCCTGGCGAGGGAAGAGGCAATGGGAGGAATAGAGAACATGCTGGAGCCGGTATACACTCCTTCTACGAAGAGGTTCGAAGAGCTGCCCCACACGGCCGATAAGGCAATCAAGGTTTACGGCAGCACTCTGGAGGAGGTCTTCGTAAACGCTGCTTTCGGCATGTTCAGCCTGATGGCTGATCCTCAGGAGATAAAGGTTGAGATAACGCGGGAGCTGGAAGTTTCCTCCTTCGACATTGAATCGCTCCTTGTCAAGTGGCTCAACGAACTCCTCTACTTGCAGGAGACGGAAGGAGAACTTTACCGAGACTTTGAAATTGTCCACTTAGACGAGAGGAGCCTTAGAGCTAGAATCTGGGGAGGTAAAGGCTACCCCAAGAAAGCCAAAGTCAAAGCCGCCACTTACCACAATTTGGAAATCAAAGACCTGGGAAAAGGTTACGAGGCAACGGTGGTCTTTGACACTTAGAGGCGCATCAGTATTGGAGCGATCTGCTTCTTGCGCGAAACTATCCCCCGTAGGCTCAACGAGTGTGGCCCTGAAAGCTTTGCCTCCAGGGCCTCAGCTATTTCCTTTTCTTTCCCCACCAACAACAGCTCCGTCTCCTCGTCAAAGATATTAACCAGGATGAACATTAGGCTCGTGTATCCTCTTTCCTCTTTAAGCTTTTTCATTTCCTCGATGAACTCTTCCCGGCGTTTCTCCACCACGCTCCGACCGTGGACTTCCAGGTATCCAATCCCGAAGAGTCTATCGCCGAACCTGTATTCTTTGAAATCGGCTGTGATGATCTCTCGGGCCGGCCGGTGCAATATTTCCGAAGCCGCATCGAAGAGCTCTTTGGCCAGAGCCTCGGGGGAAATGCCAGCTATGGAAGCCAAGGCCGCAGCCACAGCCTTATCTCTGGGAGTAGTGGTGGGTGAGCGGAAGAAGACCGTATCGCTTATGATAGCTCCCAACATGAGCCCTGCCAGAGGAGGCTCCACCTTGAAGCCTTGCTCCTGGAAAAGGGTGGCTACGACGGTAGAAGTGGCCCCTACTGGCTCGCTCCTGACCAGCACGGGGCTCGGGGTCTGAATATCCCCCACCCGGTGATGGTCTATGATAGCCACAATCTCCGCCTCATCAAGCCCTTCCACCGACTGGCTTCGTTCATTGTGGTCCACCAAGATCACTCTGTAGCGCACCGGTTTGAGGAAGTCCGACCTGGAAATTACTCCTTTTACCTTCCTTTCCTCATCCACAACGGGCAAAGTCCGCTGGCGGACTAGAAAAGCTTTTGCCTCCTCCAGGAGATCGTCCTCTTCCACAAAGTCCACCTCTTCCCTCATGAAGAATTGAGCAGGGGTGCTAAGGAGCAGAAGCCTGACAGTTGTGAAAGTGTGGTAGGGTGAAGAAATTACCGTTACGCCGCTCTCCTTCGCCAGCCGGAGGATTTCATCGGAAACCGAAAGCCCACCCGTCACAATTATGGCACCAATGCCCTTTTCTATTGCGGCCCTCTGGGCATCCTCCCGGTCTCCGACTATGAGAATGGAACCTGGTTCCACATAATTCAACAATCTGGGCAAGCTCATTGCCCCAATGTAAACTTTCCCCCTAACCGGCCTGGTACCTCGGTGGAGGAAATGGCCACCGAGGGTTTCCACAACCGCTTCCAAACGAATGGGTATCCTGTCTAGAAACTGGGGGTCTATTTCTTCCAAAAGCAAGGAGGAAAAATCCTCCACCGAAACCATTCCCAGCAGTCGCGATTCGTCATCCACTACCGGGACTGCCCGGATGTTTCTAGTTCTGAAAATCTGCCCAACTTTGTAAGCGGGGGTAAGGGGCGAAACGGTGATAGCCGGAGAGCTCATGGCATCCCGCACCCGTGGTCTGGCATCAGTGAACAAAATGGGCTCAGGGAACCCGAACCTTTGGAGCAAATAGGAGGTTTCGGGGCGAAGCTCCCCTTGCCGAGCAGGGATGGTCTCTTCCCCTTTCAGACGGAAGAGTTCAGCGCAAGCGATGGCCGCCACCACACAATCGGTATCGGGGTTCTTGTGGCCCACTACATAGATTGGAGAACCCATTTCTACCTCCAAAGCTCAGCTTTTCTTTAAATTTTAACGGGAACTCTGCCTCTGCGAAAGCGAGGCGAAAGCCCACTCCGCATATCATACAGGACCTTGTCAATCTGCAGCGAAAGGATGTATAATCCCCCAAGCAAATCTCCCGGAGGCAAGGAGGAACCATGGCCCGCTACCTTATTGTGAACGCTGATGACTTTGGACGAAGCCGTGGGGTAAATGAAGGCATACTCAAGGCCCACAGGGAGGGGATCGTAACGAGCACTTCCTTCATGGTGAACCAGCCTTTCGCCCAGGAAGGAGCCTCCATCTTGAAAGATACGCCCTCCCTCGGAGCCGGGGTACACTTGGTTTTCTCCTCTGGTAGGCCTGTCCTGCCTTCGGAGAAGGTCCCCAGCCTCGTGGACTCTGAAGGATTCTTCCTCCCCCAGGAAGTTCTGATGATGAGAGCAGTGGAGATCTCCCCCGACGAGCTCAAGGCTGAATTTAAGGCCCAGATTGAGAGATTCCGGGCCCTCGTGGGCCGTGAGCCTGACCACCTTGACTGCCACCATTTCGTGCACATCCACCCCCACTTTTTCGCCGTTTACACTGAGGTAGCACGGGAGATGGGGTTGCCCATCCGAAACCCCCTGCCCCGCGAACCTCATGAGATCGACCAGATTCTGGACTCCTTGCCCTCTTCCCTCAAGAACTTGCCCAGGGAAATGGCCTTAGCCATACTTGAAGCTGATAGAATGTCCATTGGCTCGCTCTCATGCCCCGACCGTTTTGTCGGTTCCTTTTTTGGAGAGGAAGCTGTAACTTTGGAAAACCTTCTGGCCATCCTGGAGGGGGTCGGCGAAGGAGTAACGGAGCTTATGTGCCATCCTGCCTTTGTGGATGAAGAGCTACTCTCTTCCAGCTCCTACGCTTATCCGAGGGAGAAAGAGCTCGAATTGCTATGCCATCCTCTGGTGCGGCGTAAAATTGAGGAATTGGGAATAGAGTTGGTTAATTTTTCCATCCTGTCGAAAAAACCCTGAATTGTGGGAAGCCACTTGGTCATGGAACAACGGACTCCTCTGGTAACGAAAAGCAAGCTCATGGAAGACTTGCGCAAGCTCGGCCTTTCCCCAGGCCAGGTCGTAATGCTCCATGCCTCTGTGAAGGCAATAGGCTGGGTGGTTGGGGGGCCAGATGTGGTCCTCCAAGCAATCTTGGATATCCTGGGGCCTGATGGAACACTTATGATGTATGTTGGCTGGGAAGACGATCCTTTTAGTCTTCCGGAATGGCCAGAGGAGTACCAGCGAGCTTATCTTGAAGAGTGCCCACCCTTTGACCCTCAGAGGTCCAGAGCCAACCGGAAGATGAGCATTCTCACAGAGTATCTGCGCACCTGGCCTGGTGCCTTGCGTAGCAACCATCCAGAGGCTTCGGTGGCCGCTGTAGGGGCAAAAGCTCGCTGGCTTGTAGAAGGTCACCCGCTCAATTACCCTTATGGTCCTGGCTCACCTTATGCTAAGCTCTGTGAAGACGAAGGTAAGGTGCTCCTTCTGGGTGCTCCGCTGAATACAGTCACCTTGCTCCATTACGCCGAAACGATAGCTCACGTCCCTGGGAAAAGGGTTGTGCGTTACAGGATGCCGGTGCTGCAGGAAGGTAAGCGTATATGGGTGGAGATTGAAGACATTGACACGAGCAGAGGAGCCTTTGATTGGGAGGGTGGAGATTATTTTGAGGCAATAGTACAGGAATACCTGGCTTTGGGAAAAGGTCGCTCCGGGAAAGTGGGCGCCGCTGATTCTTACCTTTTCGATGCAGCTGAACTCGTCCGGTTTGCTGTGGAATGGATGGAGAGAACTTTCGGAGGGTAAAGACCATGGATGTAGGATTTCACCCCGAGAAGATTGACCCCTCAGCTTTCATAGCACCGGGTGCTATCATAATAGGCGATGTGACCATAGGAGCTGAATCCAGCGTGTGGTTTGGAGCCATCCTGAGGGGTGATATAGCCCAAATAGTGATCGGGCGAGGGACCAACATTCAGGATGGAGCTGTAGTTCACGTGGATATCGGGCGGCCGACCTTCATAGGGGACGGAGTAACAGTGGGCCATGGTGCTGTGTTGCATGGGTGCACTGTTGGAGACAATGTGCTCATAGGGATAAGGGCTGTTGTGCTTACGGGGGCGGTAATCGGCGAAAATTCCCTGATAGGGGCAGGAGCTGTCGTAACCGAAGGCACCGTCATCCCGCCCAATTCTCTGGTCCTGGGAGTTCCTGCCAGGGTTGCAGGAGAAGTATCCTCGGAGCTCCTCCAGCGTATTAAGGAATCGGCTGAACACTACAAAAACTATATCCAAGTCTACAAAGGGAGCTTCCGGGCCAGGAAATAGGTCGCGAGGTAAAGGAGGAAAGAAAGGGCGAAGAGAGCTTCAAATCCCCCCAGATCCACCAAAATTCCCCCCAGGCCCGAGAGGAGTATTGCTATCCCTGCAATAGTATTGTAAAGGCCGATGTAGAGGGGACGCTCGCCCTCGGGGGAAAGCTTAATAGGGTAACTCATCCCTGCTATTGCTCCTGCAGGCAGGAACGCACCGTTGAGGAAAAAGACTAGAAGCATGAGATAAGGAAGCAGTGGGCCCTTAGGACGAACAGCCATGCCCATAGCCAATAGAACAGCAGCGGCGTTCCCCAGGCTGTATACTGTGAGGATTAATCGCTCCCCGAAACGGTCGGTCAACCGGCCCCACAATAGGTTAAAGGCGAGCTGCGTCGCTATACGCACGCTTAGGTAGAAGCCCAGCATCCCCGGGGTTGCTTCCAGAACCTTCTTGGCGTAAACGGTGAAGAAAGGCGTAGAAGCTCCAGCCAGGGCTAGGGAAATTTGGGTCAGGATGAAAATGAAGAATGTTTTATCCCTATGGAGAATGAAGAAGGCTCTCCGCCATTGCTCCTGAACCGTAACTGAGTTGGAATCGGCTTTACCAGGCGGCTCCCTTATCGCTATGAAGGCGGCCATAGCTGGGGCGGTTATCAAGCAATAAAGGACAAATAGGATTGAGAAGTTCTTGGGAAAAGGTAGGCCCGTTGAGTTCAAGATCTCTTTAACGATCCATCCTGAGCTTATCCCAAGGAGTCCTCCCGTCAGGAGCCTCCAAGCGAACAGACTCCCGAGACGCTGTGGGGAAATGGTCTTGGCCGTAACTTCAAAGAAGGCTATCCCCGCTACCCCCGACACGAGCCTCGCCAGAAGGTAGAGGGAAAAGAACGCTATAAGAAGCAGGGTAGGATTTCCGATGAAGAACACGGCCAGGGCCAGCAATATCCAGGCTGCCAGCCTTATGGCCGCCGTGTAAGTGTAGCTTGGCATCTTCCTTTCCATCCGCTGGACGTAGGCGGAAACGAAAATTTGTGGAAGATACCAGCCTGCATCTCCAAGCGGGGCCACAAGTCCCGCGAGGAGATTGGAAGGGGTAAGCTGGCTCACAAACCAGGTGAGGACCAAAGGGGGATCTATGAGCCTCTCAGCAAAATTGAAGAGAGCACCGTTCACAACGTTAAGCAGGAAGCTGCGCTTCTCTTCCCTTTCCATAGGCTAAAGCCGGCGCTTCCGGGAGAGAGCGAGGGCCAAAAGGAAGAAAACCGTGGAAACGAGAACTATGGAGGCCCCCGAAGCTATCCCTAAATAATAGGAAACATACAGACCTATTACCCCCGAAACAACTCCTATGGCTGCCGATAGCGCTATCATGGTATGGAGGCGAGAGGCCAAGAGGTAGGCAGCAGCGGCTGGAGTTATGAGCAAAGCCACCGCCAGAGCTATTCCCACCGTCTGCAAGGAAACTACGACCGTTATGGATGTCATGGTCAGGAAAATGTAATTGAGAAGGTTAACCCTGATCCTCAGGGTGGAGGCCAGGACAGGGTCAAAGGCTACGACCATAAACTCCTTGAACAGGGCCGCCATCGTCAGAATGACAACTGCCCCAAGCCCACCGATTAGGGCTAGGTCACCCCAAGAGACCGCCAGGACGTTCCCGAAGAGGAAGTGGGCGAGGTCGACGGCGTAATTCCTTACGGAAGAAATTAAGGCTATACCCAAGGCTAACATCCCAGCAAAAATTATGCCTATAGAAGCATCTTCTCGCAGCTTTGTCTGTTTACTCAAAGCTCCGATACCCAGAGAGGCAAGGATAGCAGCGATAACAGCACCCCACAGGACTGGGCCTTTCGCACCCTTACCCAAAAGGTAGCCGATAGCCACGCCCGGTAGGATGGAGTGAGCTATGGCATCCCCGAGGAAGGTCATGCCCCTGAGCACCACGTAACTGCCCACCACCCCGCAGACGATCCCCACGATTATTGAGGCAATCAACGCTCTGACCATGAAGGGGTAAGCCAGAGGCGCAAGGAAGAATTCTACCATCGCTCCCCCCGGTCGCAACAGGTATCGCCTACTATTCTTAAGCCTTCGGCGGTTTGGAGGAACTGGAGGTGTCCTCCATAGGCCTGCTTGAGCAGCTCAGGCGTGAAAATAGCTTCGGGACAGCCAAAGCCCAGAAGACGGCGGTTGAGGAGCATCACCAGCTTGAAATGTTGAGAAGCCATCTCCAGATCGTGGGTTGCGATAATAATGGTAACTTCCCGTTGGTTCAACCCTTTCAGGACCTGAAGGATTTCCTCCTGGGAAGGAGCATCTAAGCCATTAAATGGTTCATCCAAAAGCATTAGCTCAGCCTCCTGAGCGAGGGCTCTGGCGATGAAGGCTTTCTGCAGCTGCCCTCCCGATAGCTCCCTTATCGAGCGATGAGCTATATCCGCAAGGCCTACAATCTCCAGGGCGCCGTGGACTAGCTCCCAATCCTTCTTCCGGGGCCATATAAGGGGGCCAAGCTTGGCGATTCGCCCCATCATGACCACATCGGCTACCGTTGCTGGGAAATTCCAGTCCACTTCGCTCCGCTGGGGGATGTAGGCTATACAAATATGCTTGCCTGGCTCGGAGCCGTAGACGTTTACTTCGCCCTGTTGCGGTCTTATTAGCCCAGCTATGACCTTGAAAAGGGTGCTTTTGCCAGCGCCATTCGGCCCTACAAGGGCAACGAAGTCCCCTTTGTTCAGGGAAAAAGAGATGTCCTCCAGAACGGTAATCTCGTTGTAACGGACAGTAACACCTTTTAATTCCAAGACTGGGATACCCGATCTGTGCTCGAGGCCATTGCATGCAAAAGGCATCATTTCAGCGCCTCCGCTATAGCCGAAACATTGTAGCGCATTAGCTCAATGTAAGTTAAAGCAGGCCCATCCGGCTGAGAAAGAGATTCTATGTACAGAGGAACCACTTTAACCCCGGTATCCTGAGCTATCCACTCGGCTATCTTGGGATTAGCGGAAGCACTCACGAAGATAGCTGGCACCCCTTCTTTCTTTATCAAATCTACAAATTCAGCCATATGTTGAGCCGATGGCTCGGCCAGGGTTGTAACTCCAGGGATGATAGTTCCCGCCCGCCGGAAGCCGTAACGTCGGGCAAAGTAGCTGAGGGCCAAGTGGTCGGTAACCAGCTTGCGCCGTTCTTCAGGTATGCCTTCCACCATTCTCCATATCCACGCATCAAGCTCCCGTAGCCTCTTCTCGTAGTCCTGGGCGTTTTTCCGGTAAAACTCCGCATTCTTTGGATCCACTTTCTCCAGTACGGAAGCAATGTGATGGGCCCAGACAATCACATTGCTGGGGTCAAGCCAGACATGAGGGTCAACCTCATGCTTTTCGTGGCCCTCAAAGGACAGAAGTTCTATGCCTTCCGATAGGTCGACCACAGTGGCATCGGGAGATGCGCTCCTAAGGAGACGTTCCAGGAAAGCCTCTTCCAGTCCTGCTCCGTTGAAGAAGACAATACGAGCTTGCGAAGCTTTGACCAGATCCTGCGGCGTGGGCTCATAGGAATGAGGGTCAGTTCCGGGTGGCAGAAGGACCAAAAGCTCAATGGCTTCTCCCCCCACCTCTCTGACCACATCCCCTATGATTGAGTGGGTAGCTACAACAGGCACTCTTTCCACCTTGCCGGGCGCCGAAAAGCATCCCGCCAGGAACAAGACCAGTAGAACGATTGCCCTCAGCATCTTTGCACAACCCCACGGGGAATAATACAGCAGGGAAGAGTATAGCACAACTCAAAGGGCGGGGCAAGGAAAATTCGACGGCCTTTGTCTATGGGGCAAGAGGATGTTATAATCCGGAAAGTATTCCGGAGAGAAGGAGGTAAGTTTGGTCAACAAAATTTTCCCAAGTCTCATTTTAGCTTTGCTTGTCGTCGCTACAGTAGCGATTTCGCAAGTCTGGGAAGGTCCTTCTCCTTCGAAGCTCCTCGTAACCCCAACCTTTACTCCTACACCAACGCCCACGCTAACGCCAACCCCGAGCCCTACTCCCACTCCCAATCCTACGCCGACTCCCACCCCTCTTCCATCGCCCACTCCGACCCCCACCCCTTTTGCAGTTCCACAAGCTCAGATTTTGGAGCCTACCCACTTCTGGCTTTCCAGGCCTATATCCCTACAGGAAGGGGGTTGGGTGAATTTCCTTTACCCTTACGGGACAACCGGCGGGGGAGAGTACCTGGTCCACCACGGGATTGACATAGCCGGGAATCAGGATACGATGGTCCTGGCAGCAGGTGATGGCGAAGTAGTAGTGGCAGGAGATGACCACCAGGTCGCTTACGGCCCCACTACCGATTTTTACGGTAATCTCATAGTGGTGAAGCTTGAACAGGACTATAAAGGTAAGCCCGTTTATTATCTCTACGGACACCTTTCAAAGGTACTAGTGGAGCCCGGACAGAAGGTGAAAAGAGGAGAACCGGTTGGTTTTGTGGGCAGGACCGGCATAGCTCTGGGATACCACCTCCACATGGAGGTAAGGGTTGGGGAAAACTCGTACGCTGCTACCCGCAATCCGCTCCTGTGGGTGGAGCCTCTTCCAAGACGGGGTGTGGTGGCCGGAAGGATACTGGATATAAAAGGGGAAATGCCTCCAGAGGTCCTGGTAGTGCTGGTTGGGAAAGAGAGGAGGGAGACCTGGACTTACCGACTTAGCCCTGGGGTAAATCCGGATGATGAGCTCCGGGAAAATTTCGTTTTTGGGGATTTAGCCCCCGGCGAATACATGTTGGAAGTGAAACTCGGGCCGCACCTTTACAGGCGGAAAGTGGTGGTGGAAGGAGGTAAGCTCTCCTTCGTGGAAATCAGGGCCATAGATTAGCTGGACGAACCCCAAAGTATTTTTCCGCCAAGGAATGGAGGAACCCCGTTTCCCGTAGGTGAAAGAGGGCCTCGTTTATCTTGTTCAGTAGGGCTTTGTTCTTTAAATTTACGACGACCACATAGGGAGTACTGACTAGAGCTGGGGCCAGGACTTTCACACCCCCTTCTCGCCCCCAGAAGGAGTAAGCAGAGATAGCATCGGCGAAGCAGGCCTCAGCTTGGCCTTCTTTTAAGGCACGCAGTGCTTCCTCAATGATTGGGTAAAGCTTTACTTCCAAGTCTCCTAACTTTACCTTGAGGCGCCGCGCCTCCACGTCTCCCGTGGAACCCCATTCCACCGCCACCCTCTTGCCCTTCAGATCTTCAGGGGAGCGGATTTCAGTCTCGTCTTCCCTCACCACCAGCATTAGGCCAGCTTCAAAGTAAGAAATAGAAAAGGCCACATCCTGAGTTAAAAGGGGGTCGTAGGGGAGGGCTGAGATGGCCATGTCACACCGGCGGGCTTTTACGGCATCGTAAAGGCCGTCAAATCCAACTGTCGCTATCTCCACCTTTATTCCCAAATAATTCCCGATGGCCCTGGCCATGTCCACATCAAAACCACGTATTTCACCGGAATTTTCATCGGTGTATTCAAAGGGGGGGTAGCTCGGGTCGAGGCAGACGGTCATGAATCCTCGCTTGAGGATATCTTCCCAGGCCTCATCGTTCCGGAAGAAAAGGAAGTAGAAAACAACGCCCAGAAAGATCAGGGGTATAGGCAAGAATTTAGGGAGATTTCTCCAGAGCCAATTCGCCGCGAGCATACTTCTGCACCTCAAGATAAATGGGCTTCGGTGTAAAGTCCACTGCCACAAAGGTGAAATAATCTTGATAAGTATGAGTCGCCCAAGGATAGCGGAAGGCCCATAAGCAGAGGGCCAAGCACCACTCCCACTCCTTTAAGGCGATTTCGTAAGCCCTTAAGGTGTACTCTATACGCTGGGCAGGCCGGACCGCCTTGCTCCACCGGGGGTGGTCGTTCCAGCCTCCTTCGGTTATGATAATGGGCTTGTGGACATCGCCGTTCTCCACCATTATCTGACGCAAGAGTTCGACCCGGCGGAAATTGACTTTATCCGGAGCTGGAGGATCATCGGGAGGAAAGGTCCAGCCGTAGGAATGAACAGCCAGGATGTCAAAATAATCCTTCGCTCCAGCTTGATACATCCTCCTTAGGAATTCCAGGTCATTCATCCCCCACGGATCCCCGGGTGAGGCAAGAGTTGGCGCCAAAGCCCCAGCCAACACTTTGATTTCGGGGTCAGCTTCTTTGGCACGGCGATAAGCTATTTTCAGAAGCTTGGTGTAGCCTTCGGGATCCACAGGGCGGTATCCCCACTCCAAGCTAATGTTGGGTTCGTTCCAAATAATTATGTATTGAATTTTGCCCCGGAAATGCTCCACGAAGGCGTAGACAAAGTCTCCAAAGTCCTCATAATGCTCTTCGTCCAGATAGGAGAAGGCCGAATCCTTAGGACGAGCCCATTTCGGAACGAAACCCAGCCTAGCTATAACTGTAAGGCCCTGGTTCAGGGCATGTTTAACGACCATATCAGGGTGAGTCCAGTTAAAGGAGCCTTTCTTGGGTTCGTAATAGGCCCACGGAAAGTACTCCACGATCCACGGTGCACCCATCTCCCGCACCATCTCCAAAGTGCGCTTTACTTTCCACTCTTCCACCTCATCGGTAAGGCGGGTATGAACCCCCATTTTGGGGTTTACAGTCACAACCTTCTGCGGTGGACCCAGAGTGACAAGAAGAGGGGAAGGTGCTATAACCCACCGTAGCAGTATTAATAGGACTAAGCCCCGCCAGAGAACAGGCTTCCTCAGCCTTTCACTTATACCGGTAAACAATTCGCCCTCGGGTCAAATCGTAGGGTGAAAGCTCAACCCTTACCCTATCGCCTACTAGGACATGGATATAGTACATGCGCATTTTGCCGGAGACGTGGGCCAGGACTTCGTGGCCTGTGTCCAGTTTGACTTTGAACATAGCATTGGGCAGGGCCTGAACCACGGTGCCATCCATCTCCAAGGTTTCCTTTTTCTTTTTAGGCTCCTCTTTCTTAGGGTTCATTGGATTCTCCTCCCCTCACAGGTATATAAGCTCTAAGGTTTTCATCGTATTGGACATAACCCTTCTCCTCTAGCTTTTCCATAAGGCGAGCAGCTTTAGGATACCCGAGCCTAAGTTTGCGCTGGAGGAGGGATATTGATACGCGCTGATGAGAGGCCAAAATTTGCAAGGCCTCTTTCACGAGGTCATCTTCTTCTTCCTGCAGCACTTCTTTCCCCCAGGGGACTGGGGGTCGAGCTTCAAAGGGTCTTCTGGCCTGCCAGAAGGCTACCACTTTTTTCACTTCCTCTTTTGATACATAGCAGCCCTGAACTCGTATAGGGTAAGGACGATCGGGGGGAAGGAAGAGCATGTCCCCTCTGCCCAGGAGACGCTCGGCTCCAGCCATGTCCAGCACAACTCTGGAGTCCACCTGGCTGGTAACCTGGAAACTTATTCGGGCAGGAAAGTTGGCTTTTATGAGACCTGTTATCACATCTACACTCGGCCTCTGAGTACTGAGGATTACATGGATCCCAGTAGCCCTGCTGAGCTGAGCCAGCCGCGTCAGCCTACTTTCCGCTTCATCAGGCGCCGCCAGCATGAGGTCGGCCAACTCGTCCACTATGAGTACGATCCAGGGCATTGGCTCCTCAGGGGCGCCAGCATTGTACTCTTCCAAATTCCTGGCCCCTTTATAGGCAAATTCTTCATACCTCCTCTCCATCTCTCTTATAAGCCAGTTCAGGGCCTTTACCGCTTCCTCAACCTCCACGATTACCGGACCCAGCAGGTGCGGGAGACCGTTGAAATGGACCAGTTCCACCCGCTTTGGGTCTACCAAGATAAGGCGAAGCCTCTCAGGGGGATGCTGGGAAACCAGGCAGGCGATTATGGCATTGATGCAAACACTTTTGCCCGACCCCGTGGCTCCGGCAATGAGGAGATGAGGCATGGAGGCAAGGTCCGCCACCACTGGTTGGCCGGAGACCCCCTTGCCCAGAGCGAGCTTTAGGGGAGACTTATCCTGGCGAAATTCCTTGCTCTCCATCACTTCCCGAAGAGTCACAAGGGCTGGTTTTTCGTTGGGGATTTCAATTCCCACATAAGGACGACCGGGGACAGGGGCCTCTATGCGTATGGGAGCAACCGAAAGGGCCAAAGCTATGTCATCGGCCAGGGCTGCTATTTGAGCGACCCTAACTCGGGTGCGTTGGATTTTACCGTCTTTCCCTACCTTCTCCACAAAGCCTGGCTCAACCCCGAACTGGGTCACAACGGGGCCACGGTTTATAGCCACTACTTTCGCTGGAATGTTGAAGCTGGCGAGAGTCTTTTCCAAAAGCTGGGCCATGCGCTGCAGCTCTACGTCGCTCGTCTTCGAAGACCTGGGAGGCTGGAAAAGCTCCATGGGTGGAAGGCCCCTTGGGGAAGGATGAATAGGCTTCTCAGGTGGAGTGGGCTGTGTTTTGGGCCTGGGGGAATGGGGTTTCTGCCGTCGCGGGGGAGGTGATTCGGAAGGAACTGGCTTGGGGAAAGTTAGCAAACTCATACCGAGGAACGTTAGCGCGAGCAAGACCAGGGAACTACCCAGCTTCCCCATCAAACCTGCTAGAGAGGAAGAGAGGGCCCAGCCTACGTATCCCCCCCCTCTACCCTGGTAAGCCAGTCCCAGGGGATCAATGGTGGGCCAGAGCAGGTGCACCAGAGCTAAGAGGGAGAAAAAGCAGAGCTCAAGACCAGCCAGCAATCTCCAAGGAGTTTCTTTCTGCCTCAGGCACCAGCCTGAAAAGGCGAAAAGGAGTGAAGCGGGCAAAGCACCAAACCCAAAAAGGAAACGCCACCCATCGCCAAACCAATCAGTAATTATACCCCCTTTCCAAGGCAAGAGGCTTATAGAACCCAATAAGCCCAGGACGATCAGAACATAAGGGCCCGAGCCTTTAACCTTCTCGAAGTTCCACCTCCTCATTTCTTCTTTTTCTTAATAATAGAATGAGGAACCCTCCTGGTGCTGAGGCTGAGCTTATAGTTCTTCTCATCTACCTCCAGGACCTGAGCCACTACCTCATCCCCTTCTTCCACCACATTGCGGGGGTGTATGAAGTTGCCTTCCGCCAGTTCAGAGATGTGGATCAACCCTTCAAGGCCCCTTTCCACTTCCACAAAGACCCCGAAATCCGAAACGTTGGTAACCTTGCCCCGCACAATTTGCCCTACTTTATATCTCTCCTCAACACCTACCCAGGGATCAGGCTGGAGGCGCTTTATGCTCAGGGCTATCCTCCTTTCCTGCGGGTTTATGTCCATAACCAGAACATCCACTTCCTGGCCTGGCTTAAGGACTTGCGAAGGATGTTCGATCCTATTCCAAGATATTTCTGAGATATGGACGAGCCCTTCAAGCCCACCGAGCTCCACGAAAGCTCCGAAAGGCTTAATAGTAGTAACAACACCTTTCACAACCTGACCTGGACGCACCCTTTCCCAGAAATCTTTACCTTCGCTTTTCAAAAAAGCTTCCCTCTCCGATAGGACGAGCCTGTTGCGGCTACGGTCCACCTCGATTATCTTGAGCTTTAACTTTTCCCCAACCCACCCTGCCAGAAATGAGAACCGCTCCTTAGCGGAAAGGCCGTAAGGGATGAAGGAAACCTGAGAAAGGGGGACAAACCCTTTTATACTGTTGAACTGAACCACAAAGCCGCCTTGGTTGTATCCTATAACGGGTAATTCGAGGATAGCACCTGTCTGAAAAAGGCGTTCTACTTCCTCCCAATCAGTCGGATGTGAAGGCTCCATAGCTTCACCCTTCATGTTTTCCGCTTCCATAGGCTTCCCTCCGTTCCATTTCTGCCAGGATTTTTGATACCTGTTCAATAGCAATCCTTTGCTTCCTGTAAAGGTCCGATTCGCTTATAGATAGGCGCCCGGCTACTTCCCTGGGGCTTTTGCCCTGGAGGTAGCGCATCTCAAGGATGTTGTAAATCATCCACTCCAGGGAACCTGTGGGTTGCCTTGCTTCGGGCTTGAGGGATTCAATAGCCTCTTTGAGGACAGCTCTTAAGGCTTTCACTGGATTGCCTTCGTGTTCCCTGATTGCTTTCTCCACCACCCGAAGCCTGAGAAGGGGGCTTTCAGCCAGCTTATGGCTAGCCCAGTAATTGCTCAAGGCCTCTTTGACCCACTGCTGGTAATCGGGGCTGGCCAGCTCCAGAAGGGCCCCTGCACTTCCCGATGGCATCGTATAGAGAGAAGCTTGCCAGTGCCTTATGCTTTCTACGTCGGGAATGAGGGTGCGCAGGATTTCAAAGACCTTCTGCTGTAGAACTCGGTCCTCAAGGGCTCTGATGATCCTCTGCACCAAGGTTTCAAAAACTTCGAGCTCCTCGGAAGAAAACTCAGCATCAGAGGGAGGGGCCTCAATGACCAAAAAACCTATTTCTTCCTCGTTGGCCTCAAGAGGGATAACCCAGAAACCAGCGTCGTAAATCCTCAGCTTTTCCGTCAGATTCACGGTGGGAACTCTTTCCAGGGAAGAAGGTAAAGCATTGAAAGCTTCATTTATCTTGGCCAGGGGACCACAACGGGCTTCCACAGACCGGTTCCCGAGAGTGACAAATCCCCACCGAACCTTAAGGAGTTCGCACAGGGCTACCAGGATACTTTCCAAGAATTGCTGGAGGTCAGTAGTGGTGAGGAGCCTTCTGTCCAGCTCTTGAATCCAGGTTACTTCATCACGGTCGCGGCTGTAGATCAGGCGGTCAATGAAGGGCTTGGCCTTGTTTATGAGTATCTGAAGCAGGACTACCACCATTACTACAGCAAATATCGTTACCGTTTCCCCAGGAAGGCCCAGGAAATCTTCAGAATCTGAAAGAAGCAGGATCACACCGATCACACATATCCCCACGAAAGGCCCCCTGAGCAGGTAGTGGATCAATTGGTGCTTGATTATGCGGTCAGGGGCGAGGGCGCCGTAATAGGCCACCACATAGGCCATGACCACGAGCATTAGCGCCACAATGAGGTTCCCAACCACCGAGAGGAAGAGAACAAGAGGAGGGGTTAGAAACCGGGCAGTTCTTGAAATCAGGAGGTAGGGGAAAACTCCAATGCCTGGTCCGATAAAGGCTCCCAGAAGGTATGATAGTCGCCGCCTGGTTGTGGAAGTGAAAGCCTTCTGCCGGGCTTTGTAGAGGATGAAGAGGCTGGAAAGCAAGGAAGCCACGAAGAAAGCAGTGAAAACGGGGAAAAGAGGCCCCGGGGTGAGGTAAACGAGCCCCTCATGGTACTGGCCATCGTAAACCAAAAGGTCACTCCGGAGGGCCATCAAGCAGAAAATGAGGCTGAGGAAATAAAGTAGGCCAGAAATCCACCTCCGCAGAGGAGAAAAGGAGCCAGAAGCCCTCAGGATGGCATCGGCGAAGTGGAAATAGGCAGCCGGGATAAAGGAAATACCAAGCCATTGGAAGCGCAACCAGGAAAAAGCTGTGCTTAAGTCCTCTACCCTTGGGATTACCAAGTCCCCCGAATATACGATTATTACGAAGGCCATTATGGCACAAAAGGCTCTGGCTACGGGATTGAGGAGGTTAGCGGAGGCCATGTAGGCGAGTAAAGAGAAGGCTACAAGGACAATTCCCGCTGAAAGGATGAAGTTGACCTGCCATAGAAAAGTTAACCCCACCATTTCCCTCTTTCAAACTTATTTTACCTATTTTGCCTTGGCGAGAAAAACCAGAAGAGGCTCAAAGCCAAAGCCAGGCCGGAGCTGACTACGGGCAGCCCTTTTACGATAATTCGTCCCCCTTCGCCACCCACCGCTATGGCCAGAAGAGAGCAAGCGATATATCCAGTTAGTCCGATAATCACCACCAGCGAGAACTTTCTGACCTTTTCCCTTAGATTTGTTTCCCGCACTTGACTGAAAGCTCCAGCCAGAAAAATGGCCAGAAGGGTGCTCCCGAAGTGGAAAAGAGTTGGGTTTGGCCCCGGAACAGTCGTCGGCACAGGGGTAGGAAAAGGGGTGGGGATGGGAGAAGGGGTAGGGATGGGCGTCGGAGTAAAGGTAGGAGTCGGGGAGGGGGCTACAGTGGCCAGGATCGCTGGTTGGTTTTCCTGGACTGTTACAACTATTTTGGTGGATTTGGTGGCTGAGAGACTTGAGGCTGTTATTTCCAACTGCCCCGTTCGCTCCAAAGTGAGAGAAATCTCGGCCACTCCGTTCACAGTGTTAACTTCGCGACGCGGAAGTTCCAGAGACTCAGCCGGGTAGAAAAGCCTGAAGACCACAGGTGTCCCATCGGGAACCGGATGGCCATTGCGGTCAAGGATGACCCCGGTCCGTATCTTGAAAGTGCTTCCCGGCCTCAGATCCAGAGGCTGCGGGGTTCCATCTTTGGGCATGCCCACTACTTCCAACTCAATCACCTGATCGGGGTCAGGCTCCGTCTGCACTATTAAATCGTAGTTGACTCCCGGCACGCTAACTGGAGGAGCCATATGGGGGACAAATTCCTGGAACAGGGTCTTTACCGAGTATTCTATGAAGTAGGGAAGCGGACTGTAGGCCGCATAGTAAGCGGTTAACTTGCTTATCTCGGTGGTGTCAAGGTAATAAGGCGCACCGTAGCTTATAGCTATTACTTTCTTATCCCGCAGAAGCTCAGGGCGATTCCGAAGCAGCTCCTTGAAGGCATCAGAGGCGGGAAATTGCTTTGGGTCCAGATCCTGCATAGCGAAAATCACCCAAGTAGCCCTGGCGAATAAATCTTCAAGTTCTTTGTCATCCCCAGGTGAAAGAAGGAAAGCTTTCAGTCGAGCGAAGCTAAAGCTGTGGACTTTCTCGGGGTCAATTTGTCCTGTAGCCCTGGGTCCATAAAGCCTTAATATCATGTTCTTCAGGGCATCTACAGGTAAAATCTGCTCAGAGGGACAATCCTGGCAATCCTTCATAGCCCTGGTGTCAGAGAAGATGAGGATGTAATCTTTGTAGAGAGGAGGAGATGGAACTCGTTCTGTTAGTTCTTTGTGTTCTGGATAGACCAGGGTGAGGGAGCGAAGGGCTAAGGGAAAGAGGTTTTCGGTTGATGAACCAACAACATTCAGACTCACAGGGTTGGTCAGGACCTCCTGCAGGGAAAGGTTGGGGTAAAGACGTAGTTTGGCCTTCAAGATGCGACGGCAGGATTCATCAACCTTTGCCCTGAAGGCTGGATCATCGGAGTATTTTTCCCGGAAGAAAAGCACAGTCTGGATTATGTTCTCGTAATGTTCCTCCCAGGAACCGGAGAGGGAGAAATCAGAAAGGAAAAGGAGGTCGTTCCCCGCCAAGAAGGCGTCCTGAGCTATGCGCTTAAAGGGGAAAGAAGAAAGCTGAGGGTCATAATAGCGTTTGATAGCTAATGCTCCTAATGATTCTGTGATTAAAATCCCTCCCTTCTCCCGCCAGGAAGTGAATTCCGGCATGGACATGATGGCGTTGAGGCCTTGGGGGTGGAGGCTAAGGGGAGGGGTGAGTTCCCGGATGTTTCCTTGGAAACCCCTGTAACGGATGTGGGAACTCATCAGGGCATCGGTTACCTCTTCTCCCTGCGCCTGAGTGACCATCAGGAATGGAGCAAGTTCTATCTTACGGAGCTCCTGCACCGACTTTTGTATGGTTGAGACCTCCTCTTCAGGTGGGCGATCGCTTCCGCCTCGGCCCGGGAAGTGCTTGGACACGGCTATGACCCGACCTTTGCTCCCTCTGTGAACTCCTCTTATGTAAGCTTTGCCCATCTTCCCAACCCAGTAAGGATCCCCGCCGAAAGCTCTGGTTCCTATCCCTGATTTTATTGCCACCTCCGGACGATCCACCACATCCAATGAAGGGCCAAGGAGCATATTTATCCCAACGGCAGCCAGTTCCGCTCCGACGATTGAACCCACAAGCTCTGCCTGAGCTTCATCCCAGGTAGCCCCTATGGCCATATAGTTGGGGATAGGCGTGAAACCCGAGCGGAGCTGGGGGAAATCCCCATCGTGATTTATCCCTATGAAAAGGGGGAGCGGCGTGGTGCCCGAGATGGGCTCGCTCATAGCCAAGGACTGAAGGCCGCGGGTGAGGGAAAGGACTTCAGCAGGAGTGTTAGGACCATTGGTGAAATTGCGGTTCTGGGCCGAGATTATAACGCCACCCACTCTGAACTCCCGAATAAGCTTGCCAATAGGAGATTCAGTGGAAAAATCGGAGCCGTGGAAGGTGACCACGAAGAGCTGCCCAACTCTTTCCTCAGGGGTCATTTTTTCCAGGATAGCTTCTACCCGGTCATCGCTGACCAAAAAAGAGGCGTTCGCCCCCAGGAAATAAAGAAGCATCAAGGCAAGCAGGAAAATCCTAAGCCCGGTCATAGCCAGTGGGAAACCCTTTCTACTGCTCGGAGGAGGGAGACAACAAGTTTCAGCACTTCAGGCCAGGAAACTGGCTGCTTTTCCCTTCCTGGTTCCTGAGGTCGTGTTAGAAGGAGCCAGGCTATTGCCATCCCAGTAAGCGCACCTACAACCCCTCCGATTATCAACCCTTGCGCCTCCCTTTTTTTCATCCCGCCTCCCAAAGGGAAAAAATATCGCAATTAATATTACTCCCCGCGGGCGTTTTTGTCAATTTAAAATTAGGGTTGTTTCGAAAGCAAAGCCTTAGGAGGACTAAACCTATCCCGTAGGATAAGCAGGGACATCAGTTAGGAGGCTGGTAACCCTTAAGGACAATGGGGAGGAAATTTCTCCGTGGAGAACCTTTCAGCCAGAGAGCTCGCTCCCAAAGAGGTTTTCCTCTTTCCCCGAAAAGGGCTTCATGATAGAAGAGTTGTTCTCTATAGGTCACCAATTCAAGTCCCCAGCGCACAGTAGAAGAGGAACCCGCGGGGATGGAACCCTCCCAACGCAGAAATCCTCTTCCAACCTCTCCAATCCCCGTTTCCCAGGAGAAGGAACCGGGGACGAGTTTTGCGCTTGTGGGGATATGTATAAAGGCCAGAACCTCAGCGGCATCGCCGGGACCATGGTTGCGAAGGGTGAGAGTGCAGGAAACGGGGATACCCGTAAGCGTTTCCTCCGGCACACATTCCAGAGTTGATAGACCCAGGTCCGGCGTCTCCACTCCAACTTGGGCCTCTCGGCGGAAATATATGCCCTGTTCCTCAATCCCCAGCATTACCTCCTGGCGGATTATCGTTCCGGCGGAGGTGTTTTCACCAACCAGGGCCCGATAGGATATGGTTACAGAGCTCCCGGGTAAGATCGAACCACGCCAGGATAGAGCTGAGGAAACAGGGTCGTAAACAGCCGGGCCGTTCAGAGAGGAAGGCAGGAAAATCAATTCCGCTGGGATGGTGGCAAAGAAAGAAGCCGTTATGGATTCTACCCCATCGTTCCGCAAGACGAGGGTCCAAGTCACCTCTGCACCGGGCATAACGGAGGCCGGGTGGGCTGAAAAGGAGGAAGAACCAAGCCAGGACAGAAACCCTGCAACCCTTTCCATGACTTCAGGACGCACTCCTTCCGGCAAGGCTTCGAAAGGAAAAGCGAAGAAAACCGAAGCCCAACGTTCTCCCCGGCGAGCTAGCCCGATTGCCCTTCTTTCCTGGTCGCGGAAGACAACGGTCGTACCCGGAACAGGTTCGAGGGCATCGGACCAGTTTCGGAACGGGTATTCCAGAGGCCAAGGGCCGAGGTTTTCCCCGATGGGTTCCCCTGGCACACCAACGACTAAAACGGGGGTCACATCCTCAGTCCACGTAAGAACGCCGAGGAAGGGAAGCAGGGAACCGGTCCCTCTGCAGAACGGAGCACTGTCCGGACTTCGGCAGAAGAGGAAATCCTGGGAGGAAAGGAAAAGCCTGCCACCTCCGAGGAGGTAATCGGCCAGAGCGTCCTCATCCTCTGGCCTCACGGGGTCATGCCAGTTGTAGCCTGTCCACCATAAAACCATGGGATACCAGCTCAGCATCTCGTAGGGGACTTTTGAATCGGTAGCGCTGAGGAGGTCGTACTGAAGGCCAGCCTCAGCCATGGCCCTCTCGTATTTGTCCGCTTGCTCATACCACCGGTCCTGGTCCACCAGCAATATGGGAGCCGGGGTTTTAGTGGTTATTACCACCGAGGCGGAAAGAGTTGGAGAGAGGGAGGAACGCAGAACTACGGTTACAGTATCCCGCTCATTCCACCTGGCATCCGGCGGTATCGCTACTTGAAATTCGATCTTATCGGCTGCGCAGGGAGCGAGGTTGAGGGACTGGGTAGTGGGAGTGACGGGCCACCGGCCCCCATCAACAGAAATACTGACGGTGTCATATCCAACCCTTCCCGTGTTCCTGATCGTAATCCCATGGGTGATTACATCACCCGGCCGGCCTATGATGGTCTGGGTTGATGTAAGCACCTGAAGGCCAGCTTGAGGGACAGGAGCCGTTAGCCAAGATATGGCTTTATCCATGACCTCTTTCCGGATGGCTCTGTCAGCTATAGCTTCAAAGCCGAAGGAGAAGTAGAGCACGCGGTAATCGAGGCACACCCCCACGACAAGGCCTCCGTAGCCCCCGCCTGAATAAGCCAGGACTGGGGAAGCCTCCACCTGATCGGCAGGCTCCACCATATCAGGGAAAAGCTGATTGTCGGCGCCGTCCCCGCCGGCAATGGAGAAACTCAGGCCAGAGAATGGCCCTTCAGGAAGGCCATAAAGGCTCCAGCTTTCACTGTTATCCTGGACGAAACGAGCCTTGAGGTACTTGGTGTAATAAGGGAAATAACCGATTCCGCCTCCGTCCAGGAAACCTATGTCTTGGCCGCTCAGAAAGAGCCTGCCGCCGGAAGAAAGGTAACCGGTTATAGCACTTTCTGCTCCTATGTAGCCCGGGGCATCTTGAGGTGCGCTCCATATCACAAGGTCGTAGTGTTTCAATCGTTCTGCCGTGGGGATGTCACCCGGAAGGCGCCGGATTGACCATTCATCGTAAACGTAAGCAAGGTCGTCAAGGGCCTGGCGGTAATAAGCAATATGGCTTCCATAATACCAAGCTCCACTGTCCACTAAGAGGATGGTAGGAGCAGGGGGAAGTCTCAAGGTCACCGAGGTTGTCTCACCGGCTACGATTTTAGCGGTAGTAGTCATTACCCTGTAGCCCAGAACGCGGGCCACTACTTCGTAATTCCCAGCTGGGAGGGATACGACCCAATAGCTGGCTGTGGCCGTTAAAGGTGTTCCCGGGAGCAGGATGAGGGCGGTCAAGGGCTCACCGGTTGCAGCCTCGCGGACGTGAACCTCAAGGGTTCCAGTAGGCTGGGGCTGGAGGATGAAATTGACACTCGTAGTGGCACCAGTTAGGACGGCAACGTTAGAAACAGTGTGGGAGAAGTAACCAAAAGCTGAGGCGGTTACATTGTAAAGGCCAGGAGCCAAATAAAGGGCATAGTGGCCGGAATGGTCAGAGGAAGTGTTTCCACCTCCTATACTGCCCTTTGATATAGCTGAAATAGTTGCTCCCGAGATCGGATTTCCATCCACACCCTGCACTATCCCCTGAATGCTCCCGGCATTTAGAAGGGTTGCTACTGCGGCAAAGGCGTCTACCCTCCCCCAGCCGGAATCGTTGTTTGGGATTGTGGAGCTCAGAGGGACGGCAGTTGACGTTATGAGGAAAAGGGTCTGGGTCACGCTTATGGTGGGACTTACCGAACGCATTAGGGCTATCAAACCTGCGACATGGGGTGTTGCCATGGATGTTCCGCTCCAAGAGGCATAGGTCCCACCGGGAAAAGAGGAGCGGATGTTTACTCCAGGAGCCACCACATGGGGACGGATTTCGTTCCAAGGGGAAGGGCCGCGGCTGGAAAACTGAGCCACTTCATCGTAAGGGTCCGTTGCCCCTACAGCTATCGCTTCTGGGAGAGAAGCTGGGGAGTACACCGAGGCAGGGCTGGGGCCTCCGTTCCCAGCGGCAAAGACAGGTATTATTCCAGCAGCCCTGAGGGCTCGGATATCGGTCTGGAAGACAGTGTTCATGGCGTTGGCATCCCCCCAGGAGCAATTAACCACATCGGGAGCGAGAGCAGGGTCGCCTTCCGGAGCCAGGAGCCACTGGAAACCGGCATGGATCCAAGAATCGTAGCCGTAACCGTTGCCATCCAAGACCTTAACCGCGATCCACTTTGCCCCAGGAGCAACACCTATACCTTCTTGGCCCACTGCTATGCCGAGGACATGAGTGCCGTGGCCGTGGTCGTCAAAGGGGTAAGAGGAGCGGGTCACGGGATCAAACCAGTTCCCAGTGTGCACAGCAGGGCCATGGGGATTGTAACCCCGGTAATTGAATTTCAAAGCAGGGTGGAGCCAATCGGCCCCAGTGTCCATTACAGCCACCACGGCTCCTGCTCCGGAAACGCCAAGGGAAGCCCAGACCTCAGGCGCCCGGATGCGTTCAACGTTCCACCCCGCCGACGGAGGGGCTGGAAATTCTGCTTTGAGCCACTGGCGGTAGTGGTCCAAAAGGATGATTGAGACCGAAGGGTGTGTGGCAATCTGCTGTATGACCTGCGGTTTCGCCTTAAGAGCGAAACCGTTGAAGATCCAGAAAGGGGTGTATGATTCTACGAGCCCGGCGGCTTTAGCTTCGTCGAAATAGGACCTGAGGGGACCCTGCGTTCTGGCGGCTAAGGATCTGAGGTTAGTTACCAGTTTATCTCTGTTTCCGGCCCATTTCTCCGGCAGTTCCTGTTCTCTGAGAACTACGATTACGGGGAGCAAATCGCTTGGACCAGCAGAAACGAGTGCTTTCACCAGCGCTGGCTCCATGAAAGCTTTGAATTGAGGAGGTGGTTTCTCAGCCGAGGCTAAAAGCCCAAATCCCAGCAAAAAAATAGGTGGGATAAAGAGGAAAAACACTATCCTGAGCTTTGACAAGCCTCCCTCCGTTTTCTAACTTTAAATCATTATAGCTTTTGGGACGGGAAGGGGCAATGTTTCACGTTACCTGACTGAAAAACGGTTGCTGGGAAGAGACGATTACCCGATGCCTTTCTCCTCTCCGAACCTATCCCCCTCATCTGGCACATCTTTCATGACAAATCGTGCACAATCCCTTTTATCTGAAGCGTAGTTACCTCCATCGCTGGGGGCAATGGATATCCAGACGGTCCTGAACCTGGCTTCCTCTCAGGGCCACAATTGCTCGGCTTGACGGATACCTTTAAGAACTGAAGTGTTTTAAAAAACGAAAAGGTTGCTATGAGGTCTGATTTCAGCTAAAATTTGGTAAGCTGGCCGGAGATTGCTTCTGAGGAGAAGGGCATGGAAAGGGGTGAAAGGCTTGGGAAAATTGAAATAACGCCTGAGGCTTTGATTGAGCTCATCTCCCTAACTGCCTTGGAATGTTACGGCATCGTTGGCCTTGCCCGCAAGGGTTTCCTATCTGGAGACCTCGCTCACCCCGGGATAGAGATAAAGTGGGAAGGCCCGGAGTTGGTTATCAGCCTTTACGTGATAATGGAATACGGAGTGCGGATAACGGAGGTTGCTTACAATCTTAAGGAAAGAGTAAAATACATAGTGGAGAAGAACCTGGGAATACCTGTGGCGCAAGTCAATGTTTACGTTCAAGACCTGAGGGTAAATTCCTGAAGGTCGGGAGGGGGAAAGGGTGGAAAATGCGACATGGGATGGTATAATCCTCAAAGATTTGTTCAAAGCAGCTACTGCCTGGCTTGAACGCAACGTCAATTTTATCAATGCCCTCAACGTCTACCCCGTCCCTGACGGCGATACTGGAACGAACATGTTTCTAACGATGCAGGCTTGCGTCAGAGAGATCGAACAGGTGAAGGAAAACTCTGCTTGGATGGTGGCCCAAAAAGCTGCATACGGCGCGCTAATGGGAGCCAGGGGGAACTCTGGGGTTATCCTCTCGCAGATATGGAGAGGGTTTGCTAAAGCACTGGATAAAAAAGACGTGATAAGGGTCCAGGACCTGGCCGACGCCCTAGCTGAGGCTACTGCTACGGCTTACAAAGGCGTGATAAAGCCTGTGGAGGGCACCATCCTAACAGTGATAAGGGAAATGTCTGAAGCCCTTCAATCTATCAAGCACAAGACTGATAACTTGCTCGTTGCCTTGGAGTATGTGGTGGAAGCGGGAAGGGCTGCTGTGGCCAAGACTCCTTCCCTTCTCCCCATTCTGAAAGAAGCAGGGGTGGTGGACGCTGGAGGGCAAGGGCTCCTGGTCATAATGGAAGGCTTTCTAAAATGCCTGCGAGGTGAAAGGTTGGAAACAGAGACCCCCATCGAAAGAGCTGTTGTAAAGACAGAGGCTCTGGAAGGCGAATACGGCTACGATGTCCAGTTCATAATCAAAGGCCAGAACCTGGACGTGGAGGAGATAAGGAAAAACATATCCACTATGGGCGATTCGGTCCTGGTGGTGGGAGATTCCACTATGGTTAAAGTGCACATCCACACCAACGAGCCAGGCACACCCCTCAACTATGGCATAAAGTGGGGTTCCCTTGTGGACATAGTAATTGAGAACATGCAGGAACAGTACCGCGAATTCGTTCTGAGCCGTGAGGCCCAACCCGCCCCTCCAAAAGTCGCCAAGAGAATAGCCGTGGTGGCTGTAGTGCCGGGCAAGGGCCTGGCTGAGGTCTTTAAGAGCCTCTCCACTGATGCCATAGTTTCCGGAGGGCAGACCATGAACCCAAGCATTGAAGAAATACTCCAAGCCCTCAATTCCTTAGACGCCGAGGAAATCATAATACTTCCCAACAACTCCAACGTAATCCTAACCGCGCAACAAGCGGCGGAAATTTCTGGCAAAAAGGTGAAAGTAATCCCTTCTCGCACGATTCCCCAGGGTATAAGCGCCATTCTCTCCTTCAACCCCGAACTGACCCTGGAAGAAAATGTTGAAGCTATGAGCGAGGCCATGAAATATGTGCGCACGGGGGAAATCACTGTGGCAATCCGTTCCACCCAAGTGGAAGGCATAAAAGTGGCCGAAGGTCAGCTCATAGGCCTCCTCGACGGCAAACTCACAGCGGCAGGAGAAACAGCCGAGGAAATCATCTTTAAGCTCCTTGAGAAAATGGAACCTGAAAGAGGAGAAATCCTCACCCTTTATTACGGTGCTGACGTTGAAGAAGGAGAAGCTCTTGCCATAGCCGATAAAATACGCGAGCGATTCCCCAACTTGAAGGTGGAAACCATCTGGGGTGGTCAACCTTACTACCATTACATTATTTCCCTGGAGTAAGCGATAATGGTGAAGATAATAACCGATAGTGGTGCTGTCTTTGAGGACGAAGCTGAAGTTAGAAAGCTTGGCATAACTATTGTACCCCTGCGCATAAAGCTAAAGGATAAAATCTACTACGAGGGCACGGACATTGACAACGAAAAGTTGGTGCGGGAAATTTCCCGCACTAAAGCCATCCCGGTTTCCCTTCCACCAACCCGGGACTATATGGAAAAGGTCTACCAGAAAGTGATAAAGGAAGGGGACGAAATTGTAGGAATTTACACCTCAAGTTACATGAACCCTGTAGCCTCAGTGGCTCGGGAAGCCAGCATACCCTTTCTGGGGCGAGCTCGTATAACAATTATTGATTCCGAAGTTTCTTCCTATGCCCTGGGCCTGATGGTCAAAGAAGCGGCAAAGGCGGCTCAGAAAGGCCGCTCGATGGAAGCGATAGTACGGCTCGTTCGGGGTATGATTCCTTATATGTATATTGCTTCCTTTTCCCAGGACTTGAGATTCCTCCGCCACAAGAAGATCATAAGCCCCGCCCAAGCAATCTTAGGGACTATGCTAGGCCTTAAAGTCTTCCTGATAGTGGAGGATGGGAAATTCATACCTCTGGAGAAAGTTCAGACTGAGGAAGAAATGGCTGAAAAACTCATAGAATTCACGGCGGAATTCGTCAACATAAAGAGGCTGGCAGTGCTGAAGAATGACATGGGCGATACTGTTAATGCCTTCCTGGAGAAATTCGCCGCTCTCCCCTTCAAAGTAAAGCCAACAATACTGCCGCTCAGCCCTTCTATGATTTGCTACTTGGGGCCGAGAGCCATAACCCTAGCGATCCAGGAAGGAGGTATTTAGAGTGGGTGGGAAACCGTCTGAAACCCTGGAGAAAATACTGAGGCAAGAGGCAAGGCTTGGTTACAAAGACAAGGCTGTACTCGGAGGATTCCGCAAGCTGGCAGCCACCTGGGGTGATTTAGCCCTAAAGGAGGCAGGTACGGAACAGGAAAGAGCTAGGATCAGGGAAATTGTTGCGTTGCTTTCCCGCTACTCTTCCCTCTCCTCGCTTGAGGAGAGGAAGGCCCTGCTGGAAAAAATTCACGAACTCCTCACCACCCCAGTTCTCCCCACTTTGAAACCGATTACCACCGCCCCAGTGATCCAGCCCAAACCGTTGGAAGAAAAGCCTTTGGAAAAGGAGACCAAATTACCAAAGGGTTTGGGCCTTGATTCCCCCGTTATAAAGCTCAGCGGGGTTGGCCCCCGCAACGCCGAACGCCTGAAAAAACTGGGGGTCCGGACCATAAGAGACCTCCTTTACCTTTTTCCCAGGCGATATGTGGATTACAGCAACATAAAAACCATAAACCGCCTACGCTACGGTGAAGAGGTCACCCTCATAGGGAATGTTTGGGATGTCAGCATTAGGGAGGCCAAAAGCGGCCTTACCGTGGTCTCCTGCTTGCTGGCCGACGGCACAGGAGTTATTGAAGTAAGCTGGTTCAACCAGCCGCATATTGCTCAGCAACTCAGGCCTGGAAAGCAGATCGTAGTAAGCGGCCGCGTGGATGAGTTCATGGGTCGGCTCACCATGAGCTCTCCCGAATGGGAACTTCTGGATAAAGAGCTGGTGAGCACCGGGCGCATAGTCCCCATTTACCCCCTGACTAAGGGCCTGAGTCCCCGCTGGCTCCGCCGACTCATGCTCAGGGCAACAAAGTACTGGGCGGAAAAAGTCCCGGATCCTCTTCCCGAGAAGATAAGGGAGGAGCGAAAACTCCTGCCCCTGGGTTCTGCCCTGGCTCAAATCCACTTCCCCGATAACCAGGAACTCTTGAAAGAAGCACGCCGACGCTTGGCCTTTGATGAACTACTTCTCCTCCAGCTGGGCGTTATGCGTCAGAAGTTCGCCTGGCGAAGCAATCCAGGGCGTGCTATCAAAGTGGATTACGGTTTTGTGGAGCAAATAACCTCTTCTCTTCCCTTCGAACTCACAGGAGCTCAGCGCAGGGCTCTTCAGGAGATCCTGAAGGACCTGGCCGATGATAAGCCTATGAGCCGGCTTCTCCAGGGAGAGGTTGGCTCTGGTAAAACTGTGGTGGCCTTCATTGCCATGCTGGTTACAGTGGCCGCTGGCTACCAAGCGGCTATGATGGCCCCCACCGAAATCCTTGCCGAGCAACACTATCAGACCATGACCTCCCTCCTGGAGAGAATGGACCTCAAGCACCTCATTTCTCCCAGGATCCGCCTCCTCATTGGCAGCACAAAACCCTCCGAGAAAAGGCAAATCCAGGAAGAAATAGCCTCTGGCGAAATAGATATTGTTGTAGGAACTCACGCTTTAATCCAAGAGGGAGTTCAGTTCGCCAACTTAGCTCTAGCCATAATAGACGAACAACACCGCTTCGGGGTGCGCCAGAGAGCATCCCTCCGCCAGAAAGGCTACTTACCCCATGTCCTAGTCATGAGCGCCACCCCTATTCCAAGAACCCTGGCTCTGACCATTTACGGAGACTTGGATATCTCCATTTTGGATGAAATGCCCCCCGGAAGGCAGGGGGTAAAAACATACCTTATTACACCCCTGGAACGAGAAAGAGCCTACAGGTTCATCCGTAGCCAGATAGAAAGAGGACGGCAAGCTTTCATAATCTACCCGGTAATAGAGGAATCCGAAAGTGTGGATGCTCCCTCTGCCGTTGCCGAATACGAGCGCTTAAGAAAGGAGGTTTTTCCGGACCTCAATCTTGGCCTGCTTCACGGCCGGATGAAAGGCGAAGAGAAGGAAAAAGTTATGGAAGCTTTCCGGCAGGGCGAAATCCAGATCTTGGTTTCCACTGCTGTAGTGGAAGTGGGAGTAGATATACCCAATGCTACGGTCATGATGGTGGAGGGAGCCCACCGCTTCGGTCTGGCCCAACTTCACCAGTTCCGGGGCAGAGTGGGCAGGGGAAGCGAGCCAGGTTACTGCATATTAGTGGCCGACTCCGAATCTCCCGAAGCTCTTGAGCGCCTCAAGATTGTAGAGACTATCCAGGATGGTTTCCAACTGGCGGAGAAGGATCTGGAGATGCGGGGGCCTGGTGAATTTCTGGGGACAAGGCAGAGCGGCCTTCCAGAGCTGAAGCTCGCCCGCCTCACCGACATTAAAATTTTGACCGAGGCCAGGGAAGTAGCCATGGAGATACTCCAGGAGGATCCGGAACTCCTAAGGCCTGAGTTCCGCTTGCTCAGGGAGGCAGTTGACAGGCTATGGCAGCCTGGAGTTGTGGATATAAGCTGAGTTCCCGAAGGAGGGAAACATGACCATTGCTGTTTATCCGGGAACCTTTGACCCTATCCACAATGGCCACATAGACATAGCTACCAGGGCTTCAAGGCTCTTCGATAAGCTCATAGTGGCTGTTTACGAAAGGCCTGGGAAGAACGTCCTCTTTTCAGTGGAAGAGCGGGTGAATATGGCCCGTAAGGCCTTTGAAGGCAACCCCAAGATAATCGTGGAGAGCTACAATGCTCTTACGGTGGATTTTGCCCGTTCTAAAGGGGCCAAAGTCATAGTCCGCGGCCTCAGGGTCATTTCTGACTTTGAACTTGAATTTCAGATGGCTCTGATCAACAAAAAACTGGCCCCTGAGATAGAATTCCTGTGCCTCATGACCAGCCAGGAGTACGCTTTCCTCAGCTCCAGTGTTGTGAAGGAAATCGCCGCCCTTGGTGGATGCCTAGATTCAATGGTCCCACCCCACGTGAAAGAAGCGCTCCTGCACAAACTCAAGGAAACCCAAACCGGAATTGCTCTCGTATCGCTGCGGGATTAAACTATGGAATCGCTTTTCCTCATAGACAGATTGGAGAGTTTTATTCAGAAGGGACTTAAAGTGCCCTTCACTCCTTTCGTGATCCTCAACGAAGATGAGATACTGAGCCTCATAGACAAGCTCCGCCTCTCTCTACCTCAGGAAATTGAGGAAGCAAAACACATAGCCGAGGAAAGGGATGCTATCCTGAAAAGTGCACAGGAGGAAGCTGAGAAAATCGTGAGCAGGGCCAGGGAAAAGGCTCTGGAGATACTGAGCGAACACGAGATCGTGAAGAGGGCGGAAAGCAGGGCTAAAACTATTGAAGAAAAAGCTCTCAAAAGGGCACAGGAACTCACCCAGAGCGCTGACCAGTACGCTTTGGAGGTCCTCCAGGACCTTGAAACCCGGCTCCTGGCGTTGCTGAAGGAAATCCAGAATGGAATAAAAGAGCTCAAGGGCAAGGAACAGCGGTAGCAGAGGATCGGCTCTTTTTCGCTTGGCTCAGTTGATCCTCTTCTTGAAAATGAACAAATCAGCAGGACAGGTAGGAGGAATAAGGGCCTTTAAGGCCAGAGGCTTGACTTCTATTTGCACCGGGGTTTTGCCTATCGGTTCGCCGTCCACTTGAATGGAAAAAGGCCGCGCCGTTTCCACAATAAGGCGAGCTACCCGTTTCATTTCAACCAGAGGATCGCTCACATGCTTGCCAGAAAATACAGAGTAAACGTGGTGGATAAACTGAGGGAACCGGTAACCCTTGAAAATACAGAGATCCAGCAGCCCATCATTAAGCCGGGCATACGGTGCTACTTCTATTAACCCTCCGTAAAGGCGGACATTGCTCGCAATAGCCAGGATGATCCTACGCTTTAAAATCCTCCCGTTTATTCGGAAGACGGTCCTTGTCCCCAGGAAAGTTATGGCTGTTATCACCCCCGCTATTACGAAGGCCATGGCTCCGAACTTCCTCTTCACTGCAGGGTGAGATTCCACTTCTTCGGCAACGAGGGCATCTATACCTATGCCGCACCAGAGCAGGAAGTGGCGACCATTGGCCAAGCCTACGTCCACGGAGGTCACGGAGGATTCCAGTAATATCTCCGCCGCTCTGCACGCATCGGGCAAACTGAGGAAAAGGTTAGCAGAGGTTAACCCCAATTGCCTGGCCCATACATTACCAGTGCCGAGAGGTAAAACGCCGAGAGCTGTTTCTGTTCCCACAATACCGTTAACTACTCCGTTAACAGTGCCATCGCCCCCCGCAGCTATGACTGCATCATAGCGGAGGGAAGCAGCCTCCTTCGCAAGGGAATAAACCTCATCGCTGCTTTCCGTTTCCACTATTTCCACCTTCCACCCACCCTTTCCAAGGACTGCGGCCGCTTTGGTCAGAGCCCCCCAGTTGCGGCGAGGGCCTGCAGCAGGGTTGAAGATTATAAGCCCCCTCATCGCTGTAACACTCGCAGAATTTTCTGGATTTCTTCTTCCAGATCCTTGCTGGTATCCACTACAATGTGGGGTCTGCTAATAGGCTGCTGGTAGTGCTTCATCCGCCAATAGACACACCAATCAGCATCGGAAAGGTCATGATTGTCTCTGGCTGTGTGGCGCTTTTCCAGCCTTGCCCGCACTACTTCTTCTGGCGCTACCGTCTGGACTATAACCAATCTTGCGTTGTTCCTTTCGGCCAGACGGTAGATGTATTCCCGGTGGACTTCCGAAAGGTTTGTGGCATCAAAGATAACCCTCAGCCCTTTCTTCAAGAGTCTGTCAATCAGGATATGGCATACCCTGTGGACAAGAGCGCTCTCCCGCGGAGAGTAGGTGGGGGGATTGAACAAAGTCTTCCGGACGAAATCCGACTCCACCACTACGAAAGGGACCCTCTCGCACAACTTTCTGGCCAAGTAAGATTTCCCTGTGCCTGGCAAACCCGAAAGCATTACCAAAACGGGATAAGCAGTAATATCGGAGGTGTTAGCAAGTTTACTCTCTATCGTAGCTACTGCTTCTTCCAAGTTTATGGAACGCTCAGGTTTGGGCCTTTCCCTCTCCATACTCCACACTCCTGGCTAATTTGGTGCAGAGCTTCTGGGTATAGGAGCTTCTATCAGGGCGCGAGTTCCCGTGCCTCCGTCCCTGCGCTCTATTGTAAAGGAACCCTTCAAATCTTCCTCAACAAGAGTGCGGACTATCTGAAGGCCAAGGGTTTGCTTCGACTCCGGCTCGCTGAAGCCTATTCCATCATCGATTATTTCAATGGAAAACCGCTTCCCGGCCTGCACAACCGTAACGGATACAGTACCGCGTTCTTTTCCGATGAAGGCGTGCTCCAAAGCGTTCTGAAGTAGTTCGCTCACTGCTAAAGCGAGGGCAGTAGCAGGGCGAGCGGGGAGGAAGAAGGTCTGGCCCTGAACCTTCACCGCTATTTCCCTGCCAGGGACTTTCATGTTTTCAGCCAGGAGGGCACTGAGCTTCTCCAAAAGAGCAAGGATATCTACCTGGTGGAACCCCTTACTTGAGAGTAAGTCATGGACGGTAGCAATGCTCATGATTCTATTTATAGCCTCCTGTAAAGAACGGCTTGCAGACCTGTTTTTTTCCTCGGCCATCTGCATCCTTAAAAGCATTGCTATGGTCTGGAGGTTGTTCTTGATGCGGTGATGCATTTCCCTTATCACTGTCATCCCGGTAACGAGAGTAGCGTTCTCGATAGCAAGGGCTATCTGGTTTGCCAGAGTTGAAAGGAATCTGACTTCTTCCCGGGTGAAGTTTCGAGGTTTTTCGGTGTAGCAGCTCAGCACCCCCCTAATTTGTTCCCTAAGGATAAGAGGAACAGCCAGAATGGAGGGAGTTCCGGATAATACCAGGGGCTCACCGCTTGAGGCAACCATTTCGAGGCCGGGGAGGACCCTGGCCGGACCATAGGAGGCCCGTGTGGAGAGCTCACCCCCTTCATCCAGGATGAGGAGAGAAGAACCATCGGCCTTTATCATCCTGGCTGCCATTTCCACCACCAGCCTGAGCACATCGTCAAGGTAAAGAGGCGAAACAATCGTCTTGCTGACTTCAGCCAGAGCCGAGAGCTCTTCCAGCTGACGCTGCATGCTATCGTAAAGCATGGCCTTCTCAATGGCTCCGGCGGCCAGATCGGCTGCCAGACTGAGGAGTTCAATCTCTTCTTCAGTGTAATCGTGATAGGAGGAGGTCTGAACGTTTATTGCCCCTATGACTCTGCCCTGGATTGAGAGGGGGACTGCCATCAGGGATTTGAATTGCCACTCCTCTGTTTCAGGCAGATACTTGAAGCGAGGGTCCGCAGCAGCATCTCTCACTGCCACCGGAACCCCGTGGAGGGCAGCCCACCCCGTTAGACCTTCGCCGAGGCGGAGTTTCGCTTTGCCTATAGCCTGGGGAGCAAGCCCTGTCGATGCTCTCAGCACCAAATATTCCCCTGATTTGTCCAGAAGGTAAATGGAACAAGAATCTACCTTTAGGACCTCAGCCGTGGTGCTGGTTATTAGCTGCAGGGTTGTAGCCAGGTCCATGGCCGAATTTATGGCGTTGGTTATCCGCCTTATAGCCGAGACAAGGGCTTCTTTTTCCACAATTTTCCCCAACGTTATTATAAAACAGGCATAGGAAAAGGGGAAAACATTTCTCTCTGCCCGTTGCTAGTGCTTGGACTGCGCAGGCCACGAACGCTCTAAAAACAGTGCATCCAACTGCGTTTGAATAGCCCTCCCTTGTCCACCTATTTTGTCCACTTCAAGAATTTCAGGATGGCCGCTGCGGCACAGGCTTCCCAGTCCGTTCCAAATTTAACCACCCACGACGGCTCTGGGCTTGACATGGCTTAAAGGCTTACCCCTAAAGAGGTTGTGAAATAGGTTTCTCAAATGCCCCCTCACCACGTGCATTCCAGCGAAGCTGAATGAACGCTCGAGAGCTGGCCCCCTTCCCCCCAACGAATTATTGGGGTATAATTAGCCGAAGGAGGAAACTATGCAGCCCTTCGAGGAACTTCTAAGCGAGATAGAGAACCTGCAGCGTGAAATCCGCGAACTGCAGAAAAGGCTGATCAAACCGGGCGAGCTCAATCTACCAGAACTTAGGAAAAGCTTGGCCAGTTTCTCAGAAATGGCCTGGAAACTCAAGATACTGGAAGGCTCATCGGAACGTCTACTGGTTTTAGCCAGGGAACTGCAAGCTTCTTTCAGTGACTATGTCCTTAGCGCTTCCCTTTTTTCCCACCTCCATACCCTCACTCGAAGCCTTTTTTCATCGCTTGAAGTTCCCATCGCGGACGTAACGGCCGAAACTCTGCAGAAAGCCCTGAATGCCAGGGCGATATGTGCCCTTTTTCCGGTCTCTGGGCCAAAGAAATTCAAGCAAGAGCAATGGCTCGGAGATGTTTCCCTTGAAGAGAATAACCAGGAGTTCAGAGAAGCCCTAAGAGGCTCCAAGACAATTCCGGCTGCGAAAGGCTTTATAACCCCCCTTAAGGGGTTGAAAGGTCCAAAAGGGTTACTTTACATAGAAACTGAAAGCCGTGGGCCTCAGGAATTGGCTTTCGCTGAAACCGTAGCTTCTTTAGTTGGGCTCTTCTTGGAGATAAAGGAACTGGCTGGAGAACTGGAAAGGACTCTCTATGACCTGGCCAAGCTTCAAGCCATAAAGGAGCAAGAAGAGTTGGAGAAGGATTACATAAGGGCCCTGTTCAGCCGTTTCGTTTCCCCCCAAGTGGTGGAAAAACTGGCCTCTGATCCTTCCATCCTCCGGCTGGGGGGAGTGAGGCAGGAGATAACTATCCTCTTCGCCGACATCCGAGGGTTCACAGCTCTCAGCGAGAAACTTCCTCCCGAAGACCTGGTAAAAACACTGAATCAGTATCTATCCATCGCAGCCAATGCCATCCTGGAAGAAGAAGGAACCCTGGACAAATTCCTGGGGGACGCCGTTATGGCTTTCTTCAATGCGCCGTTTCCCCAAGAACAGCACGTATTAAAGGGTGCTAGGGCTGCCTTGAGGATAAAGAAGAGATTGGAAGAACTCCATGCCCGAAATGAACTCCCTCTCAAACTCTACTTCGGCATAGGGTTGAACGTTGGCGAGGCGGTTATCGGTAATATAGGAACATCTATGCAGATGAACTATACAGCGATCGGGGATTGTGTGAACGTTGCCAAGAGGTTGCAGGAAATGGCCAGGCCTGGTCAGATACTCATAAGCGCTGCCGTCTACGAACGGATAAAAGATAAAGCCCTCGTCCGTACCCTCCCGCCTACTTCAATCCCGGGGAAATCCTACCGCGAACACATTTACGAACTCTTGGACCTTATGGAATGAGGATGATTTTCAAAACTCGCCCCGAAGATTTTATAGTAAAAGAAAACCTTCGCATTAAACCTCAGCCTTCAGGTCCATATGCCCTCTACCAGGTGACCAAAAGAGGGATTTCCACCCTTCAGGTTCACGTTCGCCTAGCTTCGGCTTTGGGAGTAAAGCCTTCGGCAATTGTTTTCCCTGGGTTGAAAGACCGAAAGGCTATAGCGAGCCAGTTTTTCTCTCTGAAGGGAAAGGGACCGGATGAACTAAAGGGGCCGGGTTTTTCGGCTAAGCTGGTTGGTTTTTTCCACCGCCATCTGAGCCCAGAAGACATTCAGTCCAACGAATTCACCCTCACCCTCAGGCTAATACCGCCCGATACAGAGCTCGCCCTTGAAAAAGCTGTGGCCGAAATACAGAAGGATGGTCTTCCCAATTACTTTGACCGCCAGCGCTTCGCCTCCATAAGCCCCGATGGAGAATTTCCGGGAAAGAAAATCTTGCAGCGGGATCCTGAAGGTGCCCTTAGGCTTTACTTGACGGCTCCTTCCCCTCTGGATCCGCCCTCCTACCGGGCTTTCAAGGATAAAGCCCGGGAACTCTGGGGTCAGTGGGATGCCCTTTTGAATGAAGCTCCATCTCCTTCAAACCTCCGGAGCGTCCTGACCTTCCTGAAGGACCATCCCACAGATTTCCGAAAAGCTCTCAACCTCGTAACTCCGAGGATTTTGACCCTCTTCTTATCTTCTTACCAGAGCTGGCTCTGGAACAAGTTGGCCGGAAGGTTCATACGGGAAAAACTTGAAGAGAATGAAGTTCCCTTTTCGGAGCTGGAGATAGTGGGAGAAAGCCTCCCCTTTTACACGTATCTGCCAGAGAGGCTGAAGGAAGAACTTGCGGGAATTATACTGCCCTTTTTCCACCACAGAGCGAGCTTTGAAAATCCGGCGATTTCCCGCATAGCTCGGGAAATCCTGGAGGAGGAAGGACTTGGGCTAAGGGATTTCAAGGCGCGCATCCTTGATAAAGCTTACCTGAGCCGGGGCGGAAGGAGCCTATTGCTCTTTCCCCAGATTTTGAGCTACAAAATCGACAAAGATGAACTTAATCCAGGGGCCATTAAAATGGACCTGAAGATGCTCCTTCCGCCCGGCACCTATGCTACTTTAGTGGTAAAAGCGTTGGCTCTGAGGTTTATGGGTCAGTAATAAATCAAAGCATGGATTGGGTACTTGGAGATCTTATCCCTACCCTTGAGATAGGTCAGGTCAATGAGGAGGGCTATGCCAACGACTTCGCCACCGAGCTTCTCCACAAGTTTGGCTGTAGCTTCCAGAGTTCCCCCTGTGGCCAGGACATCGTCAAAGAGAAGGACCTTTTGCCCAGGCTTTATTGCATCTTTGTGGATTTCAATCGCGTCGGTCCCGTATTCCAAAGCGTATTCCTGCCGGATCGTTTCGGCAGGGAGCTTACCGGGCTTCCTGGCAGGGACAAAACCTGCCCCGAGCTTATAAGCCAAGGCCCCTCCAAAGATGAAACCGCGGGCTTCAACACTCACTACGAGGTCTATCCCCTTACCAATGAAGGGTTCAGCCAGGCGGTCAACTGCCTCCCGGAAAGCTTCAGGAACCTTGAGGAGCGTCGTTATATCCCTGAAAATAATGCCAGGCTTGGGCCAATCCGGAATATTACGGATATACTGGGCAAGGTCCATCTTCCCCCTCCTAGGTGGATTCTAATCGATTCACATTTTAACAGAGGAAAGGGAAAATGGCAACCAAGTTACTGCCCCAAATCCTAATCATTGTTCTATTGCTCATTTCAGGATGTGCAACTCAATCCCCCCCTACCCCCACACCTACGGCAACACCCTCTCCCACCCTCCTTCCGACACTCACACCCCAGGTTATTTCCTCAAAGCAGATAAGCCTCATCCTCTGGTTGCCTGATGAGCTTTTCCTTGAAGATAAACCTGGAAGAAAAGCCCTGGAAAGGGAAATCCAATCTTTCGAGCAAGCTCACGCTGGAGTTAAGGTCAAGGTTTACGTTAAAAAGGCACGGGGGAAAGGGGGTATTGCTGACCTTCTCTTTAACGCTCACAAAGTAGCTCCTTTGGTCCTGCCTGACCTGGTAGTGTTGGACGCAGCGGAAGCGGCATGGCTCGGGGAGGAGTTGTTTCAACCCCTCGAAGAAGTTCCCGAAGGCCTCTTTCCCTTTTCCGTAAGCTCAAATTTCGTCTACCTTGCGGTGGATGTGGACCATCTTGCTTACAATACTGGAATCGTGACCTCACCTCTTTCCACCTGGTGGGACGTTACGGAAAACCTTGGAGGTTTGTTGATTTTCCCTTCTGGAGAAGCGTTGGCAGCTCAGTATCTTGCCCTGGGAGGTCGCTTTCGTGATGAAGGAGGGAGGCTGATCCTCCAAAAAGAAATTTTGGCTGAAGCATTGAGGCTCTGGGAGAAGGGGCTGGAAAACGGAGCAATTTCACCCCTTTCCCGCCAGCTCAAAGATGCCGAGGAAGGTTGGAGGTTATACCTTACGGGTAAGGTGGCTATGGTCAAGGTGAGGGCTTCTCTATTCGCAGCAGCGAAAGGGAAGCTTCGCCAGACAGCTTTCGCCCCTTTACCCTCTATGACCCCTATAGCATGGGGCTGGGTAGCAGGTATTGTAACACAGGACCCGCGTAGGAAAGAAGCGGCTGAAGGATTAGTAAAATGGTTGCTGCAGCCCGAACGGAACAGGCAGTGGACTTTGGAAGCGAACCTATTGCCCGTACACCGGGAAACTTGCGCACAGGCGGAAGAACATTATTTGCTCTTCCTCTGCAGACTGCTGGAATCGGCTCACCCTTCCCCTCCATCTACATTGCTGGAACCGCTGAGGGAAGCCCTCTGGAGCGTGTTATCAGGGAAAACCACCCCCGATGAAGCAGCCCGCAGAGCCACAAACATAATTCCTTGAGTTTTACTTACTGATTTTCCGAGCAAAAGAGAATCGCCTGATTTTACTTCCCCTTTGCATTCACATTTGAGCTGCTTAGTTCGAACGGCCTTTTACAATTTCAACCGCAATGTGGTACAAAGGCTTCCCGATTTCTTGCAAAGAGGACGAAGCGGTGGTGAGCCCAGATGGATTTCAGAAAGCGAGGTAAGGAGTTTTCTAAGAAGGCGTAGCGCATAACTCTGGCCTTTAGGGTAGGGTCCTTTCCGGAATAATAATCAATTATGTTCCAATTCCATGAGGAACCAGAAAACCGGGCCAGCAAACGCTGGGATTTTATCCCCAGCCTTTCCAAGAGCTTTGCTGCCGGCATTACGGTGTCAGGCCAGGGAGGGGTATCCATAAAGCCTTCTTCCACAGGTCTGAAACCTTCCCTTGTCACTACCTCCTTTACCCTTTCCATGTCAACCCATCTCTCGTCAACCCGCTTGAAGAATTCGGGCTCAAGGAAATATTTCCTCATAATGTAGCCAGGCTGACGGGGATTAGGCATAGCTACGAAGAGGAGCTTTCCCGACACTCTTGCAAGTTCGCGCAGGAGGCTCTCAGCGTCCGCCAAGTACAACAGGCCAGCCCACTCCCAAGCTAGGTCAAAAGCTCTATCGGGGAAGGGCAGCGATTTCATACCGGGGCAACAGACCCACTGCGCTGCAAAGCCAAGCTCCTCCCATATCTTCATAGCTTCACGGATGCGCCCTTCATCTTCATCCACAACTGTTACGGAGCAACCAGCCCGGGCCAGTTCTATGCTGTTTATGCCCGTTATGCCCGCCATACCATATGCTGGGGCCTCCAGAACTCGACGGATAGGATAACGCTTCGTAAGGGAAAGGAGGTAATCGTTGAGGACGAAGCGTTCGTATACCAGCCCAAGGCCTTCGTTCATGGTTGTTCCCTTTCCCTGCGAGCCCAACGGGTGCCTATATCTTCATCTATATCCAGCTCCTTCATCTCTCCGGTAGTGGTAAAGAGTACCCTCTCGCAGATGTTGGTAACCCTGTCAGCGGCTCTTTCCAGGTTGTGGGCAACCCAGAGGAGGTAGTTGGCTTGCTCAATGTTGGCTGGGTTAGATATCACGTAGGTCATGAGCTCACGGTAGACTTGATCGTAGAGTGCGTCCATTTCATCATCTTCTTTCGGGATAGCCCTAGCCTTTTCCACATCTTTCTGAACAAAGGCTTCAAGGGCCTGGTGAAGCATATCTGCAGCCTTTTGAGCCATTCGGGGGATATCGATTAAGGGTTTAATAAGGGGCCTTTCGCCTATAAGCAAGTTGATTTTGGCAATGCCTTTAGCGTAATCAGCTATGCGCTCCAACTCCGTGACTACTTCAAGGATAGCTGCCAGAAAGCGCAGGTCACTGGCCATTGGCTGCTGGGTGGCAATAACCACTAGAGTATCGGCCTCTATGGCAAAGCGCTTTTCGTTTATAGCCTGGTCGTCAGCTATAATCCTGCGAGATGCCTCAAAGTCCCGCCTCTTCAAACTGTCCACTGCCTCAAGGATGCTCCTTTCCACCATTTCCCCGAGCTTAAGGACCTCCCCTTGAAGGCGCTTTATCTCGCTATCCAACATTTCCCTCGGCATGTTCGTCCTCCTCAGGTTTTATCCAAACCGGCCAGTTATGTAATCTTCGGTCCGCTTATCTCTCGGGTTCGTAAATATATCACGAGCCAGGCCATATTCTATTAAGCGGCCAACTTGATGGTCGTCCCACATTATGAAAGCGGTATAGTGGGATATCCTTGCTGCCTGTTGCATGTTGTGCGTTACTATTACAATGGTGTAATTTTCGGAAAGGTCTCGCAGAAGTTCTTCTATTTTCAGAGTCGCGATAGGGTCAAGGGCTGAAGCTGGCTCATCCAGAAGGAGAACCTCAGACCCCACTGCCAGAGCCCTGGCGATGCAGAGCCTCTGCTGCTGCCCTCCTGATAGAGTAAGGGCGTTAGCATGGAGTTTGTCCTTTACCTCGTCCCAAAGGGCGGCCTGCCTGAGAGCTCTTTCTACAACTTCATCCAGGTTCCCTTTGAACCCTCTTATCCTGAGCCCCCAGGCTACGTTTTCATAAATGCTTTTCGGGAAGGGGTTGGGTTTCTGGAAGACCATACCTATGCGCCGGCGGAGTTCGGTCACATCGACGTGGGGGGCATAGATGTCTTGGCCGTTGAAGAGGACCTGACCCTCGACCCTTGCTCCAGGGATGAGATCGTTCATGCGGTTGAGGCAGCGTATAAGGGTACTTTTGCCGCATCCTGATGGCCCGATTATAGCTGTGATACGGTTCCGGTAGATGTCAAGGTTTATATCCCCCAGGACGAGCTTCTCACCATACCATACGTTCAAATTTCGGATTTTGATTATAGGGTCTGCATGGTCGGAGGTCAAGTCTGAAAAAGGCATAGCTCCTGACCTGAACATTTCAACCTCCTATTCAAATCTTACTTGGAAGCGGTTGCGCAGGTAAATAGCCGTGGCGTTCATAGAAAGGAGTAAAGCCAGAAGGACAATAATGGCCGCAGCAGCGTTGAGGTGAAAGGCTTCTTGGGGCCTGGAAACCCAGTTGAAGATCTGAATAGGAAGTACGGTGAAAGGGCTCTGGAGAGCTCTCAGGGAAAGAGGAGGGAGGAATGCGATATAAGTCAAAGCTCCAATGGTTATGAGGGGAGCAGTCTCCCCGATTGCTCTGGAAAGGGCTAGGATGGTTCCGGTGAGGATTCCTGGCATTGCCACCGGCAGGACCTGATCCCTTACCACCTGCCATTTAGTAGCTCCCAGGGCGTAGCCAGCTTCCCTCAAGCTTCGAGGGACAGAGCGCAGGGCTTCGCGAGAAGAAACAATTATGACGGGTAGAATCAATAGTGCCATAGTTAAAGCACCCGATAGAATGCTCCTTCCTCCCGTTATGCCCCGCAGTGTCCTTACAAAGACCTCAAGGCCAAGGAGCCCGTAGATTATTGACGGAACAGCGGCCAGATTGGCTATATTAACTTCAATGAAACGGGTAAAGGCATTGTCGGCGGCGTACTCTTCCAGGTATATACCTGCTGCAACACCCACGGGGAAAGCGAAAAGGGCTGTAAGGATCAAGAGCATCATTGAGCCTACGAGGGCCGGTAATATACCTGCTTCCTCTGCTTTACGGGATGGGAAACTAGTCAAGAATTTCCAGTTCAGGCGCGGTAAACCATCCACAAAGACATCGGTCAGGAGCACGATGAGCACAACTAAGCCCACCACTGTGGAAAAGAAGGCAACCATCCTGAAGATCCGCTCAAGACATCTTTCTTTCATAGCTTGAACCTCCTCTGGCGAGCAGAAAACCAATAGCTCAGCAGATTGAAAACAAGGCTCATCAAGAACAAAGTCAAACCAACGGCGAAAATGGTCCGGAACTCCAGAGAGCCGGATGGGACATCTCCCATGCTGACCTGGACTATGTATGCGGTCATGGTCTCGATTGGGACCAAGGGATTAAGGGTGAGCCTGGGAGTCTGGCCCGCCGCTATGGTCACTATCATGGTTTCTCCCAAAGCTCTGGAAATCCCGAGGATAAAGGAGGCAATTATCCCCGACGAAGCCGCTGGAATAACCACTCCGGTGACTACCTGGCGGGTTGTAGCTCCGAGAGCATAGGCCCCCTCTCTTAGGGAGCGAGGGACTGCGTACATAGCATCCTCGCTGAGGGAAGCGACTGTAGGAATTATCATTATGCCCATCACTAAACCAGCGCTCAAGGCATTGAATCCGGCAAGGGAGGGAATCACTTTCCTGAGGAGTGGGGTTACGAAGAGTAAGGCAAAGTATCCGTAAACTACAGTGGGGATTCCCGCCAGGATCTCAAGGGAGGGTTTGAGGATGCGGCGGACTCTCTCGGAAGCGTATTCGCTCATGTATACAGCGGCCATCAGGCCCAAAGGAAGCGCTACCATCATGGCTATCGCCGTGGTGAGGAAGGTTCCACTGACCAGCACTATTATACCGAAGTGCTTTTTGGCGAAAAGCGGGGTCCACTGGGTCTCGGTCAGGAAGCGGGTTATGGGGATTTCCCGGAAAAAGGCTACGCTTTCAAAGATCAGGACAGCGATTACGCCAAAGGTGGTGAAAATGGAAAGGGAAGCGCACAGGGCAAATATTCCTTCCAGGGCTCTTTCCCTCCACCTCAAGGTTACCTCCCAAGCCTTTCCAAGGTTTTTTCCAGAAGTTTCTGCCATTCATCCCGTTTACCCATGGGCAACCAAATAGCTCTGCGGCCAATTCTAACTGACGGGAAGAAGTGGCCAGGCCCTCGGGAAACCAGATCGCCAAGGCGTTTTCGCAATTCGGCCTCGTTGATGGCTCCATCAAGCCTTATAGCGATTTGACCTTCTTCCACTCCAATGGATTTAACGCCGGCTCTGAGGGCAAGCACTTTCACCCTCAGCTGGTAAAGGAGGTAGCGCACAGCTACCGGCAGCGGACCGAAGCGGTCTTCAAGTTCAGCCCTTATTTCTTCAATCTGCTCCAGAGTCTGGAGCTGGGCCATCCTCCTGTAGAGCTGAAGCCTGAGGAAGGGATCGGAGATATAATCGTCGGGAATATAGGAGGGAAGGGGGAGGTCGATGTTGACATCGGGGAGAGCCAGGAGGGAAGATTTGGCTGCTTCCTCTCCCTCCCTCAATTCTTGAACAGCTCTAGCCAGAAGACGGCAATAGAGGTCAAAGCCTATGGCGGCAATGTGGCCGTGCTGCTTGGGCCCCAGAATCTCTCCCGCCCCTCGTATTTCCAAGTCCTTTAGGGCAATGCGGAGTCCGGCTCCCAGCTCTCCTGCTTCCATTATGGCCTCCAGGCGGCGCCTAGCGCTTTCTGAGAGGGGGGAGTCAGGGTCATAGAGGAAGTAAGCGTAAGCTCTAACCGATCCTCTGCCCACTCTGCCCCGGAGCTGGTAAAGCTGCGCCAAGCCAAAAGTATCAGCTTTGTTCACAATTATGGTGTTAGCGTTGGGGATATCCAGACCGCTTTCTATGATGGAGGTGCAGACCAAAATGTCAATCTTACCGGAGGCGAAATCCAGCATAACCCTGGCCAGCTTTTCCTCAGGGAGCTGTCCATGGGCTATCTCTACCCGGGCTTCGGGCACCAGCTTTTTCACCTTTGCCGCAACCTCTTTTATGTCCTGAACCCGATTGTGGACAAAGAAAACCTGCCCCCCACGGTTCAGCTCCCTCAATATAGCCTGACGGACCACGGTTTCATCGTAGGGACCTACGTAAACCTTTACCGGGAGCCTTTCCTCAGGGGGAGTTTCTATGGTGCTCAAGTCCCTTATTCCAGCCAAGGACATGTAGAGGGTTCGAGGGATGGGGGTCGCTGTAAGGGTAAGGACATCCACTTGGGTTCGGAGCTTCTTGAAGTGCTCTTTGTGAAGCACTCCGAAACGCTGCTCTTCGTCTATGATGACCAGGCCCAGGTCTTTGAAAACCACGTCTTTCTGGAGAAGCCTGTGGGTGCCAATGATTATGTCAATGGCGCCGTTCTTAAGCTTTTCCAGGATTTCCTTCTGTTCGGAAGGAGAGCGAAACCTGGAGAGCATCTCTACTACTACAGGGAAGGGTTTGAGGCGCTCTTTAAAGGTCTCATAATGCTGTTGGGCCAGAACGGTGGTGGGGACCAGAACTGCCACCTGTTTTCCATCCATAACGGCTTTGAAGGCCGCCCTCAGAGCCACTTCAGTCTTCCCATAACCCGCATCGCCGCATATCAGTCTGTCCATGGGGCGGGGCTGTTCCATGTCGCGTTTGACTTCCTCCACAGCCTTGAGCTGGTCGGGTGTTTCTTCGTAGGGGAAAGAAGCTTCCAGTTCGGTTTGCCAGGGGGTATCGGGGGAAAAAGCGTGGCCCGTGACCACTTCCCTTGCGGTGTAAAGCTGAAGGAGTTCTTTAGCTATTTCGGTTATGGCCCGTCTGGCCCTTTCTTTAGCATATTCCCAATCGGCAGTGCCGAGGCGGTGGAGGATGGGGGGTTCGTCGTTTATGCTCACGTAGCGGCTGAGTCGGTCGGCCTGGTGGACTGGGACGTAGAGTTTATCGCCAGCGGCGTATTCCACTTCCAGGTATTCCCGTTCAACTCCGTGGAGGGATAGACGCGTCAGCCCTTTGAAAATCCCTATCCCGTGGTCAATGTGCACCACGTAATCCCCCGGTTTTATGTCCCCGAAGAATGTTTCGGGAGCGGGACGGTGCGCTTTGATGGGACGCCTTGGAGCCGGCCTCGTCCATCCGAAGATTTCCGCATCAGTTAATAGGACAGTATTAGTTCCATCGGACTGGAGGATCCAGCCCTCGGAGAGGATTCCCCTGACCAGGGTGAGGCTTGAGGGAGGAGGTGGGTTCTCCACTTTGGCAACCGGTTCAGCGATTCTCCCTCTGCTTGCTAAAATTTCTGCCAGACGGTGAGCCTGGCGTGTCACTATCACCACCCGGCTGCCGGTTCTTTCCATGACTGTGCTTTCGTCCAAGAGCCTTTCCAGTTGTCCGGCGTAAAGAGGGGCGTAGAAAAAGGCTCTACCGAGAGGTGTTTCCTCCACCCCTCGGCTGATCACAAGGTCAGCGCGTCTTTTTATCCTTTCAACCAGTTTCTCACCAGAGAAGTAAGGAGAGAGCAATCCCTGAGGTATCTCTCCGGCTCTTGTGAGCTCCTTTTCCACTTCACCTGCCTGGAAGGCAAGGTTCTGGATGGCAGCTTCTAGCTCAAAGAAATCCTCAGTTATGACCAGCGTTTCCTGGGAGAGAAAATCCAGGAAGCAACCGGGGTCAGAGTAGAGGAATGGGATGTAAAATTCTATACCTCGGAACATCCTCCCTTGCCTGAGGTTTTCCAGGTCTTCCTGAAAGCGGTTCCGGGATAGTGGATGGCATGAGGAAAGGTCAAGGGAAGAGAAGCTCTTTGCAGCTTCCAGGCCGAAGCCCGGCAGAGCTTCGGAGGCGGGAGTCAGGACGAAGCCCTCCACCTGGCCTAAAGAGCGTTGGGTCCCTGGGTCAAAGAAGCGGATCGTCTCAATTTCATCCCCGAAGAATTCCATCCGGAAGGGATAGCGGGATGAGGGTGGATAGAGGTCAAGGATTCCCCCCCTATGACCAAAGGTACCTGGTTCATCCACCACGGTCTCGTAGCGATAGCCGAGTTCGTAGAGGAGGCGGAGGAACTTCTGAAGAGGTCGCTCCTGCCCCACTTTTACTGGGCGCATTCCCGCGAGGAACTCCTTAAGGGGCATGGTTTTGTAGAGTAAAGAGCGGACTGAAGCGATGACCAACGGGGGGTTTAGGGGAAAAGCGTTCCGGTAAGGGGTCAGGTAAAGGGAGAGTCTGAACAGGACTTCAATCCTGTGGGCCACAGTTTCCTTACCCCACGGTTCTCGCTCATAGGGGAGGGCATCGGGCTCCTTGAAAAGGAGGACATCTTCCGGGGATTCAGCCCAGCTGCGGAGTTCCTCGTAGTAGCGGCGAGCTTTTTCCACTGAAGACACAATTAAAACTATAGGGCGTTTGAGGTCCTTAAGGAGGGCAGCAAATACAAAAGGCCTAGCTGGCTCAGGGAGGTCCAGGGGAAAGGGAAAAAAGTTTTTCTCCCCAAGCTTTTCCACCAGCCACCTGTAAGCCTGGTGCTCCCGGAGGATAGGGAGAAGCCCTTTGAGGGTTAAGCTCTCCATAACGAAACCTTCCGCTCACTTCTCCCTGACTTTTCTGACCCGCAACCTTACCCCTTCTCTGCCCACCACTTCAATGGCTTCACCCTTGAAAATAGGAGGCTCCATTGCTTCGGCCGTCCATTCTTCGCTTTTAACCAGAACCGTCCCTAAGGGGTTGAGATCTGAAGTAGCCCATCCCCTTGCCCCTATGACCACATCGAGACCGGTGAGAGTTTTACGGCGATGAGCTCTCCACACAGCGGAAGCGGCAAGGAGGAAAAAGGCCAAGAAGGAGGCCGTCATTAGGGCCACAAGCCACCATGAGACTCTGACCGAAGGCATTGCCGGGGAAGCAGTGGGCCAGGGGCTGAAGAGCAGTAAAGAGCCCAAAATGAAAGATATAGCTCCGCCGACGCTCAGGGCGAATCCTGTTACTTTCAAGTCCAGCAGGAAAAGGATTACGGCCAAAATAATCAAGGCAACGCCGCCCCAGTTCACCGGTAAGCTCCCTAAGGCAACAAAGGCCAAGATGAGGCAGATCACCCCTGTTATCCCCGGGATAAAGGTGCCAGGATTGTAGAACTCCGCAATTATGGCCAGGATCCCTAAAGATAGGAGTATGTAAGCTATGTCCGGATTGACAAGGGAATGAAGGAGATTATCAGTCCAACTCATCTTCACCCTTTCCACGGAGGCTTCCGCTGTGTTGAGAATGAGTTCTCTGCCCCGAACTTTCACTTTCCTCCCGTTTATGAGGTGGAGCAGCTCCTCAATATCCGTGGCGATGAGGTCTATCACCCCTTTCTCCAAAGCCTCCTGCGCCGTAATAGAGGAACTTTCCCGGACAGCCTGCTCGGCCCACTCGGCGTTGCGGCCTCTTTCTTGCGCAATGGCCCTTACGTAAGCAGCAACATCCTGGGTGATCTTTGTCTCCAGGGTTCCCGTAAGCGGCTCTCCTATGCCTACCGGATGGGCTGCTCCTATGTTGGTGCCCGGAGCCATGGCCGTAACATGGGCAGCCATAGCTATAAAGAGTCCTGCCGAGGCTGCCCTGGCCCCTTTGGGAGAAACGTAGACCACCACAGGGACCTCTGAATTCATTATGGTCTGCACGATCTCTCTCATGGCTGTATCGGTCCCGCCGGGGGTGTCCAGCTCAATAACCAAACAATTGGCCCTTTCCCTTGTGGCCGTCTCAACAGCTTGGCGGACGTAGCGGGCCACAAACGGGTCTATTACCCCTTTCACGTTGGCCACGTAGACCTTCTGGCCTGTGGCCTCAGCTGCTGTCAGTGCCAGAAGGGCCAATAGCAATGTTAGTGTCAGAAACTTTATCCTCATCGGCCCCTTTCTCCTCTCGCTTATCAGCAAAAGCTATCTTGAAAACTTCATCCACACGCTCCACCAGCACAAAGTTCATTTCTTTCCGGATATCCTCTGGTATTTCGGCCAGATCGGGCTCGTTCCGCTTAGGCAGTATTACGGTTTTTATCCCCGCCCTGTGGGCTGCCAGCACTTTCTCTTTGATCCCTCCCACAGGCAGGACCTGCCCCCTCAGAGTTATCTCTCCTGTCATAGCAATATCGGGGCGGACCGGGCGATTGGTAAGGAGAGAAACCAGGGCCACAGCCATGGTGATCCCTGCTGATGGGCCATCCTTAGGGATAGCCCCGGCGGGAACATGGAGGTGGATGTCGTGTTTCTCAAAGAAGTCGTCCTCCAGACCTAAATCGCTGGCTTTGGAGCGGACATAGCTTAAAGCTGCCTGAGCCGATTCTTTCATTACATCTCCAAGCTGTCCAGTCAGTATGAACCCCTTCTTCCCGGGCATTTTGGTAGCCTCTACGAATAGGATATCGCCCCCAGTAGGAGTCCAGGCCAACCCTGTAGCTACGCCAGGGATTTCGGTTCTCTCCATAACATCTGAGTAATACCTGGGCTTGCCCAGGTAATCCACCAGGTCTTTGACATCAACGTGGAAGGGCCCTTGTTCACCGGAGGCCACCTTAGTGGCTATCTTCCGGCAAATAGCACCGATTTCTCTTTCCAAGTTGCGGACCCCGGCTTCCCGGGTGTATTCCCTGATTATCTTGCGGATGGCCTCATCGGATATAGTAACTTCACCCTGGTGGAGGCCGTTCTCCCTCAATTGCCTCGGCAAGAGGTATTTCTTGGCGATGTGAAGCTTTTCCTCTTCAGTGTAACCGGAGAGATGGAGCACCTCCATCCTGTCCAGGAGAGCTGGAGGTATTGTGTCAATCACATTGGCAGTAGTGATGAACATAACCTGGGAGAGGTCAAAGGGCACATCCAGGTAATGATCCCTGAACTCCCTGTTCTGCTCGGGGTCGAGGACTTCCAGGAGAGCAGCGGCAGGGTCGCCTCTGAAGTCAAGACCGATCTTATCCACCTCATCCAGCATGAAGACAGGGTTTTTGGTTCCCACCCTTCGGATGGCCTGAATTATGCGGCCGGGGAGGGCACCGACATAGGTTCGGCGGTGGCCCCTTATCTCAGCTTCGTCTCGAACTCCTCCCAAGCTTATGCGGATAAACTTACGGCCAAGGGCCCGAGCTATGGACTGGCCAAGAGAGGTTTTGCCCGTCCCTGGAGGCCCTACGAAGCACAGGATTACTCCTTCCCTTTCTCTACGGATATAGTCGGTGAGTTGGGCTTCTTCTGCCTCCCTCTCCTCTTTCCTCTCTCGTTTCAGCTTACGGACAGCAAGGTATTCCAGGATGCGCTCTTTGACTTTTTCCAGGTTGTAGTGGTCTTCGTCCAGGATACGCCTCGCTCGTTCTATGTCTAGGTTATCTTCCGTGGCTACATTCCAGGGGAGGCTGGTTAGCCAGTCCAGGTAAGTTTTGATAACGGAGTATTCGGCAGCATGAGGTGGCATTTTGCGAAGACGCTCCAGTTCCCTCCTCGCCTCTTTCTCGGCTTCCTCCGGCATCCCAGCCTTGGCTATTTTCTCTTCCAGCTCTTTTATCTCAAGGGCCTGCTCATCCTCTTCGCCCAGTTCCTTTTTTATAGCCTTAAGTTGCTCTCTTAGGAAGAATTCCCGCTGGAGCTTTTCCATCTCCGCCTGAGCCTGGCTCTGGATCTTGCGCCCCAGCTCCAGCACCTCCAGCTCTCTGGTGAGAATGGTGTTGAGTTTGTGGAGTTTATCGCGGACATGGTCCAGTTCCAGTAATTCCTGAGCCTCTCTGATGTCCATCCTCACGCTCGTAGCTATTAAGTAAACAAGCTGCCTTGGGTCATCCACGTTAAGGACTGCAGCCATGAGCTCTTCAGGGAGATGGGGAGCAAGGGATACCAGGCGACGGAACAGCTCCACGCAGTTACGCATCAAGGCTTCAACTTCAAGGGTTTTCTCCACAATTTCAGGGGCAGGCTTGACCTTGGCTTTAAGATATGGGACCTCTTGGGTGAACTCTTCGATCCGGAACCTTTCCACACCCTGAACTATTAGGCGCAAGGTACCATCAGGGGCTTTGAAAAGCCGGTGGATTACAGCTGCAGTGCCGGTCCAGAAGACATCGTTGGGACCTGGCTCTGGGATCTCCGCATCCTTAGCAGCCACAAGGCCTATCAACTTGTTGCCTACGACAGCATCATCCACAAGCCTTATGGATCTTGGTTGGCCCACACTGAGGGGGAAAACAGTCAATGGGTAAGCGACCACCTTCCGCAAGGGCAGGATTGACATTTCGCTGGGTATTTCAGCCACGCTCTGCACCTCCATTTTCTGCTCCGGAGACTCTTCTTTCTTGAATAAAAAGGCCATTCTCCCACCTCCTTATTTACCAGGCAAAAGCTCAATTGTCTCTTGGGGCTTGAGTTTAACCGCTTTAGCCTTTGGAATCAGGACCTTGAGGAAGCCATCCTCGTAGACAGCCTCGATTCTGTCCTCCTCGATGGGTCCTGGTATGTAAACCTGGGTTTCAAAGCGACCGTAGAGGATTTCCATTTGCTGGTAAGCCAGCTTCTCAACCGGGTCCACCCGAACCCCGGATATGGTCAGGGTACGCGAAGAGAAAGAAATTTCAAAGTCTTCGGGCTTCATCCCGGCCACTTCCACCTTTACCACAATGTGGGAATTGGTTTCGTAGACATCGGTGGGTGGCTTCCAGACCCGCCGGGCGCGTGGGAGGGGATTTATAGTACCCTCAAAGAATTCCACCCGCCACCCGTAAATTCCTCCCATCCAGTCTTTAGCCATCTCAACCCCCTCGCCTTTGGACTCCAATTTTGAATTTTACCACACGAAGATTTGGATTACAAGCTTTTGTCTTCGAAAAACTGGATGAAAAGCGAGCCATCATTCTCAATCCACCCTTGAGCGGGCCCTCCAGCCAAAGCACATGCTGCCGAGGCGAGTCTGAAAACCAGGGAAAGGAGGCAGAGCCCCTCCAACGCGGGGAAAGGTCCATCCGGGCATTAGACCTAAAACAGGTTAGCTATCTCTCAAATAACTCCTGTCGAGCTTGACATAGTTCGCTTTCTCAAGCATAATGTCATACACTAAGTAACATTAGGAGGCCTGAAATGATGGTGAACCGTGAGACCGATTACGCTATAAGAGCTATTCTATTCCTTGCCACAAAACCCGAAGGCACAAGGGTTAGCGCAAAGCAACTAGCTGAGGAAAGGGTTATTCCCAAAGCTCTAACCCGGCGCATCCTCTCTAGGCTCGTAAAGGCCGGCCTCCTGAAAAGCGTCAGGGGATTGAGAGGAGGGGTCTCTTTAGCCAGACCCCCTTC
>JBHOQL010000044.1:0-21535 GCA_042408195.1 Anaerolineae bacterium
CGCATCTCTGCGAAAGAGAATTAGGAAACCAATCGCAAATCCACTTTTCAGTTCACCTTTTTTTCCGATCAACCCTGGTAGTTCCTCTGGGGATAGTAATGGCCATCCCTCAGCCAGAGTTACATGGAGGCCGACAGCCAGGGATGGATTTTGCTGGGCAAGTTTTACAGCTTCCTTGGAGGTCTTTCCCCCTACTATGAGGCTTGCACTCGTGAGTACTCCCTCCCGGTGCGCCTTAATTACTGCTTCATTTATCTCAGCACAATCTCCGAAGTCATCAGCGTTAAAGATTACCCGCGGACCTTTGTTGTTCATAGCTCTTTTTATTAAGTTAACCTCTTTGTTAGGGCTTCAGTTACACTAATTTCCGCTTTCTGAAGGAAAGCGCTGAGAGCACCGCAAATCCCGCGAAAGTTCCAAGGGTCAAGCTAGCTCCCAAGTAAAGGCTTATAGGCTGGTACCGGAACACAATTTCGTGCTCACCTTCCGGAACAATTATCCCTCGAAAGGCACCATTTACCTTGTAAATAGCGGTGGGATGCCCGTCAACCTCTGCTCGCCAGCCAGGGTAAAAGCTTTCAACATATACAAGGAGCCTCGGAACTTCAGCACGCGCCCTCAAAGCTATGAAGGTTTCGCTCCGTTTCAGAATTTCTACCCTTTCGTTCTCTTTCAAGGGCACTTTGGGCAGATCGGGGAAAGAAGGAGAAACTACGGCCATTGAGCCTGGATTGAAATCCGGGGAGTTCAAAATGGAGACAATTTCTTGGTCGGATTGGGCTTTCCTGACTTCGGTTACCAGATAAGCTCTTGGGTTGAAACCAAAGAAAGCGTAAAATTTAAAGCCCTCTTGCTCGTAAAGAAGCTTAAAGGCTCCGTGGGTTATATCTCTCTTTGTGGCCAAAACGTGGACGTTCATTAATTTGAGACGAGTCAACTCCTCCATTTCGGCCAGGATGCTTCTTTGCCAAGCTATTTGAATAGGAGCTGTTCCTGAGGTGTTCTCAAGGCCAAGGAAAATCCCAAAATCTGAAAAGCCTGTCTCATTTCCGTCTACTCGGAAGATGCCGGAAATAGACTGGAGGGGTTTAAACTTTTCCACCACGTCAAAGGGAGGTTGAACGCCGCGAGCCGGTTCCAGAGCTCTTTCCATATTTATAGTAAAAAGGTCTAAAAGTAGAAAAGCCAGCAGGAGTGGGTAACGGGGTACTTTTCCCACCAATTCAAATGTTCCCCACACTGCTAAGAGCAACAGGGAATTGTAAGCCAGAGAGTCCAAAAGCCAGCGGTAATGAGGGCTCTGAAACGGGAACGCCTTGCCTGCAAGGGAGGCTAACAACCAAATGGCAAAGAAAGTTAAGGCCAATCTCCCTAAAGCTCTGCGAAATTTGCCATTGTCTTCTTCCAGACTCGCAAAGCCGATGGAGGCTAACATCGCTATCGCGAAGACAAAGGTCAAGGCTGCTCTCTCCGGGTTGCGTACGTAACCAGGGAAAAAGAATTTTTGAATTAGGTAAAAAATCGGGAAAATGGCGAAATTTTTGCCTAACGAAAAGAAAAGGCTCAAAAGGGCAACCCAGAACCAGAAAAGTCCCTGTCTTTTCCAAATTGCATACGCTGCCAGGACGATGGCAACGAGCCCAGGATAAAGTGCAAAACTCCCTACAACATGTGGGAGCAATGCTCCCATGAGTTCCCACCAGGCGAATCCCCCTTCGGAAACATGCTCCCAGCTTATGATGGAACGAGCTGAAAGTCTGATAAGTTCTAAAGTAGGGAAAACTTGAACCGCTCCAAAACCCAAGCAGAACAAGAGCATTATCGCCGCCAGTTTGAAAGCTTCTCTTAGAGCGATCCTTTTAACAAGGGCCCGGTAAAGGAACCAGGCCAAAGTAAGAAGTATAATTACCAGGAAAGCTTGAGGGCGTCCGGCCAAAAAAACCATCGCCAAACTCAGGCCGGATAAACCAGCCCACAGCGATGAACTCCGATCAATAGCCAGAGTTGCGGTTAGAAGAGCTGCGGGGAGCCAAACATTTGATTCAAGTAAGGAAAGCTGAAGGGGAGGATAACCGGTTAAGTAGCCACCGAAGGTAAAGGAAACAGCAGCCAATAGGGAGCTTTTTCGGTTTTCAGTTAAATAGAGGGCAAAAAAATATGTGAAGAAAGCAGCCAGAAAGAAGTGGAAGATGGCTTCCCATTGGAGGGCTTCTACGGAGAGATTTCCATCGGTCAGAAAGGCCGTAAGCCAGGTGATAGGGTAAAAGGTGGCCGCCTGAGGGTCAGCAAAGTGGGGATAACCACAGAAAATGAAGGGATTCCAGAGGGGAAGACGTCCCTTGGCCAAGTGGGAAACAGCGTAATAACGGGCAGGGAAAAAGACATGGGTGAAATCGCCTGCCTTGAACCTGGCTCTATCAGCTGGGTCAGGAATCCATATCCGCCAGAAGAAGAGGAGCACTGTTAAGGTCAAAAATAAAAGGCAAACCGCGTCCTCCCATGAGAACTTTTTACTCTTCATTGAAGCCCAGTCCCTCGAGCAGAATTTTCCACGATTCAACCGGGATAACACCGCTCGAAGCTTGGTCGTGGCCGTATCCCATGTAGCCTTCAGCCACATCTACCTCTATCTGGCCCAGGAAATCCAGGACGTTGACATCGGCAGCGGTCCGGACGCTGAAAGCTACGTAGCCAGGTATGTAACCGTAATTTGCCACGATTACGATGTATTTAGGAAGACGAGTGCGCCATATTTGAGCTATGAGAGGATGAACGTAACAAGGGGTAGAAATTTCCACCAGGGCTACATTCCCTCTAAATTTTGGGGAAGCCTTCTTAGCCTCCTCCATGGCAGCTTTAGTTTCTTCCCTGAACTCGCGGAGCAGACGAGCTTCTGGACTTGCGCCTTCGACAATATCCCTTGGGTGCGAGGCCTTAAGTACTGCCCAAAGGGCTACTGACGCATCCCCAGAGCTGCTCCTGCGCGCAGCATTGATCAGAACTGTAGCCTCTTTAAGCCATTTGGCTTTGTATTTCTCCTTAGCCTCTTTCACAATATTAAAAGGTGCTTTGTCCCCTAGATCGCTCAATGTTCCTACCACCGCTATCCAGTCCAGATCTTCTACATCGGCCACGGCCCGGCAGAGCCAGAAGGTGAGCAGGCTGGAATTGGGGATAGGGTCCCAGCTATAGCTGGAGATAAGGACTCCCTCCGGGGGCACCCCATATGGGCGGTGGTGGTCCACGAAGAGGGTTGGCACTCCAGGCACTACAGGTTCCTCCTTGCATCCGAGATCCAGGACGAAAAGCCGTTCGGGGGCAAATTCAGCCACCTGCTTTTTAGTCAGGGTGGTATAAGCATTTTGTCCTTTCCCCGTTATGAGGATGGAGAAGTCTTTGAAACCCAGTCGTTCTAAAGTTTTATACATTATAGCTCCAGCCCCTATACCGTCTGCATCGCTATGGGAAACAATCAAAGTACGGGCAGAAAGGGGGCAGCGATTTAGGAAACTCTTGAAGATCTTTATTGCTTCATCAATCTTTTCCTTCACGCCTTCCTCCTCTTTCGGGGTTTTATTATACGCTACACGGGGCTGATAAGGCAAAAAACCGCGAGTAGTGTCTGCTGCTCATTTTTGAACGCCACGGCCAAGTTGGACTGAAATGGGTGGTAACCAGTTAGCAACGCTGAATTGAGACGAAAGAGCTATGGCTAATTAGTCTGGGCTTGAGCTTTGGAGTGTTGTCCGATGGCGCTAACGCCTGTTCTCGAAACTTACCGAACCTGAAGCCCGGTCATTAAAACTGGAAGCCCTTAAGTTCAGTTTGACAGTTGCGGGCAAGGTTGCTATAATAATTACAGAGATTAATTTTGTGGGCGGGTTCCCGAGTGGCCAAAGGGGGCGGACTGTAAATCCGCTGGCTCAGCCTTCGCAGGTTCAAATCCTGCCCCGCCCATTTTTGTTTTTTGATGAGAGGGAACAGGATTTATATAACGGGCCTTCCTGTAGATAACTTAACATACGAGGAGACCCTCGTAACCTTGGAAAGTTTCATCCTCGAAGGTTCACCCCATCTTGTCGTCACTCTGAACCCGGAAATGGTGGTTCGGGCTTCACGCGACCGCGAATTCCGAGAGATCGTCCTATCAGCCTCTCTGGTTTTGCCCGATGGGGTGGGAATTGTTTGGGCATCCCGTATCCTGGGTACGCCTCTCAAAGAGAGAGTGACGGGTGTTGATACATTGGAACGGTTCGCTGCTCTGGCTTCCAAAAAGGGCTATAAGCCTTTCTTCCTGGGAGCAAGCCCCGGAGTAGCTCAGAAAGCCGCCTCAGTCTTATCTGAGAGATACCCAGGGTTCAAAGTTGCAGGTGTTTACTCAGGTTCACCTTCCCCTTCAGAAGAGAAGACTATTCTTGAAGTAATCCGAAGCGCCTCGCCCGATGCCCTTTTCGTAGCTTATGGTTCCCCTGCCCAGGAGAAATGGATCGCACGTAACCTCCATTCGCTCAAGGTCCCTTTCGCCATGGGGGTCGGAGGAGCCTTCGATTTCATAGCTGGTGTCGTCCCAAGAGCTCCCAAGATAATACGCAAAGTCGGGCTTGAATGGCTTTTCAGGCTTATCCTACAGCCCTGGAGGTGGAAAAGACAGCTGGCTTTGCCCGTCTTTTGCGCTCTCGTTGTGAAAGAAAGGCTCAGGAAGTGAAGCACAACCGAAGTATCCTTTCACTTTCCTCGTTTGAGGGGGCAAGGCCTAACAGCTAGGCCTACAAGGCTGTAGGGGAAATTTTAGGAATCCATAGCTTTACCGATTACTCCAGGATCAAACCACTCGCCTAGGTCATGAAAGAGCGCAGTTTTCTCCTTTGGGCAGGTACTTAAGCACTTCGGGGTTCGACTCTTAACGAGATCGGCTAATATTCTCTTCCTACTATAAAGGAAGCAAGCTCCTTCAAGACTTGAAGCGCCTCCGAATCTCGTCCGATGCTCGCCAGCTCTTCCAGGGCACTCTCGTAGAAACGATTGGCCTGGGTCTGGGCAAATTCCCTAGCCCCAGATTGATTTATGATTTCAAGCGCTCTGGCAACTTCTTCCTCCCCCCATCTGGTTTGGGACATCAATGATATAAGTTGGGGCTCTTTTTCCGCAGCATAGATTATGGGCAAGGTCTTCTTGCGCTGGCGTAAATCATCGGCAACTGGTTTACCGGTAATTGCTTCTTCCCCCCACAAACCGAGAATGTCATCTTGAACTTGGAAAGCCATGCCTAGCTTTTCCCCAAAACGCCGGAAGCGTTCCACAATTTCTTTATCGTCAGTCCCCATGATTGCCCCTATTTGAGTGGAGGCAGCCATGAGGGCGGCCGTTTTGCGTTTTATCATCTCCATGTACTCATCGATGCTCACCTTTTCCTTCGTCTCAAAAATCAGGTCCAGGAACTGCCCCTCGGTAAGCATTAAGCAGGCCTCGTTCAGAATCCGACAGCTTTCCTTGAATTTTTCGGGAGGGAGCTTTTCCATGGCCTTACAGGCCAGGATCAAAAGGGCATCTCCCACGTTTATGGCCAGAGCTTCGCCCCAGAGTTTCCAAACCGTAGGGCGATGCCGGCGAAATGGGCTGCGATCTTGGATATCATCGTGGACAAGGGAGAAGTTGTGGATGAGTTCCAGAGCTGCGGCTGCGGGGATAGCCTCTTCCCAGGCTCCGCCGGAGGACTCGCAACTGAGGAGGCAAAGGAGAGGGCGAAGCCTTTTGCCCGTCGGTGCTACAACGGGCCTGAGCTCTTCATCGGCCCAGCCCATATGGTAGCGCATCATACCGTAATGCCGGCGCAATTCGCCCTCCCCTTCGCCTACAATTTTCCGGAGGAAATCCTCCACAGCCGGCAGATATTCCGCAGCTATTTCTTTCCAAGACCTTCTCATTTTATGACCTCTATCCCACCCATGTAAGGCCGCAGGACTTCAGGGATTACAACAGAGCCATCTTTCTGCTGGTAATTTTCCAGAATGGCTATCATGGTCCTGGGTAGAGCCAATCCGCTCCCGTTCAAGGTATGAACGTAGCGAGGCTTGACCCCAGGAGCCGGACGGTAACGGATGTTGGCTCTGCGGGCCTGAAAGTCCAGGAAATTGGAGCAGGAGCTAACTTCAAGCCATTCCTTGCAGCCTGGGGCCCAGAGCTCAATGTCGTATTTTATAGCTGCCGAGAAACTAAGGTCACCAGTGCACATCTGCACAACCCGATAGGGTATATTGAGCCGACGACAGAGATCTTCCACGTCAGCGATGAGCTTCTCCAGTTCTTCATCGGAAGTGGAGGGTTCCACAAATTTGACCAGCTCAACTTTGTCAAATTGATGAACTCTCTTAATACCTCTGGTATCTTTGCCAGCAGCTGCTCTTTCCCTGCGGAAACAGGCGGAGTAGGCCACGTGGTATATTGGAAGGGAACCAGGGGGAAGGATTTCATCGCGGTAAAGGTTCGTTACAGGCACTTCAGCGGTGGGGATGAGCCACAGGTCGTCTTCTGCATCGTAGTAAAGGTTATCAGCGAACTTGGGAAGCTGAGCTGTGCCAATAAGGCATTCCCGCCGGACCAGATAAGGCGGGTATACTTCAGTATAGCCATGTTCGTTTATGTGGACATCCAGCATCCAATTAATGAGAGCCCGCTGAAGTTTAGCTCCTAGGCCTTTGAGGACATAGAAACGGGATCCGGATATTTTTACCCCTCGTTCAAAATCTATTATTCCGAGCCTTTCCCCCAGTTCCCAGTGAGGAAGAGGTTCAAAGTCAAATTCCCTTGGCTCACCCCAGGTGCGAACCACAACGTTTTCCGTTTCGTCTTTTCCTACCGGGACTTTGGGGTGAGGCATGTTTGGAACCCATAGGAGAGCCTCGTGGAGCTTTGCCTCTACATCCCTCAATTGCTCTTCAAGACCATCAATTTTCTCCCTAACCTTGCGCATCTCTTCAACTAGTTCCTGGCGCTTGGCTTCATCTTTTACAGTCGGGATTTCCTTGGAGACAATGTTTCGGCGATGGCGAAGTTCCTCCAGTTCTTTGAGGATTTCCCTCCTTTGTCGGTCGAGCTCAATGATTTCATCAATGGGGGCATCGGTATTGAGTTTAACCAGGGCTTCCTTAACTTCGTCCACATGTTCTCTAATGAAATCAAGGTCCAGCATAACTCGCGCCTCCTTTCCAATTGTTGTTTAGTTAACAAAAAAACTTCCCGCCCGAAAGGACGAGAAGTTCTGCCTTCTCGTGGTGCCACCCTTCTTCACCGCAGCCCTTAGACTGCGGCCTCTTCGGCCCTTTAACGGGGGCCACCCGGCACAGCATACTCGGCCCTTTCGGGCCTTTCCTCCTGCAGCTCAAGAGTGGATTCAGCAACTACCGGCCATCGCCCTCCCAGCCCCGGCGACTCTCTGGAGACCGGCGCAGTCGCCTACTATTCTCCGTCATCGCCTTTGAAATATTCAGCCTTACTGCGGCAATCCAAGCACAAACCGACGAAATCTATATGAGCGGATTTCGCCTCAAAGCCCCACTCTTTTTCCAGCTCCTCTTTGAGCTTTTCAATGAGTTCACTATTGAATTCTTCAATTTTCCCACACTGGGCGCAAATTAAATGATAGTGAGTTACCCCTTCTACAAGTTCGTAATGGTGGTGTTCCTCGTTAAGGTGCAACTCCCGCACCAATCCAAGGTCTTTGAGAATGTTCAGGGTCCGGTATACTGTGGAAAGACTTATATGAGGGTCTACTTCCTTTGCCCTCAAGTAAATTTCATCAGCAGGGAGATGTCCGCCACTTTTGTGGATTATTTCGTACACAAGGGCACGCTTAGTGGTGAATCTCCTTCCACCGCTTTTCAAGATAGCCGCTACTTTATCTGTCCCCTCTTTTCTCACCGCACACTCACCACAATGTCAGCAGTCATACCCCATTTGACTTGGGGCGTGGAGGTTAATATGTCCACATACATATTATACCGCGCTTCGGCAGAGGATGCAGGCACTATCCTGTCAATTTTTCCCGGAAGGGCCAGGTTTGAGAGGACAGGGAAAATTACGGTCACTTCCTGCCCTTCTTTGACCCATTTGAGGTCATCTTGAGTCAACCCCGTTACCAATACTTTCAAGCGGGAACTATCGCCTAAGGTTATTACTATGTCTCCAGGAGCAACCGTTTCTCCTTCGTCTTTCCAAACGTTCCAAACTATACCACTGAAAGGAGCCTTTAAGATAGCCTGCTCAAGCTGGAAAAGGGCGGCCTGGACCTTGAGTTCAGCTATTTTGACCTTGATTTCGGCTAAAGCCAACTTTTTGGGATCAGGTCCCCGCTTCAGGCTGTTATAACGAGCCTGAACTCCCGAAAGCTTTGCCTCAGCAGCTCTGAGCTGTGCATAAGCTGCTTGAACCTGTGAGCTTACCAATTCTTTCTGGTCTTCCGTAGGGCCTTTAAGGAGAGCCTCGTAACGAGCCTTGGCAAGCTCATAGTTCAGAGTGGCCTGCTCAAGAGCAATGGCTTGAGGACTTGCCCCAATCCCAGGGGCCCATGCAATTTTGTCGTATTCAGCCTGAGCCTGACGCATTATGGCTTCGGCTCTATCCATCTCGGCCTTGGCAATGCGCAACTCTTCTTCGGAAGGGCCAGCCTCAAAGGTTCGGAGTTCTGCTTGGGCCGCTGTCAACTTGGCCCTCGCTTCTTCCACAAGCGCCTTTGCTTCCCTCAATTCGGATTCTACTAAAAGGAGTTCTTCTGTTGAAGGTTTGAGCAATTCAAGCTCCAGCTTAGCCTTTTCCAGTTCGGCCTCAGCTATGGCCAGTTCTATTTTCAGGAGAGAATCCTCCAATGAAGCAAGCTTTTCCCCTTCCTTGATCAGATCTCCCTCCCGCACGTAAAGCTTTGATATTCTGCCAGGGATGGGAAAAGCTAATCTGGCCTCACGCGGTGGCACGGCTTTACCATTGAACTTTATGAACCTCGGGGCTTCCTCAGGCAGCACCGTCTGAGGAGGCTCGCGGTAAGGGGTTTTATAGGTGTAAAACGAGTAAATACCCAGACTCAGCAGTATGAGAAAAGTTACGGAAAGGAGGAAAGCCATTCTTTTTGCTGTCATTCCCTGTCTCTCCAGCTTTGTAAGGAATTGTAAACCCATAAAGAGGAACTGTCAAGGAGATATCTTGCAGTTCTTGGATTATGCACTATCTGCACCAGTTCTGAGCTTACCTTTACTTGTCGCCAGTTTATTGGGAAAGTGTTCTTCCCTCTCACCGTAGGCCAGATTTCGTGGCCTGAGACCTAGCTGAACCCTGTTTAATTGATTGAAAATGTAAAGCGCGCAGCATTTCGGTTGAATTGTATCAAAGTGTCGGTGGCCCTTTAAACCTATTTGTCGAGCGGAGGGTCTATTTATGTGGAGTGGCAGAGGGTTTCTTTGCGGCCTGGTGTTAGCGGTCGCGGAGGCGCCCCAGTCCCGCGATTTGCGGGTTAATGCTGGCCTAGGTTGCCTTTGGGTTGTGAACCCTCTTCACACGCAATGTCCGATTATATTAATGCCCCTGAAAGGCTCTTTCACAGGGCTGCGGATTGCTATTGCCGGAGCTATGACTTTTACGGGTTTCTCCGGCGTAGAAAAATTCCCCTTCATGGCCTACTGCCAAATGCGCTACCCGTTTCCTGGGCAGCGTTAGCCTCTTCCCTTGCTTAGATGAAGTTGAGAGTGTGGAAGACCTGCAAACTCGATGAACCAATCTTGGAAGCTGGCTTTTGGCTCGCAACCGCCTTTCTTGTTTTTCTTATCTCCTGGGTGGATTACAATAATCTATCTGGTGCTTCCTCTTCTTTACTTGCTGGCAACGGTTTATCGCCGCGCCCATTATGCAGAAAGCACTTTGGCTTCTTCTGGTCAGTACGTGGGGTAGTTTGTGGTAGCAGCTGTCCCTTTAATGGTAGTCCCTGTGGGCATGGCCTTAATTTGCCTTGTTTGCTATATTATATTTACCGCCTATTCTGCCTCTTCAGGCAAGGCTCTTTGACATTAATGCTTATGTGTGGTATCTTATCAACGTTAACTCAACACGTCGGAGGTGGATATGAGCTCTCCTTTCTTCCCGGAAATGCATGATTTGGTCAAGCTTATCAATCCTAAGGGCTCATTTCCCACCAGTGATGGTAAGCCTTTAAACTTAGCGGATAGCAACGGGCAATTTCTTAACAACCTTGATCTTGCAAAGCTCGGTTTGGAAGATAAAAAGCACTTTCCAACCTTGCAGGCCATCTTCCACGGTGGCAATTTCCCCAAAGAGGTTCCGTCTGATCCCCAGCTCAGGAAAAAACTCTTTCTACTGCATTTAGCTCAAAAACTGGCCTCGGCTTTCCAGGAAACCGCTGCCTCTTTTATAGGGGAACCAAGCCCCTCCGTTTACAAACTTTGGCAACCCCAACAGGCTCCCTCCTCTCAGTTCACCCCTCCCATAAGCAACGGTAGTGCCCTGAAAGAGGCTCTAGAAATGGCTGTTTCGTGGGAAAAGGGTCAGAGCTTCTGGGAGAAATTCTCTCTTTACCTGAAAGCCCGCAGCGATTACGATTATAAGCCTTTCAACATTGCTTCCCTCTTTTCTCACTCTTACCTTACCTCCCAATTTTACAAGGCCTTGGAAGGGAAAGTAACCGAGTTAGAATCCCCTTGGAGACTTTCCCTTGAAGGAGAAGAAGCCTTCACGCCTGAAGAGGCCGAACAGAAATGGTTTGGCCGCATCATTTGGGGCCAAGTTAATTTCTACCAAAGGCCACGAACTCCTGACGACCTTAAAGTTTTCCGCAAGGTTCAGGATGCCGTAGCCGCTTTGGAGGAAGCTTTCCTTCACAATGTTATTGCTACCTTCTACAATCATTTCTGGTTGTTCATCCCTGGTAGAGATTCGCAGAGCCTGGAGAAGGTAGCCGATTTTTTCACTAAAAGGGGTTTCTCGGTGACACTTCGTTACCAGGAGGAACCCCTTGCAACTCTGGGGCAATCCAAGGCTATAGAGTTCAGGATAATCCTCTTGGAGGCCATGGCCGCAGAGCTGGAACGTCTCAAGGAGGAAAAAGAGGATAAGAAGTCAAAATTGGAAGAAGAGTTGCGGACTCAGAAGAAACTCGCGGCCGAGCTGGAGAAGGAGATCACAAGGTTTGAAGAAGAACTCAAACGCCTTACCTCTCCAAAAACCCGCCACGCAACTCGCAAATTGAAGAAAGAAGCGGAAAAGAATTACGCAAGCGTCAACTCTCGCCTTCAGACCCTCCATCGGGAAATCGAAGAAATTGAAGGGGTCCTGGAGAAGATTAATGGAGAAATTGTATGGATTAAGGAGCAGCTGGTCAGAGAAAGGGCTGAAAAAAGCCTAAGACCTACCTGGTATCAAGAAGAAAAGCATCCTTTAGATATCCGCAGGAGAACGAGAGGAACAAACTTGTGTCAGGTTTGTGAGGTAAGAGAACCAGCTGAAGGTAGTGAGCTCTGCCCTGTGTGCTGGGAAATAAGGGAAGCGGAAGAAGACTTCTCCACTCTTGCTCCTTGGCTTTCCAATGGTTACCTGCTCTGGCTATACTGTTTCTTTGAGCCGCGGTTCTGGCAGCATGCCATCCTCACCCTCTTCAGCCACTACTTGGATAAGGTGAATCCAGGCATATGGGAGGCCAGCCAACGCTTCCACTTGAAAACTTCTCTGCGCTGGCCTGTGATAATCAGAGATTTCGTCAGCGACCTCCACGGCTTCTTAAAGGAATTGGAGCTAGAAATATGTCGGCTTGTGGGAGCCAGAAACCGCCTCCGTTTGGCCGACAACTTCTGGGTTATGCCTATATCCAGGGGAACGAAAGTGATGGTCCTTCTCCGGAGCTACATAGCACTCCTGGAAAAGTTCTTCCCGTCCCTCATCCCCTTAGCTGATATGCCTATTTACCTGGGAATAAGCATAGCGCCAGCTTCGGATCCTTTCTTCAGCCAGTGGCGCTACCTGAGGCGTCCACCTCAACCGATAAGCCTCAAGTTACCTGATGAGGAACGTCTTGAGGTGAGCATAAACATAATGAAAGAACTCATTCGCTATGGCGAAGTCATGATAAGTTACCGCCAGAGGCGACGACCTTCCCTGGAACAGGTCAGGATCGAGGAACTAATTGCCAGGAACATAATTAAGCGGCAAGATGTGAAAACTTTCCAGCAGCTTATCGGATGGGAGGCACCTCCTTCATAAAGCGGCCTTTCTGGAGTCTAATAACCTTTACCTTGGGGGTTATAATTTTAACTTTTACTGTGCTTATTAAAGCCCCAAAAGCTGTGATCGTTATCATCCCGGGCCATTGGGGAAGCGACTCAGGCGCTGTTTGCCCTGATGGGCTTGAAGAAAGGACCGTAAACTTTGAGGTTGCGAATTTATTGGCCAAAAGCCTTAAGGAGAAGGGATATGAAGTTCAGCTGCTTCCGGAGTTTTCCCCAAAGGTGAAAACCATGAAGCCAATGCTGTTTTTGTCCATTCATGCCGATTCCTGCATTGAGGAGAAGAGCGGTTTTAAGTTAGTCAGCCGAGGGGAAGGAGCCGAAAAGCTTGAAGCTTGCCTGCGGGAGAATTACTACAAAGTGACCAGCTTGCCTTTTGATCCGACCACCATCACTCCGGACATGAAGGAATATTATCTTTTCAAAGAAATCAGGGCTTCTGTCCCTGCAGCTATTGTAGAGATAGGCTTCTTGGGAGGTGACCGTTGGCTGCTGGAGGAACATCCTGAGATAGTAGCTAAGGGGTTGGAAAAAGGAATTCTTTGCTTCTTAGGAGGGGAAAAGTGAAGGTTTTGCTTTTGGAAAATGTCAAAGGGCTTGGCAAAGCGGGCGAGGTGAAGGAGGTGGCTGATGGCTATGCCCGCAATTATCTGATCCCCAGAGGCATGGCGGTGCCTGCCACGCCCGAAAACTTGAGCAAGGCTGAGTATAGAAAACGGGTCCAGGAAGAAAAAATGAAACGTTTGGCCGAGGACATGCAAGCTTTAGCCGAGGCTCTCTCGGAAATGACCCTTACCTTTAGAGTCAAGGTCGGAGAGAAAGACAAGCTTTTCGGTTCTGTAACTACAGCCGATATCGCTCTAGCGCTGGAAAAGGAACTGGGCCGGCCCTTCGATAAACATAAGATAGAGCTTGAAGAGCCTATAAAGCAATTGGGCATTTACAACGTCCCCATAAGGCTTATGCCGGGTCTTGTGGCCCAGGTGAGGGTAGTGGTGGAAAGGGAAGCTTAAATTGGTTCTATGTGGATTAGAACGCGGCGGGTGCGGGGACCGTCAAATTCCGCCAAGTATATGCCTTGCCACGAACCTAACGCGAGTTTCCCATTGGATACAAAGACGAAAGCATTGTTTCCCACCACTGCCGTCTTAACGTGGGCATCGGCATTTCCTTCAGTGTGGTGGTAATGGGCGCCGGGAGGTGCTATTTTACGTAAAGTCTCCGTAATATCCTTCCTGACCGAAGGGTCCCATGTTTCGTTTATGGTTATTCCAGCTGTAGTGTGGGGCACAAATAGATAGCAGATCCCCTCCTTAATTCCGCTCCCCGACACGATTTTCTGCACTTCTCCTGTTATGTCCACAAGTTCTTCCCTTGAGCGGGATTGTACTTCCAGAATGGTCATTTCCCATCACCTCCATTTGCCTTGTAGGATCTGGATAAATTGCCATAGGCCGATCAAAACGAACAGCGAACCAGCCAGGTAAGTTCGCTTCCGGGGTTCAACTCTGGTTAAAATGGATTGCCCCAAGTAAATGGCCAACAGTGAGAGAATACTCAGAGCACTGAGCATTCCGAGGAATACAAGAAATGGATCGTACGTGGCAGCAAACAAAGCCGTCGCTATCTGGGTTTTATCACCTGCTTCAGAAACGAGGATCATCGTAAAACCTGTCAGGAAAGGCTCCTTTAATTCACACTCCACCTCTTCTTCCGGAACCCTGAGCATAGTGAGTATGCCAAAGCCTATGAACATGATCCCGGCGAGGAGTTTCACGTAAACCAAAGGGATTACCCTCCCTACAAGTCCTCCAAGCAATATCGCAAAGCCGTTGCTAAGGGCAAAGGCGAGAAGTGCCCCTAGAAAAAGGGCTAAACGTTGTCGCGTTCTGGTGGCAAGGCAGAACAAAGCTAACTGAGTTTTATCTCCTATCTCGGCCATGCAAATTGTCACAAAAGGTACCAAAAAACTCTGCATTTTTATTCTCTCCAGGGCCACAAGACCTTTTAACAGGCAAAAATTATAGCACAGGGACACGATCAGGCCAAATATTTCGAGAGGCCGATTACCAAACCAACCTGTTTCATTTTTTCCGAGTCCACGAATGGCTTGGGAAAACTGCTCTGCAGATAGGTCAGGTCGCGCATCCACTGCTCCGAAAGCTCAAAGTATGAATTTTCCAGCCCAGCAAAAGCTGTATTGCTTAGCATATCTCGGGAGGTAGAGGAAAGTCGCCAGGTGCTTCGCAATATTTGGTGGTGCTCTCTAATTCGATGTGCGTTTAGACCAAGTGTCCGTGTTCTGTGTCCAAGGTTATCTATGGTGAGCGCAGGAGGGGGAGGAGCAAGTCTGGAACGAATGGGAATTTATTCACTAATTCTTTTGCCCTAAGTCAGGTATATGGTAAAATTCTCTGGGACGTTGACTGTTGTCTGGTGAAATGGAAAAGGGCCTTTGCTTTAAATTTATAGGCATACTCTACCACCCCCGCATACCAGAATCCCCAAAGGTGGCGGAGGAAATTCAGACTTTCCTGAAAGAAAAGGAAATTAGTTCGTGGATTAGTTCTGCTTGGGACGAGCCAGAGATAAAGACAAAACTCGGTGGAACTTCGCTGCTTATAACCCTGGGAGGTGATGGCACAATCCTCAGGGCTGCAAGGGTTTCTGCCGGATACCGCACTTTAATCCTCGGTTTGAACATGGGCAGGTTAGGCTTCTTAGCCGAGATGTACCTCCACAACTGGCAAGAAGTCCTTTCTTCTGTGTTGGCCGGCAATTACTGGGTTGAAGAGAGGATGATGTTGCAATCCTCTTTCCTCCGAGAGGGAAAAGTAAAAGCCCATTACCATGCCTTGAACGACATAGTGGTGAGCAGAGGAACTCTGGCCCGCATTGTCCATCTTTCAACTTACATTGATGGCTATTACTTCACAACCTACCATGCTGATGGCTTGATAGTCTCCACCCCCACGGGTTCCACGGCTTATGCTCTGGCTGTTGGAGGCCCCATCCTGCCTCCAGAGTTGCGCAACATTCTCATTATACCGATAGCCCCACATCTCTGCTTGGACAAAGCTGTTGTGCTTTCAGAAGGCTCATGGGTTAGGATCGTAGTTTCCACCGACCATCAGGCGATCCTTACAGTGGATGGGCAGTTTGAGGTTAGCCTGCGGGACGGAGATGAAGTGAGGGTGCAGGCCAGTCCTTATGTGGCTTGCTTTGCTCGGGTTAGAGACCGTTCATATTTTTATCAGACTCTTCTGGAAAGACTGAGGGAAAGTTACTGATGCTGGAGCGCTACGCTCGTCCCCAAATGCTCAAAATTTGGAGCTTGGAAAATCAGTACCGTAAGTGGCTTGAGGTGGAGACAGCTGTATGTGAAGCCTGGGCCGAGCTGGGGGTTATACCTTCTGAAGCCGTTGAAGCGATAAAAAGCCGCGCCCGCTTTGACCCTAAAGAAATTGCCAAGATTGAAGCCCAGGTCCACCACGATATGATAGCCTTTCTGGAGAACGTCTCCAGCTACATCGGAGAGGAAGCTCGTTTCCTACACTATGGACTCACTTCTTCCGACGTAAAGGATACCGCCTTTGCCCTCCAGTTGAGAGAAGCTATGGATTTGATCCTGGCCGATGTGGATGAAGTAATTAACGAACTGAAAACTCAAGCTTTCCGCCACAAAGAGACCTTGATGATGGGCCGGACACACGGGGTTTTCGCCGAGCCCATAACCCTCGGTGTTATCTTTGCCCGCTGGGCCTTTGAGATGCTCCGCCACCGCAGAAGGCTTAAAGCAGCGCGGGAGGAAATATCCGTCGGGAAAATTTCAGGAGCAGTGGGGATCTATGCTTCCCTGGACCCTAGGGTTGAAGAAATAGCATGTCGCAAACTTGGCCTCAAGTCCGACCCAGCCTCAAGCCAGGTCATAAGCAGGGATCGCCACGCCGAATGCCTATGGGCTCTGGCGGCCACAGCTTCATCGGTGGAAAAATTCGCCCAGGACATCCGCCACCTCCAGAGGACAGAAGTGGGAGAATTGGAGGAGCCCTTCCTTCCAGGACAGAAGGGATCTTCGGCCATGCCCCACAAGCGCAATCCAATCCTTGCTGAAAGGCTTTGTGGGATAGCCCGCCTACTTAGGGGATACCTTCTTGCGGCTCTGGAGAATGTACCTCTTTGGCTTGAAAGGGACATGAGCCATTCGGTAGTGGAGAGGTTCATCTTCCCCGAAGCCTTCTGCCTGTTGGATTACCTTCTCAACCGCTTTGCTTGGCTCATCCGTAACCTCAGGGTTAACAAGGAAAGAATGGCAGAGAACCTATCCCGCAGCCTTGGCCTTTACGCCTCTGAAGCGGTTATGATGGCATTGGTGGACAAGGGCATGAAGCGAGAGGAAGCCTACGAATTGGTTCAGAAAGTGGCGATGCAGGCATGGGAGGAAAGGAGAAACTTCAGCGATTTGCTCAAAGCTTCCATTCCCTCGCAACTCTTGAGCCCCGAAGAGATTGATTCTCTGCTGGACCCAGCACGGTTCCTCCGCCACTGCGATGTAATATTCTGCAGACTTGCAGAAGTGGATTCAAATTACCCCGGAAACCTTCAAGGAGGACCATAATTCGGGATTTCCTGGTCTTTCCGTGGGGGGGATCATTTCTACTATTGCTGGGCTGATCGGCTTGGGGGAGCAGAGTTCCGCTCGCTTAAATTGGTGAACGTTTTCAAATTTAGAAGGCAGTTTAATCGGGCTGAACATCATATCATTCGGCATTAAAATTATTTTCAGTATTCTGGCTGGCCCATTCGTAGGCGTATCCATCGGGGTCAGTTTTGTCATCAAGCTTACTGAAAAGCTCCTGACTGCATCGTGGTTGGCTTTCTGCTGAGTTTCTAGCTGAACAGTCATGCTTTTATCGCCAATTTATCCTGCTCCCAACTCCCCCACGGCTTGCGGGTTCTTCAAGAGTAAGGGTTTGCTGCAGGGATTACGATCGTGGTGTTCAGCAGCTTGTTGGGAATCGCAGGGGGCGAAATGATCATCTCCACGATTGTTGTGGGGTTTTCGGTTGATATAAAACTTGCTGGTTCCATCAGCCTGGCTATCAATATCCTAGCCTTTCTCACGGATCTTTTCAGATATTATCGTTAGCGCAAGCTGGGCGAGATCTCCCATTACTGTGAGTTCATCATCTACATGGCCGTAGGCTCAATCCTCAGGGCTCTGACAGGAAATAATCCCTTGCGGTTCGTGTCCAGCGCTTTCCTCTACTTTTACTTTCTTGCTTAGGATAATATTGTTCTTTTCAGCACTCAACTTGCTGCACCACGGGAGCGCTCCCCTTGTGCCCTCGCCAAGGAACAAAACTTGAGATGCTCTGAATTTGCCGCAATACATACCCCCTGGCCTCATCGCACAGGATAAGCAGCCCCATTAACCAGCCTCTCTGAAATCAAGTGCCAAGGTAGCGTCTGGGGTGAAAACAGTGGTATACTTTGTATGTGAGGAGGCTGATTATGAAACAAAAGTTTTCGCTCTGTTTTCTGGCCGTTTTGAGCGCTGCTCTCGGTCTTTCTTTCCTCTGGCTTGCTATATCTGCTTCCACAGTGGCGGAAGGGCCGACCTATGTGGGGGGTTCTATCACATCCGATACTGTATGGCTTCGAGCCAACAGCCCATACATAGTGACCTCAACGATTAAAGTGGAAAACTCGGCTGTTCTTACTGTAGAAGCAGGTGTGGAGGTGAGGTTCTACCCCAATCAAGGGCTGGAAGTAATGCCCGGTTCAAGACTGATAGCAATTGGGTTTCCGACCAGCCCTATAACTTTTACTACCGCTTTGACCACGCCCGCTCGCAAAGCCTGGATCGGAATCCGCTGGTTCAGCAGCAATAACCGCTTGGAAAATGCGCTTGTTGAATGGGCTCATTACGGGCTCCTTTTCGGGCCAGGTTCCAAAGACAATATTGTGAACAGAGTTACCTTTCGCAATATCGGCGATTACGGTAGTCCTGGTGCAGAGGGCGCCGCTGTTTTCGGCACCGTTGATAACAGTTCCATCCGTTACTGCATTGTCCAGAATGCTGAACACGGTTTCTACCTCACCAAGTCTTTCAACAACCTCATTTCAGACAACATCATAGACGGTTGCGACGGAGTAGGCATTGCCCTCAAGAGCGAGGCCACCCTCGCCTCAGGCAACCGCATCATAAACAACCTTGTAAACGATTGCGGTGGTGAGGGCATCTACCTCTCCTTGCAAGAAAACACCACGGTCGCAGGAAATGAGATCCGCTACTCAGCTTACAGGAATTACGTTATTGGTGCCACCATCGTTGGGCTCTCCATCCAGCAGCTAGCTCCCCGACCGGTGAGAGGTGGTGTTTTTGTTGAAGAAAGCCAGCACATTTCCTTCCATGCCAATCGCATCCATCACAACGGAGCTGAAGCAGGGCTTTACATTTCAAACACCACCGGGATTACAGTCACCCACAGCCTTATTTATCTGAACAGCGGCGATGGCATTCGCCTCTTCAATTCATCGGCTTCTTCGGCCTATAACAATGCCTCTTATGGGAATGGAGGGTTTGAGTGGTCCGATGCTGAGTCCCTCTTGCTGAATGCGGTTGGCAACTGGTGGGGGACCAATTCTCCCAAGTGGGGTGAGGAAATCACTGGTACGGCCAATTATACTCCCTGGGTTACCTTCGCTTTCATCGCCACCCCCCATTTCCTTCCAGCCGATGGACTTTCCAGGGCTACTTTGCGAGTAGCTTTGGTAGATGGTGCAGGGCACCACGCCCCCGACGGCTTCCCGGTTTACTTGGCAGCCAGCCTGGGGAACCTTTCCACCTTTGAAGTAACTACAACCGCAGGGCTCGGCCAGGCATACTTGCAGGCACCCCTCTTCCCCGGCGTATCTTACATAACGGCCACCGCTCCCATGACCGTTACCCTCTATGACTGGGTAAGCTTTATTCCTCTAGCAGCTTATACCCTGACCCTAACCGCCTTCCCTACTACCGTCCCGGCCGATGGGACCACTCCTTCCACTCTGGTGGCTTGCGTGAAGGACCCAGCAGGCAACCCGGCTCCTGACGGGACGGTCGTGGTCTTTACCACTACTCTCGGCGCCTTCCCCGGGGGAATGAATTCAACCCCCGTGCCCGCAGGGACCGCCATGGTGGAAACCGAGAGCGGAGCTGTGTCTAAGGCAGGAACCTGGATCGCTTATTCCGACCCCTCGGCCAGCGGTGGCGGCGGGGTTCGCTCCGGAAATGCTGGCGATAAGCTCACCTGGGTGTACACAGGCACCGCTTTCTCTGTGCTCTTCCAGAAGCAGCCGGACGGCGGCATTGCCTATCTCTATGTCAACGACTACCTTTACACTTCGGTGGACACTTACAGCCCCATCACCCTCTATCAGCAAGAGATAACCGTCGCTACGGGATTGCCCTGGAGAGCCCAAACCTTTGAAGTAAGGGTAGCGGGGCAGAAAAACCCTTCCTCTTCCAATTCCTGGGTAACGGTAGATGCCCTCAGGGCTTATGGAGTCAACCGCAACGACGCTTACCTGACCTCCGACGGCTGTGCCACCACTACCTTGACTTCAGCCATCCCTGGAACGGCCAACATTATCGCTTGTGCGGGACAGGCTTGCGCTTCTGCTCAAGTCAATTTTACCCAAAGGCAACATTTCGTCTACCTTCCGCTTATCCTGAAAGGCTTTGAAGGCTTAATTTGCCGAGAACTGGTGGTTGACGGCGGATTTGAAGCGCAGACAGGCTGGATCATAGGACCCACTCTCAGGCCTGCCAGGTATACAACGACTAATGTGCACTCCGGGAATTACGCCATCCTCCTGGGGATACTCCCCACCGAAACCGATGCTCATACTTATTCATCCATACGCCAGCTCATAACACTGCCGGCAAACACCGCCATCACCCTGACGTACTGGTATTACCCCATCTCCCAAGGCGACCTGGGCGATGAACAGCAGGTGCTCCTCCTTAACAGCGAAGGCAGTTTACTGAAAGTCCTCTGGGAGGGCAATGAAAACAATCAAATATGGAAACGCCGCACCTTTAGCCTTACCGATTACGCTGGACAGAGTGTCTATCTATACTTTAACGTTTTCAACGACGGCGACGGGCTAGGCCGGGCAGCTATGTATTTGGATGATGTTTCGGTGGAAGCTTGTGCTCCCGGGGTTTTGCCTCCTACCCCCACCCCGTGTCCTACTATTACACCCACCCCCCCTCCTCCCTACGGTTGCTATCCATATGTTAGGGCTATCCTCTCCACAGGGGATGCTCCGCACGGGGTAGCGATTAACAAGAACGTAGGCGAAATCTACGTGGTCAACAACCTAATGAGCACTATGACTGTTTTTAGCGAGACAACTTACAGCATCATAACCACCGTCCATGGCCTGAGTTATCCCAACGGAGTGGCATACAACCCTGCTAACAACCGCATTTACGTGGCTAACGCTGGGAACAATAGCGTCTCGGTGTTTGACGCTTCCACTCACAGGCTTATTAAGACCATTCCTATAGGCAATTCTCCCAACGGGATAGCCGTTGACCCTACCCTCAACCGCATCTATGTGGCCAACTACGGCAGCGATACCGTCTCCATTATAGATGGTTCTCTTGATATCGTTACCAGGACCGTGGCCGTAGGGGATGAGCCAGCGATGATCGCTGTTAACCCTGCCACCCACAAAGCCTACGTAACCCTTCACGGGGCTGGGCACGTCGCTGTGATTTATCCCGATATGAGTGTAAAAGATGTGGATATCTACAGCGCTGGCCCTTACGGCATTGCGGTTGATCCAGTCCGCAATTTGGTTTACGTGGTCACCATTGATACCTACCGCATCGTGGCAGTGGATGGAAACGAAGACAAGTTCCTGGGTTGGGCAGCGGTGATGAGGGAATGGGATAAAACCCCTGTTCCTCTCCGCCAAATAGCGGTCAACCCCCATATCGGCACCTCTGGCCACATTTACGTAACCACTACTAGCACTGATGGCCCCTTTGACAAGGTGCTCATGCTGCCCAAGGGCTGGCCTGAATACTTCGCTCGGCCCTATGCCCTTGACATGGGCTATGGCGCCGATCCCAGGGAAGGAATTGCCTTTGATCACAACCGCTTCTTGGCTTACGTTGCTCTCAGAGGGAAAGACGAACTGGTTGCAATTCAGGACGGCGAACCAGCCTGCTTCCAGAACTTCTCTATCGGTCAGGGCAGACT
>JBHOQL010000056.1:0-40145 GCA_042408195.1 Anaerolineae bacterium
GTGCAGTTGCGATTCAAGAACAGAAGGGGTTTTTGGCGAAACCCCTACTCCGTGGCCTCAGGCAGCGCTGGGTGCTGCTGACCCACGTTCCGATAAGACTCCGGTGCGGGAATGGGAGATTTGGGAGAACTACCCGCCAGCACTGGCGGATGAAGGAGGCCTTTCGTTTTCTCCAGCGGGAAGGTTTGCGCTAGGTAGATTTCAGAGTTCTCCACCTGGAGGTTATTCGGCATCTGACCAACGTGGATCTGATTAAACCCGCATTTCTATGTAGATGAGAGAATTTATCAGTTTTTGGGCAACCCGGGGCTTCTGCTATTTCTGGGATCCTGGGATGGCGGAAACTTTTGGCCTGCATTGCGCCTTTGGCTGGGCTGAAGCGATATGGCGAATTAGCTTTCCTGCCCCCAACTGCTAGATGCCCTCTGAGATGTGGGTAAGGTCAAGAGGTTTGAAGTTTCAATCTTGTTGACACTGCGTCCTTTTTGGGCTAAAATTGTTTAAAATAGTTCGGAGGGTGGGGATGCTAAGTGCGGAGATAAGGAAAAAGTTCCTCGATTTCTTCGCCGAAAATGGCCACACTGTCGTTCCCAGTTCTTCCCTTATCCCCGAAAATGACCCAACCCTTCTCTTCACCAATGCTGGAATGGTTCAGTTCAAAGATGTGTTCTTGGGCATAGAAAAGCGCCCCTACACGAGGGCAACTTCCGCTCAGAAATGCATGAGGGTGAGCGGCAAGCACAATGACCTTGAAAACGTAGGGCCTTCCCCGCGCCACCACACCTTCTTTGAGATGCTGGGAAATTTCTCCTTTGGAGATTATTTCAAACGAGAAGCAATTGCTTACGCTTGGGAATTCCTCACCCAGAGGCTTGGCCTTCCAAAGGAACGTCTTTGGGCTACCATCTATGAAGAGGACGAGGAAGCGTGGGAACTTTGGCAGAAAGTGGCCGGAATGCCTCCGGAGAAAATCGTTAGGATGGGAAAGAAAGACAATTTCTGGGCTATGGGTGATACAGGCCCATGCGGTCCCTGCTCTGAAATAATTTACGATCGTGGAGAGAAATACTGTACATGCCATAGACCCGATTGTTCACCGGCAACGGATTGCGAGAGATGGTGGGAACTCTGGAACCTGGTGTTCATGCAATACGAACTGCACCCTGATGGGTCTATGACTCCCCTCCCGCGACCTAGTATAGATACAGGCATGGGGCTGGAAAGGATAACTGCCGTGATGCAAGGGGTTGAATCCAACTATGATACTGACCTCTTCCGGCCCATTATCCTGAAAACCCAAGACCTCTTAGGCCATTCCGATGAACAGGTTTTGGAAAACATCGTTTCATATAGAGTTATAGCCGACCATGGACGTGCTATCACGTTCTTAATTGGCGATGGAGTAACTCCTTCCAACGAAGGGCGTGGCTACATCCTGAGGATGATTCTAAGGAGGGCAGCCCGCCATGGCCGCAAATTGGGCTTTCGAGAGCCTTTCCTGGCCCACATCGCTGATAAGGTCATTGAAATAATGGGCCACCATTACACTGAACTCAACCTGCGTCGAGAATTTATCAAAAATCTCATAACCCAAGAAGAAGAACGGTTCCAGCAAACCCTGGATGTAGGTCTGAACCTCCTGGATGAACTGATGGCCGAGCTGAGCTCTAAGGGTCAAAGGGTTATCCCAGGAGAAGAGGCTTTCCGCCTGTACGATACGTACGGGTTTCCGCTTGACTTAACAAGGGTGATTGCCCGGGAGAAGGGATTTGAATTAGACGAAGAAGGATTCAACCAGGCTATGGAAGCCCAGAGGGCAAGAGCCCGTGCCGCTCGCGCCTTTGAACCAGAAGAACTTAAGAAAGCCGAATTTTACAGCAACCTTTATGAACAGCTGAGACGGGAAGGCTCTATTCCCGAGGGGGGCGTTGAACACGTTTATGAAACAGAGACAGAGGTGAGGACCAAAGTTGTGGCCATAATTAAAGAAGGGGCGAGAGTGAGCTTAGCCCACAAAGGTGAAGAGGTGGAGATTGTCCTTCCAAGAACGCCTTTCTATGTAGAAAGCGGTGGCCAGGTCAGTGATACCGGTTGGATAACGTGTTCCCGTTCCGCTAATGGAGAAGAAACGGTTTGGGAAATGGAAGTGGAAGAGATGCTCCGTCCCCTCTCAGGTCTTATAGTTCACAAGGGCAAAATAGTGGAAGGAACGGCTAGAGTGGGAGATGAAGTGTGGGCTACTGTTGATGCCGAAAGGAGAATGGATATCTCCCGCAACCACACAGCTACCCACATCCTCCACAGCCAGCTCCGCCAACTCCTTGGTCGCCATGTCTATCAGACAGGCTCCCTTGTGGCGCCGGATCGGCTTCGCTTTGACTTCACTCACACAGGAATGCTAACCCAGACCCAACTGAGCGACCTGGAAAAGATGGTTAACGAGGTCATCCTGGCCAACTATCCTGTTAAAGTTATCCATACCACCTATAGAGAAGCCATAGCCCAAGGTGCCATAGCTCTCTTTGAGGAGAAATATGGCGAAGAGGTCCGGATGCTAGTGATAGGCTATCCGGACGAGGTCATAAGCAAGGAACTCTGCGGAGGGACCCACGTATCCAGCACCGGAGAAATTGGTTTCTTCCACATCCTATCTGAGCAAGGGGTTGGGACAGGGGTGAGAAGGATCGAGGCTGTCACAGGTCGATATGCCCTAGAATTGGCAATGGAACGCCTACGGGTTCTGGAATCCACAGCTGCTTTCCTCTCATGCCTACCCGAAGAGGTAGACAGGCGCGTCCTGGCCATTATGGGCGAGCTTCAGAACAAAGACAAAGAAATCCAGAAGCTCCAAAGAGCCCTGGCCCGTAAGATATATGAAGGCCTGTTGGAAAAGGTTGTAAAAGTGAAAGACGTGAATGTAGTTGCAGCCAGAGTTGATGAGGTGGAAAACGAAGACATCTTGAGGGAGATGAGCGACTGGCTACGAGATGCTTTAGGCAGCGCAGTCGTAACCCTTGCCACGATCTTAAACGGAAAGCCCTTCTTTATCACCGCTATTACCGAAGATTTGGTAGCCAGAGGTCTTCACGCCGGCAATTTGGTCAGAGAAGTGGCAAAAGTCGTGGGTGGAGGCGGCGGAGGCAAACCCACCATGGCTCAAGCCGGGGGACGCGATAAGTCCCGCATTGACGAAGCCTTGCGGATGGTTCCGGACTTAGTGGCCATTGCCCTCAAGGATTGAACCCAGCTGCCGATGAGCGAGCCGTTTGAAAGGATTGAACTGGAGAAAGAAGAGGACATCATTTCAGTAAGGGACAGGCTGGATTGGACCAAGGCGAAGCAAGTTGTCCTCGTAGTGCCTCCGGGCCAGAAAGCTTTATCCAACCCTGTCGGCCTCAGGCTTCTCAGCCGCAAAGCTCGAGACTTGGCCTTGGACTTAGTATTGGTTACCAGAGACCCCCTTATCCGTTCTCTGGCGAAGGAAGCTGGCTTAAAAGTCTCGTCCTCGGAAAAGAGAGCCCTTGAGGTTGCAGTTGCCCAAGCCCCTGCCCCCAGAGTTGTGGAGGAAGCCCCTTCTGTTTTGGCTCTCTTCCTCATAACTCTGCCCTTTCTCCTCAGCCTGATTGTGGGTGTAGCTTTGTTTATACCGTCAGCCAGGATCAGACTTGCGCCTGTTGCCCAGCGCATTGAAACCACCCTTCAGATCAGGGCTGATCCAGGCATAAACCGGCTGAACCGCGCCGAAGCCGCTGTCCCGGCCAGGAAACTGCGTACGGAACTCTTGGGCAAGGGTTCAGTTCCCACTTCGGTGCAGAAATATGTGCCCGATAAGCGAGCTTCCGGAAAAGTCGTTTTCATTAACAAAACGACTCAGGAGATCACGATACCGCCGGGCACCGTGGTTTCCACCTCTACTGGTGAGAATGTAAAATTCACCACAGTGACCACTGCAACTCTCCCAGCCTTCTACCAGAGCCAGGCGGAAGCCGAAGTCATAGCTGTGGACCCCGGTCCCCAGAGCAATGTGGAAGCATACCTCATAAACCGGATTGAGGGAGCTTTGGCGTTCAAGGTCCAGGTCTATAACCCTTCGCCCACTGCAGGGGGCACCCTCAAGCCTGTCAATGTGGTTACTAGAGAGGATAAGGAGCGGCTCAGAGCCTTGGTCCTTCAGAATCTGCACCAAGAAGCTCATCAGAAGCTTTCAAACCAGCTTGAAGCTGATCTGTTCCTTATACCTCAGACGATAGAGGTCGTGCCCATTCAGGAGAGCTACGATCATTTCGTTGATGAGGCGGCTGACCAGCTCAACCTTGAACTTAAAGCAGTAGCCCTGGCTTTGGCCGTAAGCAAGAACGATCTAAAGACTCTTGCGGTGGAAGCTCTTTCCCCCCAGGTTCCGGCTGGCTATGAATTGCTCGGGGAAGAAATAGAGTTCGAATCTGTAGAAGCCCAAGAAGTAGGAGAAGGCAAGTATCAGGTGAAGTTAAAAACCAAGGCTTTTATCGTAGCTAAGATAGATAAGGGGCAGGTGCGGGACGAAGTCAGGGGGTTGCCTGTCTCAAAGGCGATGGAGAAACTCAGAGCTCTGCCCCTCCGCCAAGAGCCTTCAATAGAGGTATCGCCCAGATGGTTTGGGAGGCTACCTTGGCTTCCTTTCAGAATAGAGGTAAAGGTGAAGGTTGAGTGAAACGGATAGCTGCTCTTGATTTTGGGGGAAAACGCATCGGAATAGCTCTGAGTGACCCGGAAAGGACGTTGGCTTTTCCAAAGGGTTTTGTGCCTGTGGAGAGAGCGTTGGAGGAAATACCCTCCCTTTTCCGTCAATGGGATGTCAAGACCGTGGTGGTTGGAATGCCCGTGACCCTGAGAGGGGAAGAGGGTCCGCAGGCGACCAAAGTCAGGGAATTTGTTTCATCCCTGGAGAAAGCTTTCAGAGAAGCGGGTGTAGATGTGGAGATTGTACTCTGGGATGAACGCTTTTCCACCGCGCAGGCTGAAGCTTTCCTTCGGGAAGCTGGATACAAGGGAAAGAAAGTGCGACTGAGGGTGGATGCCGCCTCGGCCACTCTAATGCTGCAAAGCTACCTCGATTTCATTAGGCGCTCAGAAGGTCTGGGTTAAAGATAATTCCGCAGGGATGCACAACATGAGCTATTGGAAGAGCGTGAAGGCTATTCTTAGAAAAGATGTCTTAGCTGAGTGGCGGAGCAGGGAAATTTTTAGCTCCATGTTTGTGTTTGTCATGTTGGTCACCCTCATTTTCAACTTTGCTTTTGAATTGAGGGTGGAGGATGTGACGAAAGTGGTACCGGGAGCTCTTTGGGTGGCCTTCGCTTTTGCTGGAGTCCTAGGTTTAAACCGTTCTTTTATTTTGGAGAAGGATAAAGGGTGCCTTGAAGGCCTACTGCTGGCCCCGGTGGACAGAAGCGCTATTTTCTTAGGCAAATGGCTCGGGAATGTAGCGTTCATGGTCTTTGTTGAACTTCTGACTCTGCCCATTTTCTCTGCCCTCTTCAATGTAAACCTTTTCCGCCCTGCTTTCTTCCTCATCCTTGCCCTCGGGACCATAGGGTTTGCAGGGACCGGCACGCTTTTTGCTGCCATCGCTATTAATACAAGGGCCCGCGAAGTAATGCTCCCTGTGCTCCTCTTCTCTATATCTATTCCGGTCATGATCTCCGCGGTCAAAGCCACTGGCGTTATCCTGGACAACTTACCCCTTTCCGAGGCTTCCAATTGGATAAGGCTCTTGGTGGTTTTTGACGTGCTTTTCGTTATAATTTCTCTGCTTACATTTGAATACGTGCTAGAGGAGTGAGGAGATGGAGGCTCAGAATCTGAACTTGCTCATAGCATTGGGAGCCGGGGTACTTTCCTTCCTTTCACCGTGCGTTCTGCCTGTAATTCCAGCGTTCATAGGCTACTTAAGTGGCGTCTCGCTTGAGCAAGGAGGCAATAGGAAAAAGGTCTTCCTCCACGCACTTTTCCTCGTCTTAGGTTTTTCTTTTGCCTTCACCCTGATGGGTGCATCGGCGGGAGCCCTTGGTCAACTGCTGAGGGGAATTATGCCGCTCATCCAGAAATTGGGAGGCATTCTGATTGCACTCTTTGGCCTTAACGTTATGGGATTGCTCAGGATCCCCGCCTTTTATCAGGAGAAAAAGCTTCCCTTCAATCCGGGACCGGGGGCTGGATATGGAGCATCGTTTCTGGCCGGGATTGTGTTCTCAGCAGGATGGACTCCGTGCGTGGGGCCCATTCTGGCTGCGATACTCCTTATGGCTGGAAATTCAGCTACAGCATTGAAGGGAGCACTCCTCTTGGCTGTCTACTCCCTTGGGCTCGGCATCCCTTTCTTGGCAGTAGGAGCTGCGCTTCTCCCCCTGAGCCACTGGCTTCGCAAGGCCAGCCGCTACGGTAGATTCATCTCCTGGATCACGGGAGCTTTCCTCATCTTGCTGGGAGCTCTCCTTTTTACTGATACCCTCAGACTGCTGGGAGGTCTGTAGTGTGGACAGGATAGCGGAGTGGTTTGCTTATCAAGCTATAAAGCATTGGCTGTTTCTGGTCAACCTGGCCTTAGCTCTCTTCCTTCTGCCCACAATCTTGGCACCAATCTTGATGAGCTCAGGATTCACAAAGCCAGCCAAAATCATCTATACCCTTTACAGTTTCGCCTGCCACCAACTTCCTGAGCGCTCCTTCTTTATAGGTGCCAAGCCTTACTATTCTCTCGCTGAAATCAAAGAAGCTATGGGCCCGGATGCCGATAATATCCTGAAGCGAAGGGCTTTCGTTGGAAATCCGGTCATAGGTTACAAGTTCGCCCTGTGTGAGCGCGATTTTGCTATATTTTCCTCCATTCTGCTGGCTGGCCTCGCCTTTGCCCTGGTAAGGAACAGGCTGGAGCCCCTGTCTTTCACGGCTTTCTTAATCCTATGCGTCCCCATAGCCGTTGACGGCTTAACTCAGCTTTTCGGCCTCAGGGAAAGCACCCCTCCGGGCAGGGTTTTCAGTGGCTCGCTCTTTGGAGTGGCTCTTGTGTGGGTTCTGTATCCACGCATAGAGGCTGCCTTCCGAGAAGCTATGGAAGTATTCGAGGAGAAATGGAGGAAAAGATCCGAGAAATAAACTTCAGACTCTTAGCCCAATACGGCGATAAAGGGAGCCCCGGAGGCCGTGACCCCGTTGCCTTGCTCGTTTCTACAATTTTAAGCCAGAACACCAACGATGCTCTCCGGGACAGAGCCTTTGCGAATCTAATAGCTCGTTTCCGCTCTTGGGAGGAGGTCAGAGATGCTTCCCTGGATGAGGTGGAGGAAGCCATAAAAGTCTCAGGCCTCTCTCGCCAGAAGGCCCTCCGAATCCAACAAGCCCTTAGGCGGATAACGGAGAAGGCAGGAGCACTCGACCTTTCTTTTCTCAAGGATATGGAAGTTGAAGAAGCCCGGAAGTGGCTAATGTCCCTGGAAGGAGTCGGCCCGAAGACCGCTGCCATCGTGCTCCTTTTCGGGCTGGGAATGCCGGCCTTCCCAGTGGATACTCATATTTTCAGGGTGTCCAGGAGGCTCGGCCTTATCCCAGAAAAGACAACGAGGGAGAAGGCTCATGACCTTTTGGAAAGCCTTATCCCGTCTGAATACTATCTTTCCTTTCACCTCAACATGATCGAGCATGGCCGTAAGGTCTGTTCCTCTCGCAATCCTAAATGTCAAATTTGCACTCTTAACGATCTCTGTGAATTCTACAAGCGGAGAGTTCCGTGAAGAGGTATTACTTTCGTATTTACAAGAGGTTGAAAGATGTGATTTTTGGCCGGGCTCTTATGATTTTCGCCCTTTCTTTCCTTTTGAGCTTGCTCCCCTCTTCAATACTTAAGACAGCCCGGTGGCCCTGGATTTTAATTGCTTTGGCTTCCCTTTTGCTGGCTATACTTGCGGCTGTCATGGCCCGTTCCAGCTATGTGGAGGTAACGGACAGAGGTCTTGAAATTAAAACCCTTTTTGGTGAGATTTTTGTCCCCTACAGCGATATCCTGGAAGTATCTTACGGCGTTTTCGGAAAAATCTTTAAACCGGCCCAGCAGAACTGGTCTCAGAGGATGTTCCTGGAACCTTTCTGGTTTGAACCCGTTGTAGTGATCAAGCCGAGGAAGTTCCTTTACGATTACTTCAGCTTGAGGCTTCTCTTCGGCAAATATCTATTTGAGCCGGAAGAAAAAGGGCTGGTCCTTTTGGTCAACAACCCCTTGGAACTCAGCACGAGGCTAAGCTCTATCCTCCAGGAATTGCGCCTCCAAAAGGAGAAAAAATGAACTTGCTCGCCCTCGGAATGAGAGAACTCGGCTTAGAGCTCGACCCTGAAAGGCTGCAGGCTTTTGAGGTGTATTACCGTGAGCTCAAGATATGGAACAGAAGGGCAAACCTTACTGCTCTAACTGCTCCAGACGAAGTCCAGGTAAAACATTTCCTCGATTCACTAACCATTTACGAGCTTCCCGAATTCAGAGAGGCTATCTTCTCAGGGCAGAAAGTAAACTTGATAGACGTGGGAACCGGTGGGGGATTCCCTGGCGTTCCGATCAAGATCGTTAGTCCTGGGATAGAACTTGTCCTCGTGGATTCTTCCCGTAAGAAAGTAGAATTCCTTGCGCATCTGAAAAGAGTCCTTGGACTTGAGGGAGTAGAAATCATCTGGGGGAGGGCCGAAGAACTGGCTCGTCAAGAGGACCACAGAGAGCGGTATGATTGGGTTGTGGCTAGAGCGTTGGCGGAATTCCCAGCTTTGGCTGAATACCTGCTTCCCTTTTGCCGGGTCGGAGGTTTTGTAGTGGCTTATAAAGGCCCCAAAGCTTTCCAGGAACTGGAGATCTCCGGAGAGGCCATAGCCGCTCTCGGAGGAAAGGTGGAGAGGCTTCACCAAGTTCAGACCCCAGGTCTTGAAGGTTCGCGCTATCTGGTCCTTATAGCCAAAGAATCGCCAACCCCCCAGCAGTATCCCAGGCGGCCAGGAATTCCGACTAAGCGCCCGTTAAAGTTGAAGAGAGAGAAAATTCGCGCACAACCCCCTGGGAGACAGTAAGCAGGTAAGCTCTCTCCAGGAACTCCTTCCGGAATACCTCCCATTCAAGAGTAGTAATGATAGCCTGAGGAACGCGGGAAACAAGCTCCGCAAGGCGCTCTCTCCTTTTCTGATCAAGCTCAGAAAGCACCTCATCCAGAAGGAGGAGGGGGCTTTCCCCACTTTTCCTCTCAATAAAGGTCATCTCGGCCAGACGGAGGGAGAAAGCGGCTGACCGCTGCTGGCCCCTGGACCCGTAGATCGAAATGTCTCTACCGTTTAACAAGAACCTGACATCATCCCTGTGGGGGCCAACAGTGGTAACCCCTTGATCTAGGTCTTTTTCCCGCGCTTCGGAAAGCCTTTTGGCCAGGCTCCTTTCAATCTCTTCCAGAGGCGGTGGGACGGAGAGGTTCAAGCCGGCAACGGCTTCCCCAATGGCGGAGGAGATGTAAATGGTCTGCAAAGTTTCTTCACCCTCGGTCAGGGCAAGGTGGTTTTCATTTATTTCTGGAGCCATGAGCCCCAGCGCCTCCCAACGTGCCTTGGTCACGAGGCTTCCGTATTTAATCAAATTCTCGTCCCAAAAGGCGAATTCCTCCTCCCTGAAGCCCTCTTCCTGCGCTTTCTTCAGCAAGTGGTTGCGCCTTTCAATTACCTTGTTGTAAAGGGCCAGAGCGTGACAGTATCTGATGTCCACCTGACACAAAGCTATGTCCAGAAAGCGCCTCCGCCCCTCGGGAGAACCCGCTACTATCTCCACATCTTGTGGAGAAAAAAGGACACAACGAAGGTGCCCCAATAGGTCCATAAGCTTTCTGGAGACTCCATCTATCAGTGCTTTCTTACGGTATTTCACTCCTGAAGGCCCAGGCTCTCCAGCTATGAGCAGCTCAAGACGCGTCTCACCTTCACTTCCCCGTATAATCCCAGTGATCCTGGCGAAGGGGAAAGGTTTTTCCTGAGCAAGCCAGTTGACGAATTCGTGGTCAGTTCTGGAAAAAGGAGAACGTGTTGTAGCCAAGAGGTAAATGGCTTCCAGGAAATTGGTCTTGCCCTGAGCATTATCCCCCTGCAGGATAATGAGACCTGGGGGCAAGTCCAGAGAGAGGTGGATGTAATTGCGGAAGTTGGTCAACTCAATCCTCTTTATCATTTGGCATAGTCCACAGCCCTGGTTTCCCTTATGACCACTACCTTTATTTGGCCAGGATACTCCAGGTTCTCCTCCACTTTGCGGGCTATTTCCCTGGAAAGCTGAATTAAGGCCAAGTCATCCACCTCTTCAGGCTTGACGATTACCCGAATTTCCCGACCAGCCTGGATAGCGAAGGCTTGAGCTACCCCTTTGAAAGAAGAAGCCAGGGCTTCCAAGGTTTCGATGCGTTTTATGTAACTTTCCAGGCTCTCCCGGCGAGCTCCTGGCCTACCTCCCGAGAGGGCATCGGCCAATTCTACCAGGATCGCTTCCACCGATTGCGGTTCCACCTCGCCGTGGTGGGCCGCAATGCAGTTGACCACCGCCTCAGGGAGGCCGTGCCTTCGGGCTATATCTGCCCCGATGGCTGCGTGAGGCCCGTCAACGACTTGGTCTACCGCTTTCCCGATATCGTGGAGGAGACCCCCAAGTTTGGCAACCTTCACATCGGCTTTCAGCTCAGCGGCCATGATAGCGGCAAGGCGGGCAGTCTCTATAGAGTGGAGGAGCACGTTCTGGCCGTAGCTGGTGCGGAACTTCAAGCGCCCAAGAAGGGTCACAAGCTCTTCGGGGAGACCAGAAAGGCCGAGTTTGTAGACAGCTCTTTCACCTTCCTCTTTTATGATGTTTTCCACTTCTTTCCGCGCCTGCTCCGCTGCCTGCTCAATCCTGGCCGGCTGGATCCGTCCATCCATTATTAGCTTCTCCAGAGCTATTCTGGCTATCTCCCGCCGGAGGGGATCAAAGCAGGAGATTGTGATGCTCTCAGGGGTATCGTCTACCACCAGATCGACACCCAGGACGTTCTCAATTGTCCTGATGTTTCTCCCACCGCGGCCGATTATACGGCCCTTCATTTCGTCGTTAGGCAGAGGTATAATGGTAGTAGCCAATTCGGCTACCTCTTCAGCTCCGATCCTCTGCATGGCTTCGGCAATTATCTCTCTAGCCCTGCGTTCGGCTTCGGCTCTGGCTTTGGCCTCTTCTTCACGGATAACTTTAGCCATCTCTTGGCGGGTTTCCTCCCGCACCCTTTCCAGCAGAATTTCCTTGGCTTGTTCCGGAGTCAGCTCAGCTATCCGGTAAAGTTCTTCCAATTCCTTTTCTTTAAGGCGGCTTACTTCTTCGTAAAGGGCCTGGATTTCAGCCTGACGCTGGGCCAGCCTTTTTTCCCTCTTATCCAAACTTTCGGCCTTACGGTCCAGGAATTCCTGGCGACGCTGGAGCCTCTCTTCCTGGCTGTGGAGGTGGGCCCTAAGTCTCTTGATTTCTTCATCTACCTGGGCTCGCATCTTCAGAGTTTCATCCTTGGCAGCCAAAACTATCTCTTTGGCTTTGTCCTGCGCTTCTTTTATGATTCTCTCCGCCTCATCCCGTGCAGACTTGATGGTTTTCCTTTCCTGGTAAAGTCTCAGGCCATAGCCTGCGACGAAAGCTAACACCGCAAAGACAAAGGCGATGGCTAGACCTAACCCCATCTTTACTCCTCCTGCTGTATTTCTCGCCAAACTCTTGGCAACACTTCTTCGATAATGTCAAAAGAAAAGCCCTGTCGGGCTAAGAAATCAGCCATTTTCTTCTTAAAGGGAATTTCATCCAGATTGCGCCAGCGTTGGGCCTTTCGGAGGGCAGCCTTGTAAGCTTCTTCTTCGAAGTCCACTCCCTCAAGTACTTCCCGTATGATTTCCGGCGCTATCCCTTTAGCCCGGAGTTCGTAGCGGAGCTTTTTGAAACCTGAGGGTTTGAATTCTTTGCGGTTTTCCACCCAGTAGCGGGCGAAAAACCTGTCGTCCAAAAAACCCTTTTCCCGTAGGGAAGCAATAGTCTTTTCCACCAATTCCTGAGGGAACTTGCGGCTCAATCTCATCCTAATTTCCTGCTCACTCCTGGGCCTGAACTTGAGCAAACGCAGGGAGGCTTCCCATGCCTTGAATAATTCGGCCCTTTCTAAAAGTTGCTGGACCTCTTCTTCCGTAAGGAATTGGCCTTCTTTCAGGCCCTCAGCCTCGGAGCGAGGCAGGATTATGGGGGGAAAGCCTTCTATAAATATTGCCAGTTTTCTGCCTTCAGCGTCCCTGAATTTTATCCGGGTTATTAACACCGGCAAAGTTTCCTCCTTTTAAAAAGCAAATCGGCTGCCGCTTCACGCTGCAGCCTGCCAATGTATAAAACAGCCCCTTCCCTTTTAAAATGGGCTTTGAAGGGGTATGGGGCTTTTTTATCCTCAAACCCTTCCAATATAACCTGGAAGGGGAATTTTCCGACTGCAGCGTGAACCTGTGGGTTACTGGCGGAAGAGAGCCTCTTTGGGTGGGAGGCCCGCCGCCTCTCGTATAAGTGCCTCCAGTTTATCCCTTAGATCTGGATTTTCCTTGAGGAACGCCCGGGCATTTTCTCGTCCCTGGCCGAGGTTAACGTCCTTGTAAGTGTAAAAAGTGCCCCGCTTTTCTATTATCCCATACGCTACACCCAGATCCAAGATGTCGCCCTCTTTGGAGATGCCCTCGTCATACAAGATGTCAAACTCTGCTTCCTTGAAAGGTGGGGCCACCTTGTTTTTCTTAACTATGGCCTTGGTTCTGTTACCTATTATATCTCCGCCCTTCTTTAAGCTCTCAAGCTTCCTAAGGTCAAGCCTTATGGAAGCGTAAAAGCGCAGAGCCATACCCCCGGTAGTAGTTTCGGGGCTTCCGAATACCACCCCTATCTTTTGCCGGAGCTGGTTGGTGAAGACAAGAGCGGCCTGGGATTGATGTATGGCCCCCACCAGTTTCCGGAGAGCTTGGCTCATAAGGCGAGCCTGCAGGCCAACGTGAGCATCGCCCATCTCTCCTTCAATTTCGGCCCTGGGCACAAGTGCCGCCACCGAGTCAATCACCACTACGTCAACCGCACCGCTCCTCACCAAAGCCTCAGTTATTTCTAGCGCCTGCTCCCCTGTATCGGGTTGAGCTACCAGTAGATTGTCCACATCTACACCACACTTGCGGGCGTAGTTGGGGTCAAGAGCGTGTTCAACGTCTATGAAAGCTGCTGTCCCTCCCAGCTTCTGGGCTTCGGCAATTATATGCTGGGCAAGGGTGGTTTTTCCAGAGGCTTCAGGGCCGAAAATTTCCGTTATCCTTCCCCTTGGTATTCCTCCCACTCCAAGGGCTATATCAAGGGCCAGGGAACCTGTAGGTATGACTGCAATATCACGCCTGGGCATATCCCCAAGGCGCATTATTGCCCCATCCCCAAAGCGCTTCTTAATGGTCAAAATTGCTGTTTCCAGAGCTTTCTCCCGGTTGAACTGGCTCATCCCTCCTTTCCTCCTTGCATTTAAGTTTAAGCCAAAAGAGCTATTTTCGCAATTCTTCCTCTATTAAGGCCTTAAACACCTCGTATGGGTAAGCACCTTCCAGCTTCCTGCCGTTGATAAAAAAGGTGGGAGTAGCTATAACACCCTTCCTGGCAGCTTCGGCCAGATCGTTCTCAACCTGAAGGGCCGTATCTCCCTGCTGGAGACAACGGTGGAACTTTTCCGCATTCAAACCCAATTGCATCGCATAGCTTTCAAAAGCCCTCAAAGGTGAAATCTGTGAAGCCCATTCCTCCTGCTTTTCGAAGAGCAGGTCGTGCATTTCCCAGAACTTCCCCTGTTTTCCAGCACAGAGAGCAGCCTCTGCGGCTTTTTGCGCAGCCGGATGGATGCTCCGCAGAGGCATGTTGATGAACTGGTAACGCACCATTCCTTTGTCTATGTATTCGCTTTTTATCTTCGGCAACGTCACCCGGACGTGTACTGCGCAGTAGGGTCATTGGAAGTCAGAGTATTCCTCAATGAGGACCTTGGCATCTTTGGGACCTAGGTAGTAGTGCCCCTCCGGGCTTACGCCCTCGATCTGAGGGGTTGAAACTGCACACGAGGCCATCAGCAAAAGGGCCAGAAAAACCAATCCTATCCTCATAAAATCCTCCCCTCTTTTGTTTCATTGTATCATTTTAACCTCGGGCCGTCAAATGTTTCTCTTGACGGAAAACCCCAACAGCGGGCTTTGAAGAGCAGCAGGGAACGTAGCAAAAAGCTTCACCTGAGCCCATCTCCGCTGGACTTGCCCCGGCTCGAAGTACAATCCGCGGCCAGTTTGTAAACGACGGCCTTTCGCTAAGGAAAGTTGCTCGATCTTTAAGCGTCCCCAGCGATTTGTTGAAACAAGGCCTTTAATGTATAATTAATCCCAAAAGGCCCAAAAATGTGGCAGAAGCTGGGATTTACTTCGCCCGTAGTCCCTTTCGAATTAGCTTTCGCCCTGGGATATAGCCCTTCCTTAATCCTTCCCTTGGGCCTCCCTATCTCCAGGGCGGAAGGACTGTTGCCCCGAAATTTCTGCGCATACCTGAAGCTTCTGGCGGCCACCTTGATTCAGGAAAACCGTTGGGAAAAGGTGGTAGTGCTCATTGAAGACGAGTCCCATCGCAGATTTTTTGATGTCCTGAGGGAAGCATTGCCTGGACGCGTGTTGGCCTTTGAATTGCCCCTGAGAAAGGATGAACTGGGGGCGAGAAGACTCGCTTTTCTCTTCCACACCCTCGCTGAGCAGCTTGGCCAGAGCTTCAATCCCGATGCACTCAAAGAAGCTATCTCAATAGGGAACGAGTTACGAAGGGCTTTGAGAGAGGTCAAAGAGCTTTGGGTCAATGGCTCGCTGGATTCCCTTTCTTACTGGGATTTGCGCATTAGGGCTTTCACCTCCTCTCCCTCTGAGACCATTAAACTTGTTGGGGAAATACGCTCTGCTTGCCAAAGCGGGCACGATCCGAGGCCGGGCATCATGCTGGCAAGCGGGCTAATTGCAAAAAGCGCCCTCATTGAGTTAATAGAAAGGGAGAGCTTCAGGGTAGTGGCGGAAGATTCGGACTTAGGGGACAGGTATCCGTTAGAGGAGGTACCGGTGGGGGAAAGCGTAGAGGAAAACCTCTTTAATCTAGCCCGGGCCTACCTCAGGAAACCTCCATCGCCGCGAGACATGGACCCTGCAGGCCGGTTGTCCTTCTATGAAAGGCTGATTGAAACGCGCGGAGTGCAAGGGGTAATTTTCAGTTACTACAAGTTCTGTGACCCTGCCCTCGCGGAATACCCCTTTATTGCCTCTCACCTGAGACGGAAAGGCATACCATGCTTGCTCATAGAAGAAGAGGAGGAAGCGCTGAGCGGGCAAAACGTGACAAGAGTTCAAGCTTTTCTGGAGATGGTGCGATGCAGGTGACGGTAGAAAAAGCCTTCAAATGGCTTAAACTTCTCGCCCCCGCTCTTTCTACACGCGGGGTGGCACGCCTTATAGCTTTGCTTGATAAAGATAAAGCCCCTCACGAAAGGGTGTCCGGAGAGTTTGCCCTTAGGTTAGCCGGTATCCTCTACTCCTCACCTCCGGAGCGAATCGTGTGGGCCAATATCTTCGTTCCTCCTGAGCTTATTTGGGGGCTTGGCTTTATTCCTTTCTATCCGGAAATAGCCGCATCAATGGCTACAAGCCTTGGACTAGGGCGGGAAGCCCTGCACCTGGCTGATGAATTCGGAGTACCGAGAGACCTATGCTCCTTCCACCGCGTTGCCATAGGACTTGCCGAGGCGGGCTTTTTCCCAGAAGCGGGAGCCTTTGTGGCTGCAAACTACCCCTGCTGGGCAGCCGGGATATTCCTGGCTTGGGAAGCTCACCGGCGGAACAGGCCCTTTTACCTGATTGACTTGCCATCCGAACCTGGAGAGAGTTCTGCCCCTTACCTCGCTCAGGCTCTGGAAGAGGTAGCCAGAGGCCTTGCCAGCACGAAAGGTAACAGGTATTATATAGATGGGCTCAGAAGAGCACTGAGGCTTTCAAACGAGGCCCGTTCCCTGGCCCTTGAGGTCGTGGAAATCCGAAAACAAATACCCTCTCCTTTAAAAGGGAGCAAAATGATAGGTCAGCTTGGCCTTATTGCTTACCTGTTTGGCTCACCTTACGGTGTGGCTTACTACAGAGCCCTAAGGGATTACCTTAAAAGACTAACAAGAGAGGGCCGGCCGGAACAACAGAACCAAAGGGTTCGCCTTTACTGGATGCATCTTAAACCTTTCTATCCTGCGGAGTTATTCGATTTGCTAGAGGACGAAAAGGGGGCAGTAATAGCTTTTGAAGAACACAGCAATATCTGGTGGGAACCGTTGATGGAGGAAGAGCCTTTTCTTTCCCTGGCCTGGAAGATGCTCTCCCATCCTTCCCTTGGGCATACGGAAAAGCGCATAGCCAAAGTCCTAGCCGATGTGCAAGAGTTCAAAACCGACGGAGTAGTTCACTTCAACCATTGGGGCTGCCGCCAGTCCCAAGGGCCCATGGCTATCCTCCGCAGAAGATTCAGGGAAGAAGGAATTCCTTTGCTGGAGTTAGAGGGAGATTGCGTTGATGAAAATGGCTACCAGGAAGGACCGCTCCGGGTGCGCCTGGAGGCTTTCCTGGAAACCCTTGAGGGAGGCAAATGAACCATGAAATGTTCGGTGGGCATAGACGTAGGTTCTGTCTCAGCGGAGGCCTTGATACTCAGAAATGGCAAGATCCTGGCTTACTCTATCCTGGGAACAGGTGCAAACAGTCGGAAAGCGGCGGAGAAAGCTTTGGAGGAGGCCCTTGAGAAAGCGGGGATATCTCGCGATGAACTGGGGCCGATAGTGGCTACCGGGTATGGCCGCATAAGCGTGGATTTCGCTCTGCGGCAAGTTACAGAAATTTCCTGCTACGCCCGTGGCATCAACTTCCTTTACCCAGAGGTCAGGATGGTGATAGACATTGGGGGGCAAGACAGTAAGGCCATCCTCGTGGGGAAGAATGGACGGGTGTTGGATTTCGTGATGAACGATAAGTGCGCTGCCGGGACTGGGCGCTTCTTAGAAGTCATGGCCAGGGTTATGGAAGTGAAAGTAGATGAACTTGGGGAGATCTCCCTTCGTTCCAACAATCCAGCTGAAATCTCCAGCACCTGCACGGTCTTCGCTGAATCGGAAGTAGTTTCCCTCATAGCCAAAGGGATCCCGGTGGAAGACATAGCGGCGGGCATCCACAGAGCCATTGCCCGAAGGGTTGGAGCCATGGCCAGAAGGATAGGAATCACCCCTCCAGTGGCCTTCGCCGGAGGTGTCGCTAAGAATGTAGGGGTAGTCAAAGCACTGGAGGAAGAATTAGGGGTGAAGCTTATCGTGCCCGAAGAGCCTCAGATAATCGGAGCGCTTGGAGCTGCTCTGCTGGCGAGCGAGGAGGGGTAAAAGCTGGCCTGATGCTGTCCCTTATCCGAAACACCCAGTAAACCCTTAAGGAGCAAAACCATGGTGGAGAACATTCACTGGCTTGGACACGCCTCCTTCCGTTTGGAAGGAGAAGTAACTGTTTACATTGACCCTTGGAAGCTTTCTCCCAATTCCCCAAAAGCTGATCTAATCCTCATAACCCACGACCACTACGATCATTGCTCCCCTGAGGATGTAGCCAAAATCCAGAAGGCCGACACGCTCATAGTTACCATCCCAGCGGCGGCCAGAAAGCTCAAGGGAGAAGTGAAGACAGTAAAACCTGGGGACAAGATCACGGTAAAGGGCATTGAGGTAGAGGCAGTTCCTGCCTACAATACCGATAAACCCTTCCACCCTAAAGCAGCGGGGCATGTTGGCTTCATTGTCACCCTGGGCGGAAAGCGCATCTACCACGCTGGTGATACGGACTTCATTCCAGAAATGAAAAATCTCAAAGTGGACATCGCCCTCCTACCCGTGAGTGGAACTTACGTTATGACGGCGGAAGAAGCCGCTAAAGCCGCCGATGCCATCAAGCCCGAAGTGGCTATACCTATTCACTATGGAGAAATAGTAGGCTCCGAAAGAGATGCCGAGCGCTTCAAGGAGCTTACCTCCGTCAACGTAGTGATATTGAAACCCGGCCAGTGAAACCCCTTGCACCCTTCAGGTAATGGTGGTAAAATACATGTTGCAAGTCCGACTAGCGGGGTGAAGAAATGCCTATTTACGAGTATAAGTGCGGAAATTGTGGGAAGACTTTTGAACTCCTTCGGCCGATAGGGAAGGCTAATGAGCCTGCTGAATGCCCTTATTGCGGGAGCACCGAAACTGAGAGAGCCATTTCCCTCTTTGCTGCAATGAGCCGCAGCGAAGGGGGGACTATTAGAAGCCTGGGCACTAGCTCCTGCTCAGGGTGCACAGCTACCACATGCACAGGTTGCTCACGGTAAAGAACCCGGTTTCTGGTAAGGGAACCGGGTTTTTTAATTTCTAAGGGGGGCAACATGGCCGAAAAGATGAAAGCTATCCTTAAAAAGAAGCCTGGCCCAGGGCTAGAAATGGACCTAGTGGATATACCCCACCCGGGACCTAACGAGGTCCTGATCAAAGTGCGGGCTACCTCCATTTGTGGCACCGATGTGCACATATACAATTGGGACCGGTGGGCCCAGAGCCGGATAAAACCGCCGCTTATTATAGGCCATGAGTTCTGCGGGGAAGTGGTGGAAGTGGGCAAAGAAGTGAAAAGCTTGAAAATTGGGGATTTCATATCCGTTGAAAGCCACATCCCAGATATGACCTGTCCTATATGCCGCAAGGGACAACCTCACATCTGCCAGAACCTCAAAATTTTCGGAGTAGACACCAACGGTTCTTTCGCCGAATATGCCGTGGTCCCCGAAATATGCGCCTGGAAGAACGATCTCAACATGGATCCGGCCATAGCCTCCATTCAGGAACCGCTGGGGAACGCTGTTTACGCCGTCCTGGCCGAGCCGGTATCGGGGAAGACGGTGGCAGTCTTCGGAGACGGGCCAGCAGGAAACAACGCCGTGGCCGTCGCTAAAGCGGCGGGAGCTGGCACTGTCTTCCAAGTGGGTATGAACTCCTTCCGCTTGGAAATAGGGCGCAGAATGGGAGCAGATTTCACAATCAACATTGCCGAAGGGCAGGACCCAGTTAAAATAATCTTAGAGAAGACCGATGGCATTGGGGTGGATGTGGTTTTGGAGATGGCTGGAGCCCCTTTGGCTGTGGAGCAGGGGTTTGCCGTACTGCGTAAAGGAGGGAGGTTCACAGCCTTTGGCATCCCATCAGAACCAGTGACGCTGGACTGGGCCAACGCTATAATCTTCAAAGGAGCCCGCATAATAGGGATAAACGGGCGCCTGCTCTGGGAAACCTGGTACCAGATGGCCGAACTCCTTAACTCTGGCAAGCTTGATCCATCCCCCATTATAACCCACAAAATTCCCATGGATAACTTTGAAGAAGCCTTTCGCCTGCTCACCTCGCCGGAAAAGAGAGTCGGGAAAGTGGTCCTGTTCCCCTAATCCCTCTAGGAGGTTAAGAGAGGATGGCCGTTGAGAACTTCGCCCAGATGATAGAGCTTGCTCGTCAGAAGGGCCCAAAACGGATAGCAGTGGCTGCTGCACACGATCCTGAAGTCCTCTTATCCTTTGAGGAAGCTCGCAAAGCTGGCTTGGAAATCTCCGGCTATCTTGTGGGAGATGCCCGTGCCATTAAGGAGATTGCCCGTCAGGAAGGAGTTTCCCTTGTCGACTTTGAGGTAATCCACGAACCCGATACAGCCAAAGCTGCCCGCACCGTGGTTCTTCTCGCCAGAGAAGGAAAGGCGGACATAGTGATAAAAGGGCAACTCAAAACGGCCGAGCTTCTCTCTGTGGCTTTGAACAAGGAGATAGGCCTGAGGGACAAGACTTTAATGACCCACGTGGGCATCTTTGAAATCCCCGGCATAGATAAATTGATCTACATAAGCGATAGCGGGGTTGTCCCTTACCCTGACGTTTATCAGAAACTGGAAATCATCCGGAACGCTGTGGAGGTAGCTCATCGTTTCGGATTGGAAATGCCTAAAGTGGCTATATTAGCTGCTACCGAAGCCGTTCACCCGAAGATCCCTGCTTCAATTGATGCCTTGGCTTTAGCCAAAATGGCCGAACAGGGCTGGGTTGAAGGGGCTTTGGTGGATGGGCCCATGGCCTTGGATACGGCGATTTCAGAACACTCCGCCAGAGTAAAAGGGTTAAAGTCCCCTGTCGCCGGTCGAGCTGATATCCTCATTGTCCCCAACGTGGAAGCGGGAAACATAATGGCTAAGGGCATACTCTACTTTGCCCGGGCCAGGATGGCCGGCCACGTAGTGGGGGCTAAAGTGCCCATCCTCATCAACTCCCGCGCCGACGAAGCCGAAACCCGCTTCCTCTCCCTGGCAATGGCCATTTACTTAAGCACCGAACCAGCAACCCAATCTAAATAACCCTTGTAACCCTCCATTATCGGAAGGGCGATGATCTCAGGCACAGTATAACTGTGCAGCTCCCTGACCCTTCCTTCAAGGGCAGGGAAAGCGGCAGCAGTGGTTTTCACTACCAAGAGGGCCTCTTCGTCTTCCTGGAGTTTGCCTTCCCACCAGTAGAAAGAAGAGACGCTTGGGACAACGTTGACACAGGCGGCGAGTTTCTCCTCAACAAGGGTTCTGGCTATCTTCAAGGCTTCTTCTCGCGAGCCCGTAGTTATGAGAACCACAATGAACTCTTCTTCCATGATTACCACCTCACTTAGCCTCAGGTTTTTTAACCACAACTTTGTCAAGGTCATTGACAACAGTAGTATTCGGGAATATGGCTTGAGCCTCCTTAAGGACCTCGTTCACGCTGTAGCGCCGGGAGATGTGCACAAGGTAAAGGTGCCGAACTTCCGCTTCCCGAGCCAGCCGAGCAGCTTCCGCAGCCGTTATGTGCCCGTACTGGCGAGCGAGTTCCTTCTCGGGTTCGAGATAGGTGGCTTCGATGACCAAAGCGTCAGCCTGGTAGGCGGCTTCAGCCAGTCCCCGCGTAGAGGAAGCATCTCCCACAAAAACAAGCTTAGCTCCTGGTATAGGAGGCCCCAGAACATCATCGGGAGTCACAACCCGACCATCGGATAAGGTTATTGGTTCCCCTTGCACCAGGCGCCGCCTTTCAGGACCAGCAGGAACACCGAGGGCTTCGGCCTTATCCACCAGAAAAGGGCGCCGAGGCTTCTCTTCAAAAGCAAAGCCCAATGAGTCGGCCCCCTTGTGGAGCACCCTGAAGGCTTTAAGGACGAATTTGTCGTCCTCCATGATCACCCCCGGGCCAATTTCGTGGTATATGATGTTTATGGGGGGTATTTCGTCCATAAAGACTACCTTCATGAGGAGCTTAACCCTGCGAAGGGCCCATTTGCCCCCGTATATTTCTACCTCGTTGATGGCTTCCCACCGGGCAAAGGTGGAAATCAATCCCCCAAGGCCAAGGATGTGATCCAAGTGGCCATGGGTTAGGAGAATCCTGTTGAGGCGCCTGAAACCTAGACCGCTCTTCAGGATTTGCCTCTGGGTACCCTCCCCACAATCAATGAGAAACCTATACTGGTTGTAGAGAACCACAGCTGCGGGGAGATTTCTCTGGACAGAAGGAGCTGAAGCCGATGTCCCCAGGAAAACGATCTCAAACATAACCTTACCTCTGAATGTAGGGAATCATAACGGTAAAGAGAGCTTGATACTCCTCCACCAAGGCCAGAGGTTCCCCACTCGTGCCCCCTACGGCGTAGATTTTATTCCCGAAAGCCACAACCCCAAGATTCCTCCACTCCCCAAGGATCGGGCTTTCAAAGGGGGTCCATAAGTCGGCCAAGGGATCGTAGCGCTCGTTGAAGGTTAAGTAGTTCCTCCAGCCTCCTCCAATGGCGTATATCCACTGGCCAACGGTGCTCATACCGAATCCTGCCCTACCCAAGAGCATGGGAGAACGTTTCTGCCACCGCATTTTGTGAGGATCAAACTCCTCCATATCCCTGAGTTCGCGGGAATCCCTCAGACCTCCGGCCACATAAATCCTGTCGTTCAGGACACTGGCGGCGGCGAAGGCTTTGGGAGCCAACATGGGGGGGAGTTCTTCCCATTCATCGGTTAGCGGATCGTAGCGAAAAATTTTTGCCGTGGCCTTCTCACCATCCCATCCGCCGAAAAGGTAGATTTTCCCTTGGTAGGAAGCTATGGCATAGCCGCAGAGGGGCGTGGGCAGGGGCTTTCCTTCCGCCCATGAGTCTGAACTTATATCATAAATTTCCAACACATCAGTTACCCGGCCTTCGGCAGTATATCCGCCCGGCACATATATTTTTCCATCCAAGACGGCAGCTCCGATGTTGCTTACGGGGGTGGGCTTTTGAGCCCTTCCCTTCCAACGGTTCTCTCCGGGGTAATACGCCAAGACTTCTCCCGTAACAGTTCCTGCCGTTTCTCCACCAATTATGAATATGGCCCCTTCCCATAACGCTATCGCCATCCTGGACCTTGGAGCTGGAAGGAAGCTTTTGAGCAGCCAGCGGCCTGAAGTTGCCATAGAAGTGAGCTGCGATGAGGCAGGGGCATCCGTCAGAAGAGGGAAAAGCTCTTTGGCCTGCGTCAATCCAAGCCACGGCAAGGCTACAAGGAAGATGACCACCAAAATAGCGCAAATCAATACTAATTTTTTCCAGAGAGGCAGAGGGAGGACCTCTGGCTCGGAGGGTTCAGGGAGCTTGAGGGAGACCTCATTAACCTCAAGCCATCCTCCCTTTACGGCCAACATTACTGCTTCGGTGCGGGATTGGGCTCCGAGCTTTTCGAAAATGTTGCGGAGATGGACTTTGACTGTATTGGTGCTGATGAAGAGCTTTCGGGCTATTTGCTGGTTGGTGGCTCCCGAAGCTACCATCCTGAGGATTTCCAGCTCCCTTTCGCTAAGAGGGCATCCACTCATAACTTTGCCTTTTCAAAATTAAGAAAGCCGGCGGCCCTTAAGGGCCGTCAGCTTTACGAAATTCGGGGGCCAGGATTCGAACCTGGACCGAGGGATCCAAAGTCCCTTGTCCTGCCCATTAGACGACCCCCGAGTTGATTTTATTATATCACCAAATTGGGAAAATGAGCAAGGTCCTTTTGCGATATTAAATCGTCCTTTCTATCCCTGGGATGGGTTTCAGGCCGCACCAGGGCTTTATCCCATCTCCAGTTGATTGCACAGGTCACGGATTTTGCTCCCCGCTTCTGATCACTTGCCCTGCCACCAATCTTTCTTGGAACGGGGGTCCATGAAAGAGCCTGTATCCCTTATTGCTACCTTTATCTCGTACCCAAGGGCTCTGGCGAAAGGTTGCTTTTGTTTGAGAGCTGGTAGGTAATCCCTGCCCTGGGAATGCTTCTCCCTATACAAGGCTAACAGGTTGGGATCAACGCATATGTCTTCCAAATGCATGGCGTAACCGTAAGCTACCGTATCATTCCGTGTGAAAACTAACGTTATCCTCGTCTCCTCAGCATAGAGGACCATGGCCGTATAGCCACCGGCGTAGATTTCAGGACTACGGTAGGGTAGGTATATCAATTCCGCCGGTGTGGTTTTCATGCCTAAAAGGGTGACATCCCAGGTTTTAATTGGCTCGCCCCTTCGGTTATTGTCCCAGTCCCAGTCGTAAACCCTATAACCCCTCACAAATTCCGGAACACGGTCATCTTGGAATAGGCCATACAGCTGGGGAGCATACGGGTCTGCGTTTCCACTATAGTTTACAAGCCCAAGGTAAGCATAGTAGTTAACAACATAACCCCTCACCGCCAGGTTCAAATCGGGGTGTTCGGAAGGTGGTATAGTTGGGTGGGGTCCCAAAGCTGGTATTGCGCTGTATGAAACTCCGGGAATCGGCTTGCAAGGTTCGCTTTTAGCTACAAAAGGTAGAAAGACAAAGTAGTTATCCTCACTTTGCTTTATAAGAGAGGCTTGTCCATTGGCATGGGTCTGCTGAAGTGAGTTAAAACTTACGGCCGTAAGACCAATAGTCAGTAAAAAGAGCAAGGCAGACTTCCTCATGGCCAGAACTCCTCAGGGGGTGTGCCTTGAAGAGATTTAAGCTGGGAACTCCACTCCGAATTCCTTAGCAAGGGCCTTCAACTCGGCCACCACTTTCTTGTCCAAGGGGATGCCTTCCCGGGAGAAACGCTCGGTGGCCTCAAATTCCTTTTCTCCGTGGATGTAAATGCGAGTCTGGCCTTCGGCTTTAGGGGATTCTTTCAGACGCCGGATCAGGTCATCCATGGCTTCTTTGAATTCATCCAGAGGCCTAAAGGCATCCACCCGTATGGCTCCGAAGAAGTGGCCGATGTTGGATGGGAGAGGCCTCCCTTGCTCGTCCCTCGGATAGACCAGATCGGCGTAGGCGGCTCCTGAGAGGACACCGCAGAAGATGTCCACGGCGAGGGCGAGGCCATACCCTTTGTGTCCACCCATTTCTTCCCCAGCTCCTCCTAAGGGAAGGAGCCCTCCTCCCAGCCGCTCCGCGAGGTTTTTGAGGACAAGACCGGGGTTATCAGTGGGCAAGCCCTTTTCATCGGTAGCCCAGCCAAGGGGCATTTTCTTCCCAAGCCGGTCGTAGACTTCAAGCTTACCTCTTGGGACAGCGCTGGTCGCCATGTCCAGGACGAAAGGCCGCTCTTTACCGGCAGGAACAGCTATGCTTATGGGGTTAGTCCCGAGCATCGCTTTCCGTCCAAAAGTGGGTACTACCAGGACATCGGCATTAGTGGAGGATATTCCGATTAGATCGTGTTCCAGGGCCATCATAGCATAATACCCTGCGATGCCGTAGTGGTTGGAATTTCGGACGGCAACAAAGCCAACGCCGTTCTCAAGGGCTTTCTTAATCGCCAACTTCATGGCCCTGTAGCTTACTGGCTGGCCAAGGCCAGCATCAGCATCTACAGTGGCAGTAACAGCTGTTTCTCGCACGATTTTGACCTCAGGGCGAGGCTTCATCATCCCGCTTTTCAGGCCATTGACATAGCGGCGCATCCGGGCAACCCCGTGGGAGAAAATACCTCTGAGGTCGGCAGTAACCAGAACATCGGCGGTGATACCAGCGTCTTCTTCAGGGACTTCAAGTTTCATGAAGATTGCCTGACAAAATTCCTTCAGAGGTTCAGGTTTTACGATCGCTCCAATGTCTTCTGGCCTTATCTCTTCCATAATGACCTCCTCAAGGGCTTAGGGGTTTGGCATTGGCAAGCCTTTTTTCGTATTGCTTGCGGTAAAACTCCATGTATTCTCCGCTTTTTATCTTCCGCCACCACCATTGGTTTTCAACATACCAGCGCACCGTTTCCGCCAAAGCCTGGTCAAAATCATAGCGCGGGGACCAACCCAAGCTCCTTATTTTGGTGCAATCCAAGGAGTAACGACGGTCGTGGCCAGGGCGGTCCTCCACAAAGCGGATCAGGCTTTCGGGTTTGTTCAGGTGCTTTAGGATGCGGCGGGTCAGCTCCAAGTTCGTGAGCTCGTTTCCAGCACCGATGTTGTAGATTTCGCCAGGCTTGCCCTCGTGTAGTACAAGGTCTATAGCCTCGCAGTGGTCCAGCACATAAAGCCAATCCCTAACGTTTAATCCGTCACCGTATAGGGGGAGAGGCTGGTCGTCAATAGCGTTGGTAATGAAGAGAGGAATAATCTTCTCGGGATACTGATAAGGGCCGAAGGTATTAGAGCCTCTGGTGATCATAACGGGGACTCCCCAGGTTTTGTAATAGGCTATACACATGAGATCGCCCGCAGCTTTACTGGCGGAATAAGGGCTTGAAGGATTGAGGGGATCGCTCTCTTTGAAAGAGCCCTTTTCTATGGAGCCGTAAACCTCATCGGTGCTTACCTGAACCATCCGGCTTACCCCGAACCTCTTCAGGGTTTCCAGAAGCACGTAAGTGCCGAAGACATCGGTCTGGATGAAGGAGCCGGGCTCAAATAGGGAGCGGTCCACGTGGCTTTCGGCGGCAAAGTTCACTATGAAATCAACCCGATGGGTCTTTATGGTCTCTTCTACAAGTTTGGCATCGCATATATCGCCTTGGATGAAAGTATAGCGGTGGGGGTAATCCTGGGCCACGTCCTTTAAATTATCAAGGTTGCCGGCGTAAGTGAGCTTGTCGTATACCACCACTTTGTAATTGGGGTATTTCTGAAGCATGTAGCGGGTGAAGTTAGAACCAATGAACCCAGCTCCTCCTGTGATGAGAACCGTGGTCATAGTTCAATCCTCCCGGGTCTATTTTACGCTCCGAACCTGTTCAACCTCAGGGCATAGGCGAGGGCCAACCGCATGAGGTTTAGCGCCGGCATCCTGCCTATGCTTCCCCTGGCACAGGCCCTTTCCCCGAATTTCTCCAATCCATCCGGCCGGACATAGCGAGAATAGAGGAGGACGGGCACGGGATGCCAGCTGTGGCTTTTGAGAACGGCGGGTGTTGAGTGGTCGCCTGTAATGATTAGGACGTCAGGATTCAGAGCCATGATCCTGGGAATGTAACGGTCTACTTCTTCTATCAGCGCTACTTTGGCCTCAAAGTTACCGTCCTCCCCATAGGTATCAGTCCTTTTCACATGGATGTAGAAGAAATCGTAATCTTTCCAGTGGGCTTCTAGGGTGGCGATTTCATCGGCAAAGGTTTCTCCCGTGTCCAGCACATCCATTCCCACCAGTCTTGCTACACCTTTGTACATGGGGTATGTAGCAATGGCTGCCGGCTTTAGACCGTAGACTTCTTGCATCGGGGGAAGCTGAGGGTTACTGGAAAATCCTCTCAGCAGCAGCATGTTGGCCGGGTAGTGGGGGGCAAGGATTTCGCGGGCTTTTTCCACCCAGGCATTTATCATCTTTGCGGTCGCTTCAGCTTCGGGGGTTAGGGGTTCAACAGGAAGGGGTGGCAGACCAACCCGCTGCGGGTCAGTTTCAGTAAGCCTGTCCGAAAGACCAGGTCCCCTGAAAACCACGACGAACCTGTGCTCCTTGACAGGTCTGACGAAAATTTCCAACCCAGGCAGTTTTATCTCTGAAAGTTTCTCGCAGAGCATAGCATTGAAGCTGGTATCAATGCGACCCGCCCGGCGATCAGTAACTGAACCTTTTTCATCTATGGTACAGAAATTGCCTCTAGCTGCAAGATCGTCTTTTTCCAGCGGAAAACCTATGCCCAAGGCCTCCAATACCCCCCGCCCAATCTCGTAGCGGAGAGGGTCGTACCCGAAAAGCGCCAGATGCGCCGGTCCGCTTCCTGGGGTTATCCCGGGGGCTATGGGATCCAGAAGACCGCATATCCCGTGAGAAGCGAGGTAATCCATATTAGGGGTATGGGCTGTTTCCAGTTCAGTAAGGCCTTCCGGCTCTCTGGGTAGACCACCGAGGCCATCCATAACCAGCAAAACGATTTTGCTTTCGTTCTGAAAAATCAGCTCTTTAAGCTGATCGAATCCCAACATTCTCCCACCTCCTGACAGTCCAAGCTGGACCCAAGTTTATCAAATTTGAGCCAAAAGTCCAAACAGGGCCTTTAAGAGATGAGATATGCCCACGGGTAGGACCTTAAGCTGGGGAAATTCCGGGAGCGTAAGGATGGCAAACCCGTCGGCTAACCACTCTACTCGTAGCGCAATGCCTCTATGGGGTTGAGGCTGGCGGCTTTGTTGGCTGGATAGATCCCGAAGAAGAGGCCCACCGCTGCCGAGAAAAGCACGGCCAGAAGCACAGACCAAGGGGTTACCAACGTTTCAATGTTGCTGCCACCGATGTTTATCTTGCTTATCCCCCATGATGCCAGCCACCCGAGAATTATCCCTATCACTCCGCCTAAGAGGCTGAGAACTGTGGCTTCCGTCAGAAACTGGAGAAGTACATCTCTCCTCTTTGCTCCCACGGCCATCCTTATCCCTATCTCACGGGTTCGCTCCGTGACCGAAACCAGCATGATGTTCATAATCCCAATGCCACCCACTATGAGGGAGATGGCCCCTATGCTCCCCAGGAATATGGTGAAAATGTTGGTTATTGAATTGGCTATGCTGAGGATATCCTCCTGGGTGATAATGGAGAAGTCATCATCGGCAGAAAGGGGAAGGTCATGGCGTTCCCGTAGGAGGGTCCGGACTTCTTCTATGGCCTGGTTCAGCAAGTTCCTATCCCTCACTCGAGCGTAAATCGCCGTTACACTGGGCTGGCCACGCCAATCGGCGCGGCGGGGGAAATAGGTAAAAGCCGTCGTTATGGGGATTATTACCAAATCATCCTGGGTGAACATCCCAGCTCCGCCCTTCTTCTCCAGAACCCCGATTACCCTGAAGGAAACCCTGTTTATTTTCACAATTTGCCCCACCGGATCCTGATCGCCGAAGAGGGTTTTGGCTACATCAGCCCCTAAGACTACTACGAGGGAGCGTCCTTTTAAGTGCGATTCCCTTATGAACGAGCCCGATACTACTCTGTGATTGCGCACCTCAGAGTAATCGGGCGTGGTTCCAATCAGGTTGGTTTGAACGTTGGAGTCCAGGTAAACAATCTGGACTGCGCTTTGGATCACCGGAGCTACACCGTTCAAGGAGGGGAGGTTTTTCATAGCCTCAGCATCGGAGTAAGTTAAGGTTATAGCCGAACCAAGTCCTCCTCTTATTGCTCCAGTTGTCATACGGCCGGGGAGGACTATTATCAGGTTGGTGCCGACGCTTTCTATTTGCCTTGTGACCGAAGCCTGAGTTCCTCCGCCTATCGAAAGCATCGTAATGACAGCCATCACTCCGATGACTATGCCCAGGATGGTCAGGCCGGAACGCAGCCTGTTGGCCATTATGCTCTGAAAAGCCAGTCGGATACTCTCTCTTAAATTCATAGCCTTTCCTCTCCAACTATCTGCCCATCGAAGAGCCTTATTATCCGGCTCGCATAAGAGGCTACCTTAGAGTCATGGGTTACCAGTACTATCGTTATACCTCTTTCTCCGTTAAGCCTTTTAAAGATTTCCATGATTTCGGCGCCAGATTTAGAATCCAGGTTTCCCGTAGGCTCGTCGGCCAGAATAATAGAGGGATTGTTGACCAGGGCTCTGGCTATAGCCACTCGCTGTTGTTCCCCTCCCGAAAGTTCTGTAGGCCTGTGGTTGAGCCTGTCTCCGAGCCCTACCGCCCGAAGGGCTTCGATGGCCCTGTTCCTCCTCTCCCGCCCATTGACTCCAGCGTAGATAAGGGGAAGTTCCACGTTCTGAACTGCGGTGGCTCTGGGCAGGAGATTGAACATCTGGAACACGAATCCTATCTTGCGGTTGCGTACCTCGGCCAATTGGTTCTCATTGAGGGTTTCCACTGGAATTCCTTCCAGGCGGTATTTACCAGAGGTTGGCCGGTCGAGGCAACCGATAATGTTCATCAAAGTGGATTTTCCCGAACCCGATGGCCCCATTATGGCCACCATTTCACCCTTGTCTATGGAGAGGGAAACACCTCTCAGAGCCGGAATTTCTACCTTGCCCATCCTGTAAATCTTGACAATATCCTCAAGCTCTATTAGGGCCATAGCTCACCCTCCACTCACCGAGCTCATCGGAAAGGTCTTCCACCGAACATGAAAGGACCAGGTTGGCGCGGAATCTGCTGAGGCAAGCTGACCATCACTAGATCCCCTTCTCTGATGTCACCCTCCACAATTTCAGCCATGGATTCGTTGGACATGCCTATCTTGACAGGGACCGGGACGAAGCTTTCGCCTCGCTTAACCATTACTATCTGTTTTCCTTGGCGCGAGAGGACTGCTCTAACCGGAACCAAGAGGGTGTTTTCCGCGCGGCCCACCAGGATGTTGAGGTTCGCCGTCATGCCAACCCTTACACGTTCATCCGGATTTTCCATGAGGATCGTCACTGGGTAATTCACCACGCCCTGGATGGTCTGCCCAACTCTCCCAACTTTCACCACTTTTCCGCTGTAGGTGCGATCGGGAATGGCGTCAAAGGAGATTTCCACCTCCTGGCCCTCTCTGACTTTGTCCACATCCACTTCCACCAGTTGCGTTTCAATTTCGAGGGAAGAAATGTCCACCAGGGTCACGACGGGAGTACCCGGCCCTGCCGTAGCTCCCACCACCGTGTTGATGTCAGCTACCAACCCGTCGAAAGGGGCTTTGAGGGTGGCATTTTCCAAGTTGAGCTTAGCCTGTTCAAGGGCTATCTCAGCCTGGCGGACCTGGGCCCTGGCTATAGTCAGATCCTCCTCGGTGGGATATTTTTCCAGTTCTTCAAGCTGAGCTCTGGCCTGAGCCAGCTGAGCAGCGGCGCTGTAGAGGGTCACATCAGTGTACTTGGAGATGGTCAGTTCGTAATTGAGTTTAGCTGCTTCGTAATCCAGGGTGGCCTGGTGGAGCTGCTGAGCCTGGGGTAAAGAAGCAGCCTCCGGCCTCCAACTGATTTTGTCGTACTGAGCCTGGGCCTGTTCCAGGGCTATGCGGGCTTTCTCCAAGTTTATCTCGGCCAGGCGTATCTGTTTTTCCCGGTTGGCTGCATCCACTTTAGCGGCTTCGTAGGCTGCCTGGGCACTGCGCAAAGCCGCTCTGGCTGCCTCAATCTGGGCCTGGGATTTGCCCTTGAGGAGCTTGCTGAGCTGAGCTTGTGCCACCGCTAAGTTCACCTCGGCCTGAGCCACTTGCAGCTCAAGGGTAGTGGTGTCAAGGCGTACCAGAGGTTGCCCTTTCCGGGCAAAATCCCCCTCTTCCACCAAAATCTCCGCCACCTTACCGGAAATTTGAAAGGTAAGACCAACCTGGGCCTTGGCCTTCACCGAGCCTACGGCCGAAACCGTTACCACCAGGTCACCACGCCTGACGGGAATTGTCTCCACAGCGGCCTCTGGGCTGCCTCTGGATCTGAATCCGAACCAGTAGATCAAGCCTCCTGAGATCAGAGCCAAGATAAGGCCGATCGTTAGCCATTTGCGTAGCATTTTCACCTCCTTGTTAGGCACGTGGGTTCTAGTCTTTATTGTGCCGCAAGCTTGTAAAGGAGTTGTGAAGGAGTCTTAAGGGGGCAAAGGAAAGCCGATGGATCGGGGAAGGGCCCAGCTTTATCAGGGCCTCCTTATGCTGCTGCGTGCCATAGCCACTGTGGGCCGAAAACCCGTACCCTGGGAAGAACTCATCCATAGATGCCATCCACCGGTCCCTCACTACCTTGGCCACTATGGAAGCGGCAGCAATGGAAAGGCAAATGTTATCCCCTGAAGTTACGGCCTGTTGGGGAATGGGTACCTCAGGGAGACACATGTAATCAATGAGCAAAAATTGGGGAGATGGGTGAAGTTGGGACACAGCCAGAGCCATAGCTTCTCTAGTAGCCCTGACTATTCCCACTCGGTCAATGCGTTCCGGTGGAACGAATCCCACCCCCCAGGATACAGCCACAGAAGAAATTAACTCAAAGAGCCTCTCCCTGTCTTCAGGCCTGAGTTTTTTGGAATCACAAACTTCAGCCAGGATTGAATCAATTTCGGGATTATCAAGGGGGAGAATCACTGCTCCGGCTACTACCGGACCGGCCCAAGCCCCTCTACCTGCTTCATCAATGCCAGCGATGTATCTGTAGCCTTTTCTCAGAAGGTCTTTCTCCAGGGGTGAAATCCGCATTCCCCCTTACTCTCTTTTCTCCTTCAAACGAGCGGCTTTGCCGCTGAGGCCTCTCAGGTAATAGAGCTTGCTCCTTCGCACCTTGGCCCGGCGCACAATCTCAATTTTCTCAATTCTCGGGGAGTGGAGGGGGAAGATCCGCTCAATACCAATGTTGTGGGCCCCTATCCTGCGGACGGTAAAGGTAGTTCCCGTCCCGGTCCCCCTTATCTTTATAACCACTCCTTCAAAGACTTGAACCCTTTCCCCTTCTTCCTCAGCGAATTTGTAATGCACTCTGACCGTATCCCCAGGGCGTATATCCGGAACGGAAGGTTTTTCACTTGTCCTCTCCACAGCTCTTATAGCCTGCTGCACATCCATTATTACCTCACCCCTTTCCAAAGAGTGGTTTAGATTTTAACACATAAGACCTGAAAATACAAATTCGGCAACAAAAGGCTGCCCTCGGCCAAGCTGGTTCAGGGGGAAACCCTCCTCGCTCAGCCGCCTACAGACGGAGTTCTTGGGGTCCCTTGAATAAGGCAAGGGTTAAACCTTCTCCTCTCAGCAAGCGCAGCCTTAAGCTAACGGACGAAGGTCTTACTGTGGCGGGTAGGACGGTAATGGTGGACAAATTGTTCAGTTCGTAGGTTGGATAGTCGGCGAGGCCTAAATTCTTTGGCTTAAAGCTGGAAAAATCACTTGCTTAACCAAGAATTTACCTTCGCAAGCCTCCCCATCAAATCGGGAGGGACGTAACCCTTGATGTAAACACCGCTGTCCTTGGTCTCTTCACTTTCCACTATACCCCATTGCCGGATCAAACTGAGCAGGTAACTCTGAGTGTAAGGGATGAAGAGCTCCACCCGCTCGTACTTCGCCTTCAAGATCTCCTCAACTTTCCCCATGAGCTTGTCAAGGCCTATTTTCTTCAGGGCCGATATGGGAATTACGTTAGGGTAGTACAAGGCAAGCTGCTCGACTTTGCTCGGATCCTCAAGCTGGTCAATCTTGTTGAGGGCTGTAATTATCGGCTTGTTGTTGGCTCCAAGCTCATGAAGGATATCCCAGACGGTCCGGCTCTGGTTCAGAGCGTGGGGATTGGTTATATCCACCACATGGATTATCACATCTGCATCCAGGACCTCCTCCAAAGTAGCCCGGAAAGCGGCCAGGAGCTGTGGCGGCAGCTTCTGAATGAATCCGACGGTATCGGTCACCAGAACTTCTTTACCGCTCGGGAGTTTAACTCGTCTAGTGGTGGGGTCAAGAGTAGCGAAGAGCTTATCTTCCACCAGGACGTCAGCATTGGCTAGGGAGTTGAGGAGAGTGGATTTGCCTGCGTTTGTGTAACCTACTATGGCCACTACGGGTATGCCTGCGCTTTTCCTCCTTTCGCGGTAGAGCTGGCGGTGGGTCTTTATGTGTTCCAGTTCCTCCTTAAGATAGGCAATCCTCTCCTTGATGCGTCGCCTGTCCATCTCCAGCTGGGTCTCGCCGGGCCCCCTCAGGCCGACTCCGGTGCTTCCACCTCCGGGCCCTCTCATAGTGCCGCGCCCCCCAGCCGGGCTTCCGACCTGGCGTGAGAGGTGGGTCCAGTAGCGAGTAAGGCGGGGCAAACGGTACTGATACTGGGCGAGCTCCACCTGAATTCGTCCTTCGTGGGTTCTGGCGTGTTGGGCGAAGATGTCAAGGATGAGGACTGTCCGGTCTATTATCTTCACCTTGAGGGCTTTCTCCAATTCGCGCTGCTGGCGGGGGGAAAGCTCTTCGTCGAAAATGATGATGTTGCAACCCAGAGCTTCCTTCATGGCCTTGAGTTCTTCCACCTTGCCCGGACCGATTAGAGTGGCAGGGTTTATGCGGTCGAGCTTCTGGTAAGTTTGCCCCACTACCAGAACCCCAGCAGTCCTAGCAAGCTGAGCGAGCTCTGCCAGGGAATCCTGCACTGACCACCTGGAAGGCTTGCCTTTGAGTTCTATTCCTACCAGTATAGCTCTCTCCTCCTGGCGGGTGAGGACTGGTCCTTTGCCCATCAGACCTCTGTCTCTAGCAAGCTTTCAAGGATTTCAGGCGTCAGCATCATCAGCGTTTCCACCACAAGGTCAGCCTCCTTGAGTTCTTCAGCTGGCCTAGTAGTGGTCAGGGCGATCACTTTCATTCCGGCGGCTTTTGCAGCCTGGATCCCAGCGGGAGAATCTTCTATAACGATGCAATTTTCGGGTTGAGCCAGGCACTTTTCAGCCGCTTTCAGGAAGATTTCGGGGTCGGGCTTGCCGTTTTCCACGTCCTCTTCGGTCACAAGCGCAGTTATTTCGTGCTCAAGTTTGAGGGTTTTCAAGATGAGGGAAGCGTTGGCCCTGGAGGTGGACGTAGCCACGGCAATGCGGAAGCGTTTCGCTTTCAGGTCTTGGATGAGTCTGAGAAGGCCTGGCATCGGGGTGACATGTTTGTAAACGAGTTCTCGGTAGATGGCATCCTTGCGCCGACCTATTTCTTCCACTTGCTCTGGAGTAAAATGCCGACCGAAAAGGGTCCGGATTATTTCCTGGTTCCGCATCCCGAAAGTGGAACGGAATTGTTCTTCAGTCATTTCCAGACCGAATTCAACCAAGGCTCTTTGCCACGCTTGGAAGTGGTAGGGAGCTGTATCCACCATAACTCCATCTAGGTCAAATATGACAGCTCTCGTAGGCAGTTTCAGTTGCTGGACGTATTCCGCCCTGGGAGGCTGAGCCTTGACCGGCAAGACCACGTGGAAAGAGCTTCCGGGGAGGCGCTCTTCATCGTAACCAGGGCTTTCAGCCCATATCTTCCCGCCGTGAGCCTCCACTATTCCTTTGGCAATGGTTAGGCCGAGACCAGGCCCTGCTCCTTTGAAGTCGGTTTTGCTGGTGCTGTGGTGTTTGAAGTCCTCAACTCTGTAGAATTTGTCAAATATACGCTCCAGTTTATCGGGCGGGATGCCTATGCCCGTATCCTTTACGGTTATGTGGACAAACTCTTGCTCGCCCTTTATGAGCTCTCCCATGACAGTTATGGAACCACCGTCAGGGGTGTATTTTATAGCATTGCTGAGGAGGTGGTAGAAAACCTGGCGCAGGCGCAGGGGATCGCCTTCCACAGGTGGCAGTTCTTCTAATCCTTTAAAATACAGATTTAGGTGCCGGACCATAAGGGCTGGCTGGAATTCGGTTGTAAGCGACTGGAATATTTGGGGGATGGATACAGGCTGAAGACTTAGGGTCAGGACTTCCGCATCAATGTAGGAGACGTCTATGAGGTCACGAATTATAGATTCAAGCCTAGCTATGCCCTTGCTCAGGCCTTGGAGGAGGGGTTTTATGCGCTCTTTATCCCGGAATTCCTCGGCGGCCAGCATGCTAACGTAGCCCTGGACAAGGGTTAGCGGGGTGCGCAGTTCATGAGCAGCTATCCGGATGAAGTCGGACTTAGCCCGGTCTATGCGCTCCAGCTCATCTTTGGCCCGCTGAAGTTCCTTAGTCCTTTCCCTAACCCTCTGCTCCAGGCTTTTGTTCAGTTTCTTAATGAAGGTAAAGCTTTCCTCAGTGAAAGTGTTGGCCATCTTTATGACCATTCGGTCGAAGAGGCCTTCGGTTGCCTGGATGTATTCCAGAGCCTGGAGGGACGAGAACTCTTTAATTATTTCCTCCCAGCAAGTTTTCTTCAGCTCTGTGGCGATTATGAGGACTTCCCTTAGGTTGTATTCCCGCTTAAGGCGATCCCTCACTAACTGTTCGAGGATGGCCTCAAGGGAGGAGGGGTCTCCCGTTTCCAGGGCAGAAACGAAAGCATCGTAGAGGGCCTCCAGGTGGCGCGCCCCGAGCTCCCGCGTGGAAAGGAGAGCATCGGTGCCAGGGCTTGCCTTCCTCACGGCTCTTATCCACTTGACCATAACCAGGTCTTTGCATTCTTTAAGCCACTGAGCCAGCTCCTTGGAAATCATCCTTTCCCACCTCAACCATAAAGGCCGCGCCAGTCGTTCCAGCGGACTTTGAGGACGTCCATAAGCATGCGGAAGGAGTCTCTCAGGGGGTTAACTTTGGTGTTTTCGCCGTAATACCATTCCACGGGCACCTCTTTGACTTTGTAGCCCTTCTTATGGGCTAAGAAGAGGACTTCCACGTCAAAGGCGGTGACAGCACCTCCTTTTATGACCGCTGCATCGTCCCCGTAGAGCCTGACGCTCCGGAAGAGGTCATAGCCTGCTTCGCGGCGGAACCCCTTGAATCCACATTGAGTATCCTGGTAGTGACCCACCACCAACAATCTGACCAGAAAGTTGAAGATCCTGCCCATCAAGTGGCGGTGCCAGGGTTCCCCGTAGCGGCGTGCCCCAATCCCCTCCCTTGAGCCTATGGCCACGTCGTAGCCCTCCTGCAGGGGGCCAAGGAGCTTGGGTAGTTCTTCTATCGGGGTTGCCAGGTCGGCATCGGAGAAGACTATGAACTGCCCCTTGGAAGCCAGAACGCCGGACCTTACGGCGTAACCTTTGCCGCGGTGGTTGTTACGCAGGAGGCGCAGATTGGGAGTGCTGCTTTGAAATTCCTCCACCACGGCTGCTGTTCTGTCTTCGCTTCCATCGTCCACCACGATCACTTCCCAGGAATAGTCCTGCCTTCCCAGGTAATCCAGCACCCTTTCCAAGGTGCGAGGGAGCCTTTTCTCCTCGTTATATGCTGGGATTACAAAGCTCAGGAAAATCTCTCCGGCCGTAGTTTACCTCCTGCAATCCAATCTTCCCAATATGCTTTATACCCTCCAGAGCCCGTTTTGTCAATTTCGGCGGGAGAGCGAGTTGCTTTCCTTGGCCGTGTGCCCTCAGGTGGGAGATTCATTCCGCGAGGGGGAAGAGCTCGGAGGCTGCGGAAGGTGTAGAATGGGTGCAGGCTTTGAGGTGGGGAGTTTGTGAGTTATAATGTATGAAGGTGTCATTCCATTCTCCGCAGAAGAGGTGGATTATGGAGATCAGGAAGCCGGCGAGCACCCTTATTGAAGCCTATAACTATTTAGACCCCAATGAACCTCTTAGTGGGGAGGAGCACCCTTTCTACGTCCCTCGTCCACCTCGGTTCGGCCCGGGCCTTCTGCAAGAGGCACTGGAAGCATCCAGCCCCAAGGACAAGCTGCTGTTCAGCGGCTCCAGAGGTAGCGGCAAGTCCACGGAGCTCCTTCGCCTGTCTTCTCAGCTAGGAGAGAAGCGCCTCATCGTTCTGGTCAACTTAGAGGCCATCCTTGACCTGGGCGATGTAGACTACCGCGATGTCCTGCTGGCCATAGGGGAAAAAATCGTAGAAGGGGCCTGGAAGCGGAAAATCTCAATTGATTCAAAGCCACTGGAAGAGCTGAAATCCTGGTATCAGAAAGTCTTCTTCGAAAAAGAGAGGATTGCAGGGGTAGAAGTGGAGGCGGCGGGCAGTTTCCTGGGGTTCATTACAGCCAGGCTCCGGGGAGGACCCACTGTGCGCCAGACCGTTCGAAAAGAGGTAGAACATAGGCTGAGCGAGTTCCTGGACCTGCTGGAACGACTGGTCAAAGAGGTGGAGAGCAAAATGGGCAAATCCCTCATAGTTCTGGTGGATGGATTGGATAAAGTCTACGACCTTGAGAAAGCAGTCAAGGTCTTCCGGGACGGGGCTGGAGCCTTAATTGCTCCCAGTTGCACTATCGTCTACACTGTCCCCCACGTCCTCCTCTACGATTCAACCCTAGGGAGTGTGCTGGCTGCGTTCCGAAGCCACTATTCTCTTCCCAACATCAGTCCCTTTAACCGCGATGGATCACGCTGTGAAGAAGGATGGGAGACTCTGGACGCAGTTCTCAGGAAGCGGGTGGAAGAAAAGCTGTTGCCCGAGGAAGCTCGGGAAAAAATTATCTCTCTCTCGGGAGGTGTCCTGAAGCACCTGCTTACCCTTGCTGGGGAAGCGATCTTGCAGGCAATGCACCGCAGGCACGAAGCAGTTACCGTTGAGGACGTGGAACAAGTGGAGTACCGCAATCGCATGGCTCTGTCACCCGTTTTCACCTCTGATCAGAGGAAAATCCTGAAGCAGGTGGCTAAAGAGCGTGCTTTCGACAATTCGGAAGAAGCGAGAAACCTGGCTATGAACTTCCACATTCTCAATTACGTTGACCTTGAAAGGCGTGAAGAGTGGTGGGATGTGCACCCGCTGCTTAGGCCTTTGCTGGAGAGGTGGTAGATGGCGTGGGTGGAAGAGGGATTGGAACTACTGCTGAGAGCGTTGGAGGCCCTTAACAGGGGAGCTTTCCTGTTTGTTGTATGCGGTACCGGAGAGTGGCGGGAAGAGCTTATGGCCCGCCTTGAAGAGGAATTGGCTTCGCAGGGCAGGAGAGTATGGCGGGAAGTAGTTTCTCCGAAGCAGCCTGACTTGGCGGAGAGGTTGGAGAAACAGCGGGACAGTTGGCCGAACGCTTTCCGGCCGGTGGTCTTTGTGGACGTGAAGGGATTAGAGCTGGCCGGATTGAGAGGGCTTTCAAGCAGGGAGGTGGAGCTGGAAGAGGCCCTCAAGGCTTTGAGTGCCCTGAACTACCAACGGGAAAGGCTGAGCCGCCTGGGCTTGCCCATAGTCTTCTGGCTGAGCTGGGAAGCCCTCTCCTTGGTGATTCAACATGCCGGGGACCTGTTCGCTGCTCGCAGCGGTTTGTTCTCCCTGGAAAAAATCTTCGTTCCAGGATATCCGACTTTGGAAGAGAAGCTGGTTTTTCAGTGGGCCATGGAACGCCCCAGCATTGCCCTTTTACCTCCTAAAGAACTGAAACGCCGCATTTCCTTCTTTAAGAAACTCCTGTTGGAGGAAAGGGAAATCCCCCGCCTTGCCCTTTTCTATGGAGTAGTGGCTGAACTTTACAGAGCTTTAGGTGAATGGGACGAGGCCCTTAAATACCAGGAACAGGCTCTGGAGCATTACCGCTTCCTTGCCCAGCGAGACCCCCAGGCCTTCCTTCCGGCCCTGGCCGCAAGCCTCAACAACCTGGGCGCAATGCTTTCCGCCCTGGGCCGAAGAGAGGAGGCTCTGAAGGCAACAGAGGAGGCGGTGGAGATTCGCCGAAAACTGGCCCAGGAAAACCCAAAGGCCTTCCTACCAGAACTGGCAATGAGCCTCAACAACCTGGGTATAATGCTTTCCGACCTGGGCCGTAGGGAGGAGGCTCTGAAGGCAACAGAGGAAGCAGTGGAAATTAGCCGAAAACTGGCCCAGGAAAACCCCAAAGCCTTCCTTCCGGACCTGGCCGCAAGCCTCACCAACCTGGGCTTGAGGCTTTCCGAACTGGGCCGGTGGAAAGAAGCTTTGGAGGCGACAGAGGAGGCGGTGGAAATTCGCCGAAAACTGGCCCAGGAAAACCCCAAAGCCTTCCTTCCAGACCTGGCCAGGAGCCTAAACAATTTGGGCCTCGCTCTTTCCGAACTGGGCCGTAGGGAGGAGGCTTTGGAGGCAACAGAGGAGGCGTTGGGCATTTACCGGGAACTGGCCCGGTCCAACCCCCAGGCCTTCTCGCCCGATTTAGCCCGCAGCCTGGGCGTGCACGGGAGCGCCCTCTTGGGCCTGGGCCGGGTACAGGAGGCCCGGGAGTCCTTTGCTGAGGGATTGCGCATTGTCCTTCCCTTCGCTCGCACCATCCCTGCTACCTTCGGCAAACTGGCTTCTGCGCTGTGGGAGGGTTACCTCAAAGCTTGCAGGGAGACGGGGGAGAAGCCAGAGGAAGAGCTGTTGGAGGAATTCTCCAAGAGCATGGAGTAATTTAAGGCCCTTCTCCGTGCCCGGCGGGACCTGTTCCGTTTCCCCCGCAACGGTGACCGTGACGCAAGGAGGGGCGAGTCCAGAAGCAACTCAGGCGGTGGAGGTGGTGTTGGCTCAGATCTGGGGGTGAGAAATGCGGCAGGCACCGGGACAGCTGACGGCGGGCGAGTGGCACACTGTTTTTCTCTGTCTCAGGCTGGCGCCGAGGGGGTGAGCCAGGAGGTAACGGCCGGGCTCCCGAGGTTTCCCAATTCAGGCGGGAACAGGCCAGACACTTTCACAAGTGCGTGGCACTTTTGTTGGAAAGAGCAGCGGGCCCTCCGATTTCCAGGGGCCCGCCGGTCTTCAGGCGCGTCCCCAGGGAGTTGGGGTGCGTCTGAGGGTGGGAGGACAGCGGCCAACCACAAATTTGCACAAACACACAGCTCCCAGGTGGAGGCTGGCGGACAGGTCCGTGCAGCAAAAAGCCATTTCTAAGCCGCCTCTCCGAAGAAGCCAGACTTCGTTTGCGGGACAGATCAAATTGCCCTGGCGGTTCATCCGCCGGGGCTGGTTGGTATTTACTCCGGCTTCCAGACCGTCCACA
>JBHOQL010000072.1:0-32500 GCA_042408195.1 Anaerolineae bacterium
GCAGCTGGGTCTTGGAACACCTGTCCGAGCCAAAGAAGACCTTTGAGGAAATAGCCAGGGTCCTCAAGCCCGGAGGCCGCTTCGTTTTTTTGACCCCGAACTTGCTCAACCCTATCCCGCGCCTCGGCCGGGAGTTGGCCAGGGCGGGATCCTCCCTGCACCATTTCCTCGTGGCTGGTCTATATGGCCGCCGGAGCCAAGACGTTTTCCAACCTTATTATCGTGCTAATACCCCCCAAAGGATCGAGAAGTTGGCTTCAGGGGTGGGGTTGAGAAAGGTTTCTCTCCTCTTTGTAGAAGACCCCACCTACCTTGCCTTCAATCGCTCTCTTTTCCGTTTAAGCGTGTTGCTCGAAAACTTTATCCCCCGTTGGTGTAAAGTCCACCTGGTAGGGATTTACGAGAAATGACTCCGGCGGTGCGAGACCTTTTACTAATCCTTGGCCTTTCTGTCCTGATCATTTTCCTGGTCCTACCCCCCTACAGCCTTCTGGACAAATCCTATTTTGTAGCTTCGGGGGTTTGCCACCGTCTTCCGGAACACTCCCTTTTCTTTGGAGAAGAGCAAAGCCCCCTGTGTGCTCGCTGCACCGGCACTTATCTCGGCCTTTTATCAGCTACTGCCTTACTGGCAACCAGGGGGAGACTGAAAAGCAGCCAGTTTCCCCCTTTGAAAGTATCCCTTGCGCTGGCGGTCTTCGTGGCTCTCTGGGCTATTGATGGATTCAACTCTTTCTGGACCTTTTGGAGCGGGCGGCCTCTGCTTTATACTCCATCGAACCGATTGAGACTGGTTACGGGTCTGCTTTACGGGCTGTGTTGGTGGGGTTGGTTTGTGCCTCTCTTTAATACCTTGATTTTCAAAAATCCGATACCCTCCCGAAGCCTGGAGAACTTTGAGGAACTCGGGCTCCTTCTCACACTTGGAGGTGGGCTATCGATTTTAGTCGTAATGCAGTGGCCTCCTTTACTCTACCCTCTGGCCCTTCTCAGCCTCGCAGGGCCTCTTCTACTGCTGGGGGCTATAAATTCCGTGCTCATCAAGCTTATCTTCAACTTTTACCCCGAAGGAATAGAAAAAGGGGGAGAACTGCTCCCCCTTTTCGCCGCCGGGATTGGCCTTTCCCTGGTGGAAATATCAGCCTTAGTGCTGGTGAGGATAATCTTCAAGTTCTAAGCCCGCCATTCCTTCCCCGGATACTCTCTTCCTTCAAGGTGGGCGATGAATTTCTCGGCTTCCATAGCTGCTATTGCCCCAGAAGCGGCTGCGGTCACTACCTGGGCCAGGACTTTTTCCTGGACGTCCCCAGCGGCAAAGACCCCTGGGATATTGGTGTGCATGGCTCTGTCGGTTACGATGTAGCCTTGCTCATCCAGTTCCAGCTGTCCCCGGAACAAAGAAGTGTTCGGTGTGTTGCCAATGTAGATGAAAACCCCTTCCACTTTCAAGAAAGATTCCTCTCCTGTAACGACGTTTCGAATCTTGACCCCCTCAACTTTATCCTTCCCCACAATTTCCGTCACAACAGAGTTCAAAACGAACTCAATACGTTCGTTTTGGCGTGCTCTGGCTTGAATTATGGCTTCGGCCCGAAGTTGGTCCCGTCTGTGAATTATGTAGACCTTGCGGGCGAAACGGGTAAGGTATAGGGCTTCTTTGACTGCGCTATCTCCGCCCCCCACTACTGCCACATCTTGGTCTTTGAAGAAAAACCCATCGCAGGTGGCGCAGAAGGAAACCCCTCGGCCGATGAATTCTTCCTCCCCCGGAACGCCGAGTCTCCTCGGCGAGACTCCTGTGGCTACAATAAGGGCTTTGCAGCGGTAATCGCCAGAATAAGTTGTAATAGTGAATGGATGTTCTTGAAGGTTTACAGAAATGACCTCGTCCATCTGGATTTCCGCTCCGAACTTCTTGGCTTGCTCCTGCATCAGGCGGATCAGTTCCATTCCAGAGATTCCATCCGGAAAACCAGGGTAGTTCTCGATTTCAGCGGTAATGGCGGCCTGCCCACCTATCGCCCTGCCAGTGATGACCAATGTCTTAAGGGCGGACCTGGCAGAATATATAGCTGCGCTCAAGCCGGCCGGCCCCGAGCCTATAATTATGACATCATAAAGCTCCACGGCTTAATCCCTCCCCTGAGAGTTTTCCACCGCTTCAATTATCACTTTCTGCTCTGGGATACCAATGTGATAGTATATCAAATTTCCTTTGCCATCAAAAACGAGGAAGGTAGGCACAGCCCTAATCCCGTATTTAGAAGCCAGAGCCCGGCCAGGATTCCCCCACACATCTAACCTTATGAGAGCAGCTTTACCCTCAAGCCTTTTCTCCAGCCCATCCACGATGGGCTTTGAAAGTAAGCAAGCGCTTCAGGTGTTGGAGAAAAATTCCACCACCACCGGTTTCCCGCCGGTTATAAGAGCGTTGAATTCGTCCAGTGATTCTACAGGGCTAGGACGGGTCCGGAGGAAAAAGTAAGCAGCAATTAAAATGAAAAGAACCGCAATTAGGGGCAGATTTTCCTTAATGAAATTGCCCACAGCTCCCTCCTTTCATTTCTGTATAACAATAGCGTTGAATGGACACTCAGCAACGCAGAGATGACACCCGTAGCAGCGGCTTGGGTCCACGAAAGGCGGTTCTTCTGGATCTATTTGCCTCAGGGCTTTACTTCTGCAAACTTTACGAGCAAGGCATTTAGGGCAAGATCTGCACAAAGCAAAATCCACATAGGGCAAACCCTTAGCGTAAGCTTTCACGCCTTCCATTCCTGCAATAACCCCCTTGACTTCGCCCCCCGGGTTCTGCTAAAATACCCGGTGGGGGTATATTTTACTCGGAGGATGTCGCAATGTCAAGGGACGAGGTTGAGGCAAGGATTCGGGAGATAGAGAAAAAGATAGCTGATTTAAAGGCCCGTTGGCCGAAGCACACCGTTCCAACTTCTATGGCTGTTGAACTGGAAGAACTTGAGGAAGAGCTGGAAAACCTCAGGAAGGAGCTTTCTTCGTCCTAACCTCTTCTTTCCACAAGGCCAAGGCGCGTCGATTAGTCTCAAAGGCTATCTCAGCGGGAATTTCATCTGGGGAAAAGAACCCGATTTCAGAAGCATCATCACCCGGGGTCAATGTTCCACCTACCCTCCGTGCTCTGTAGATTATTATTATCCCCGGTCCCCGAAAGTCGTCCCTATAATGAAATATGCCGAAAAGCCCCTCAATTTCTACCTCTAAGCCAGTTTCTTCAAAGCATTCTCTTTTAGCCGTTTCCTCTGGTGTTTCATCCCATTCCATGAATCCTGCTGGAAGCCCCCATTTACCCCTTTCGGGAGGAACTGCTCTTTTTGCTAACAAAATCTTTCCATTTTCTTCTACAAGAACCCCCGCTCCCACCTTCGGGTCCTGGAAAATCACGTTGCCGCAGCCTGGGCAGTAAAGCCTCACCCTTCCGAAGAGGTCCCGCTTTTCCAAAGGGCCTGCACAATAAGGACAGAAACGCCAAAGGGGCACTGGCTTTATATCTATCGCCGATTCCATTCCAGCCTCCTCCGCAGACAAATTATATCCCTACCTATCTTCTTTACCAAAACAGCCCTCTGGTGTTAAAATGATGCCACCGTTTCTTGCGGGTCTAATGGAACTTCAAAGTGCTCGCGAAGAATGGGTGCATGGGTGATCTGTCAGTGAGTTGTTAGGCAGGTGCGGGTTGCCTTTCGGGCAAAAAGGAGGAATGATAAGGGCCAACCCAATACCCTGGAGATGCTCAATGGCCCGCTGTCTCCTTTCCCAGCAAGAAGATTTCATCCAACAAATGACGAAGCAGATGACCCAACTGGCCCAACAGATGGCCGAACGGGTGGCCGCTCAACCCCGAATACCGGAGGAAGTAGAAACCTTCGACCCCCTTCGCCAACCGAAGCAGGCCTTTCTCGTGTGGTCAGACCGCACACTATCAGCGAAAACGGCCAGGGACCTTTCTGCCCCTCTTGGAAACAGTCAAGGTGAACATGCCCTTTTACCTTTGCCCTTCCCTTCATCACAGGACTGTACCGCTGGCTCAGAAACTGGCTCTGTGCGGAAAGTGTTCAACCCCCCTTTTGAGAAAGCGGCTCATCCAATCTACCCCAACACCATTTGGAAAGCCACTAAGGGTCTGGGTCAGGTAGCTGTGGAAGAAGAGCAAAAAGCCGCAGAGGCTTCTTGGACTTGGTCTTTCCTCAACGGCCTTTCTTGCCCGCGCAGGCCCCGAATCTTGGGACAGTGGTACGGACCTGGGAGGAGATGAAAAGAGCTGCTCCGCCGCCTTCCCAACGGAGCGATTCGCGGGAGGACCCGGAACCTTCGGGCAAGCGCTCTGGCTGGAAGGGTATCAGCAAGAAGTGACCCAAGGGAAAGAGGTTGCGGCGATTGGGGATGGGGCGAACTGGATTCAGTATGTCTGGAAAGTGGCTTGAGCTGCCTGGGGGTAGGAGAGTCCTCAGGCCCAGGAAATGGATTGTGGTAAAGGAAGGTGACGGAAGTGATTCGGCGCTGCCAGGGAAAGGCGACGGTGGCAGGAGAGGCGGCTTATCAAGCGGTAACGTACTGAGGGAGTGGGGGGGAGTTGGAGGTACTTGCATGGTTGTCCATCTGCAAGCCTGGTTGAAGAGCGGTTGCTGGTAGGAGACGATAGCCCAACCCCCTCCTCCTTCCTAAAGCTATACTCGTCGTCCGGCACCCCATTCCTGACAAATCGTGCATGCACCCAAAAAATTCGCGATTTGACAAAGCATTTAATGCCTTGTATAATATACTAAAGCAAGAGCCCACGTAGCTCAGTCGGCAGAGCAACGCCTTGGTAAGGCGTAGGTCACCGGTTCAAATCCGGTCGTGGGCTCCATGATTTATAAAGGGAGGGGTTGAGATGTCCAAGCCAAAGTTTGTGAGGACCAAACCGCATGTGAACGTGGGGACGATAGGGCACATTGACCATGGTAAGACAACTCTTACGGCGGCGATCACCAAGGTTTTGAGTTTGAAGGGGCTTGCGCAGTTTGTTCCTTTTGAGGAGATTGACAAGGCTCCCGAGGAGAGGGCGAGGGGTATTACGATAAACATAGCGCACATTGAGTATGAGTCCTACAAGAGGCACTATGCCCACATAGACTGTCCTGGGCATGTGGACTACATAAAGAACATGATAACGGGTGCGGCTCAGATGGATGGAGCGATTTTGGTGGTAGCGGCTCCTGATGGGCCGATGCCCCAGACTAGGGAGCATGTGCTTTTGGCAAGGCAAGTGAACGTTCCGGCGATGGTGATATTTCTCAACAAAGTGGACATGATGGATGATCCTGAGCTTTTGGAGCTTGTGGAACTGGAGCTTAGGGAGCTATTGACCAAGTATGGTTATCCTGGGGATGAGGTACCGATAATAAGGGGTAGTGCTAGGCTGGCTCTTGAGAGTCCTAGCACAGATCCTGATGCTCCGGAATACAAGTGCATCTGGGAGCTAATAGATGCTTTGGACAACTACATACCTGAGCCTGTAAGGGATGTGGATAAGCCTTTTCTCATGCCGATAGAGGACGTATTTAGCATAAAGGGGAGGGGGACGGTAGTAACAGGAAGGGTAGAGAGGGGTATAGTTAAGGTGGGAGATGAAGTGGAGGTGGTGGGTTATCGAGCGGAGCCGATAAGGACGGTGGTTACGGGTGTGGAGATGTTTAGGAAGGTTTTGGATTATGGGCAGGCGGGAGATAACATAGGGTGTCTTTTGAGGGGTGTTGATAAGAAGGATGTTCGTAGGGGTATGGTGTTGGCGGCCGTTGGGACGATAAAGCCGCACACGGAGTTTGAGGCGGAGGTTTACGTGCTTAAGAAGGAGGAGGGTGGTAGGCATACACCATTCTTCAGTGGGTATAGGCCTCAGTTTTACATTCGGACGATGGATGTAACTGGAGAGATAAGGCTTCCTGAGGGTGTGGAGATGGCGATGCCTGGGGACAATCTCAGGCTGAGGGTTAAGCTCATAGTTCCGGTGGCCTTGGAGCCTGGCTCAAGGTTTGCCATTCGTGAAGGAGGCAAAACCATAGGCGCAGGCGTAATAACTAAGATAATTGATTAGGACCCGGGGGTAGCATATGGCTAAAAAGGCGGCGCGAATTATAATTACCTTAGCGTGTACAGAGTGCAAGGAGCGCAATTACACTACGGAAAAGAACAAAGTGAATGATCCGGGTCGTCTTGAATTGAAGAAGTACTGCCCCCGGTGTCATAGGCACACCCTTCATCGAGAGGTTAGGTAGGCCCGTAGCTCAACTGGCAGAGCAGCGGTCTCCAAAACCGCAGGTTGCAGGTTCGAGTCCTGCCGGGCCTGTTTAGAAAACGGGGTCAAGACACCGCTCCACTGAAAGTGGGACGGTGTCTTAAAAATGTAAAAAGGGGTTGTAAGGTGCCAAAAGGCTCAGAATCTGGCCGTAAATTCTCAATAAGGCGTTACCTAAGGGAGACGATAGCGGAATTGAGGAAAGTGACCTGGCCGACCCGGGAGGAGGCCATTAGATTAACCTTGATTGTCATAATAACCATATTGGTGATGGCTGTAATCTTGGGTCTGCTCGATTATGTTTATGCTAAACTTATGGATCTCATCATCTGACCATGCTGAAGGGAAAGAAGAAGTCCGTCCTTGAAGAAATTTCCAAAATGGTGAAAGAGGCTAACCTGGTGGAGGCCGAGGAGAGTCCAAGTGTGCCGGAAGGGGAAGCTCCCCTTCAGTTAGAAGAAAGGCCGGAAAGCCGGGCAGCTTGGTATGTTGTCCACTGCTATTCTGGTTACGAGGAAAAAGTTAAGAGGAACCTGGAGCAGCGCATTGAATCTATGGGGATGAAGGATTACATCTTTGAAGTTATAGTCCCCACAGAGGAAGTGATCGAAATCAAGGACGGGCAAAGGCAAACAGTTAAAAGGCGCATCTTCCCGGGTTATGTGCTGGTCAAGATGATAATGAACGAACGCTCTTGGTACGCAGTGCGCAACACCCCAGGGGTTACAGGTTTCGTGGGGATAGGCAACAAGCCCACTCCCTTGACTGAGGAAGAAGTTGAGAAAATAATGCAGCGGGTTTATGCCCCAGCACCTCAAGTTGAGGTGGGCTTCAGGCCAGGTGAGAGGGTTAGGGTAATAGAGGGGCCCTTCGCCGAATTCATTGGCATTGTAGATGAGGTCTTCCCTGATAAAGGGAAAGTCCGCATTCTTCTATCGTTTTTCGGCAGGGAGACGCCCGTAGAGCTGGATGTCCTTCAGGTAGAGAAAGCTTAGCTCAAGGAGGTAGAAATTGGCCAAGAAAGTCGTTGCAGTGGTGAAATTGCAACTTCCGGCGGGGAAAGCGACCCCTGCTCCGCCGGTGGGGCCTGCTTTGGGCCAGCACGGCGTTAACATAATGGCTTTCTGCAAAGAATACAATGCCCAGACAGCTCACATGGTGGGAGATATTGTGCCGGTGGAGGTTACAATCTATAGTGATCGCTCCTTCACTTTTGTCCTGAAGACCCCACCAGTTTCAACTCTCCTTAAAAAAGCTGCAGGGATTGAAAAGGGCTCCAGCGAGCCCAACCGTAAAAAGGTGGGCAAGGTCACCCGCCAACAGATAAGGGAAATTGCCCAACTCAAACTCAAGGACTTGAACACAAATGACATTGAAGCGGCTATGCGTATTGTGGAAGGAACAGCCCGCAGCATGGGCATCGAGATTGTGGATTAAGGGCAGGAGGTTTAAATGGGGAAAAGGGGGAAAAAGTATCAAGAAGTAGCCAAGTTAGTGGATAAAAATAGGGAATATACCCCGGAAGAAGCGATAGAATTGGTCAAGAAGACTGTTTACACGCGGTTTGATCCTACAGTTGAGCTCCACATCCGTACTGGGGTTGACCCTCGCCACGCCGAGCAGCAAATAAGAGGGGTTGCATTGCTCCCCCACGGCACCGGTAAAAGGGTCAAAATTTTAGTTTTTGCGGAAGGGGAAGCCGCTAAAATAGCTCAAGAAGCCGGGGCCGATTATGTGGGCGGAGATGAACTTATAGACAAAATAATGAACGGGTGGCTCGACTTCGACATCACCATAGCTGTGCCTCAGATAATGGGTAAAGTAGCTAAGTTGGGAAAGATTTTGGGTCCTAGAAAACTTATGCCTAGCCCGAAGTCGGGCACGGTTGTCCCACCCGATGACCTCCCCAGGGTTATTGAAGAAGCCCGCAAGGGTAGGGTGGAATTCAGAGTAGATAAGACTGGGAACCTCCATATCCCTATTGGCAAAGCTAGCTTTACCACACAGCAGCTCCTTGAGAACATGGCTGCTGTGATGGATACGGTAATGAAGATAAGGCCTTCAGGCCTAAAAGGGCAGTACATAAAGAGGGTTTACCTGACGACTACAATGGGTCCTAGTGTAAAGGTTAATACAGCTCTGGCTACTTCTCTGAAGCCGGCCGAATAAAGGAATTCGCCGTAGAAAGCAGGTGCGCGGATAGCGCTTAAAATAGCCTGCCGAGGCGAAGGCCTGGTGCGATGAAGGGTCTTTGCCTTTTGCAGGCGAAGGCCCTTTTTAAGTTTCCGGAAAAGGAGGTGATAAAATTGCCCATCACGAAAGAGGAAAAAATCCGAAGGGTAACCTTGTACAAAGAAAGCATAAATCAGAGCGAGGGCCTCATCCTGACCAATTACATTGGGATGGATACGACCCAGATAAATGAGCTCAAGAGCCAGATCCGGGAAGTAGGCGGGAACTTTATGGTAGTGAAAAATACCCTCCTTATGATAGCCCTAAAAGACCTCGGCCTGTCGGTCCCGGAGGACCTGCTGAAAGGGCCAACAGCAATAAGCTTCGGAAAAGATTTGACCAAATTAGCAAAAAAAATTATTGATTTCTCAAAAGAATCAGGGTTGCCCCAGATAAAGGGGGGGCTTATAGGAACCAAGCTCCTCAAACCGGAAGAGGTGAATCTTCTCGCCCAACTACCTTCGCGAGAGGAACTTCTGGGCAAGCTGGTGGGCAACCTCCAGGCCCCTATACATGGACTGGTTTACGTTTTGAGCGGAGTAATCCGGAGCCTTATATACGTCCTTCAGGCCCGGGTACAACAGTTAGAATCTCAATCTTGAAAGGAGGGAGGTATAAATGACGAAGGAAGAGATTATCGCTGCAATAGAAAAGATGACCGTCCTTGAGCTGGCCGAACTGGTAAAAGCACTGGAGGAGAGATTCGGTGTGACAGCGGCAGCACCTGTAGTAGCTGCTGCTCCAGTCGCAGCAGCTGCAGCCGCAGCGCCAGCAGCCCCTGCCGTTGAAGAAAAAACACAGTTTGACGTTTACATTAAGGACTCCGGTCCAAAGAAGATACAGGTCATCAAGGTAGTGCGCGAATTGACCAATTTGGGTCTCAAAGAGGCTAAGGACGTGGTGGAGAGCGCTCCGGTCAAGCTTTTGGAAGGTGTATCCAAGGAGCAGGCGGAGGCTGCCAAGGCCAAGCTGGAAGAAGCAGGTGCTATCGTTGAAATCAAATAAAAACATTCCTCGCTGGGGGCTGCCGAGTACAGGGGCTCTCCAGCGAGGAATGACTCCAACTGGAGGAGTAAAATAAAATGCCTATAGAAATCCCCTCTGACATCGTGGAGAGGGTGATCATTGCTCTTCAGCTTTTTCTGGGGCTTGCTGGAGCTTTCTGGCTTGCCCTTTGGGTTAGCATTGTAATATGGACTTACAAGGACATAAAGTCCAGGACGAGGGACATCCTGGTTCAAATTCTGGCTGTGGCTATGGTCCTCTTTTTCAACTTGCCAGGACTGTTGCTCTACGTTTTAATCCGTCCCAGGGAGACCCTGGCCGAAGCCTACGAAAGAGCTTTAGAAGAGGAAGTCCTGCTTCAAGGCATAGAAGAGCGAGAGATTTGCCCAGGCTGCGGCCGCAAGGTCCAGGAGGATTTCGTTCTTTGCCCATACTGCCATACGAAGCTCAAGAAAGTCTGCAGAGCATGTGGAAGGCTATTGCATCTCGGTTGGGAAGTGTGCCCTTATTGTGGGGCAGAGCAAAAGTAGGTTAATTCTGCAATGAGGGGGGAGTAGATTGAGAAAAGTCAGGTTCAAGCAGATAAAGCTTTTGTGGAGCCTCTTTAGGGACTCGAGGGTTCCCACCTGGCTAAAGATCATGGTTATACTCGTCCCTCTCATTTACATTTTTTTCCCTACAGACATTTCTCCCGATGCTTTGCCTTTTCTCGGCTACATCGACGATATCATACTGGCGCTGCTGGCTATGAAGCTCTTTCTGGAAATGACACCCCGCAGGGTTAGGGAAGAGCACATAGAGAGGATTGAGTCCATCTCGGCTCCGTACAAAGTGCTGGACGAACAGGAAAAAGATTAGGGCGCGGCTATTAGATCGTACTCCAGGGCCTTGATAATGCGCACGGTTATCATTTCGCCAGGTGGGATTTTGCCTTCTACTAGAACTAATCCATCTATTTCAGGGGCATCGCGGTAACTGCGGCCTACACTCAGGCCATTCCCGTAACCTTCTACAAGTATTTCCATCTCCTTGCCTACAAGCTGCTGGTTCTTGCGGTAAGATATCCGCTGCTGAATGGTCATGAGTTCTCTGTATCTTTCCTCTTTTACCTCTTGCGGGATCTGGTCTGGGAGAGAGGCGGCTGGAGTCCCTTCTTCTCTTGAGTAAATGAAAATTCCCACCCGGTCAAAAGCCATCTTTTCCACGAAATCCACCAGGTAACGGAAAGCTTCCTCCGTTTCCCCCGGATAGCCTACGATGAAAGTCGTCCTTATGGCGATATCGGGGACGGCCTGACGGATCTCCTCTATAAGCTTTATCACCCTTTCCGCAGTATAAGGCCTCCGCATCCTTTTCAAGATTTCAGGGTGGGCATGCTGAAGGGGGATATCAAGGTAATGGCAAATCTGAGGAATTGAGCTCAGGGCCTGGATAAGTCTCTCAGTCACGTGGAGGGGAGACGCATACATTATCCTTAGCCATCGCAGTTCTGGGGCTGCTTCCAAGATTTCTTCTATAAGGGTAACAAGGCCATCTTTTTCACCTCGGTCCAGGCCATAGGCCGTTGTATCCTGAGCCACTAAGATTAATTCCTTAACCCCCGCTTTAGCCAGCTGACGTGCTTCTTCTACAAGAGCTTGGCGAGGGAAACTCCTGGCTGGCCCTTTTATTGCCGGTATAGTGCAGAAAGCGCACTTTGAACTACAACCTTCGGATATTTTTAGGTAAGCCGAGGCCCCCCACGAGTACGAAAGGCCAGCGGGGTCAAAGGGTTTCCCTTCAGGATCACCCAGGATGATGATCTTCTCCGTAGGAAACCCCTCTAACTTTTCCACCACTTCTACGATTTCCATCCAGCGCCTTGTCCCTAAGAAGGCATCGGCCTCAGGGATTTCTTCCACGAGCCTTCGGCCCCAAAGCTGAGGCAGACAGCCTGCAATTATCAAGCGCTGCCTCTTCCTTTTCTTTTTGGCGTACTCCTTTGCAACCTGCAAAGATTCTTCCCTTGCTCTCTCAATAAAGCCACAAGTGTTTATTATCAGCACATCAGCCTGGCGAGGAGAAGAGGTAGGGGAATAACCCCGCTGCAGGAGTTTCCTTTCCATCCCGCGGCTATCCACTTCGTTTTTAGGGCAGCCAAGAGTTATTATGTGAAAACGCATTTTATCCTTTTAGAGGCCGAGGTCGCAGTTTCTGCCGAAGGGGTTCCCGTTGATGGGATTGAAGTCGTTTCCGCTGGGGTTGGTGCCTGAGCGGGTGTTTCTGTTGGCGTTGGGGTTTGAGTTGGTGTAGGGGTCCAAGTTGCGGTTGGGGTTTGGGTAGGGGTTGGCGTCAGAGTTTGGGTGGGAGTAGGGGTGATGGTGGGGGTCAGAGTCGGAGTCGGATTAATAGTAGGGGTAGGAGTTATTGTGGGAGGTGGGGTCATCGTGAAAGTAGGGGTCCAGGTGGGAGTTGGAGTCGGGGTGAAAGTAGGAAAGGGTGGCCGCTGAGTGGGAGTAGGGATGAGAGTGTAAGTCGGAGTAGGAGTAGATGTGAAGGTAGGTGTGAGGGTGGGTAAAGGTGAAGGCCATATAATGGGAGTAGTGATAGGTTTTCGTTGGGGGGCAAAAGCCAGTGCCAAGAAACCGAGGCAATAGCAAGGTATAGTGGCAAGAATTACCGCCAGAAGGAAAGCGTAAGTGAGCTTCTGCGCCTGACTGAGGCCGGAATACCATTCTTTGAAATTAATGGTTCTCCCCTCCTTCAAGTGGAAAGTAAAACAATTCCACCCCAGCTTCTCTGAGCATCTGCTTGCCCAGGTCGTCAGGGTAGGGTGCACCGTAGACCACCCGTTTTATCCCCGCATTGATTATCATTTTAGCACAAGTTATGCAGGGTTGGTGCGTAGTGTAAAGGTCGGAACCCTCAATGGGCACTCCATAGAAAGCGGCCTGGATTATGGCGTTTTGCTCAGCGTGGAGACCACGGCACAGCTCTTGCCTGTAGCCCGATGGAACCCCTTCCTTCTCCCTTAGGCACCCTATGTCCAGACAGTGAGGTAACCCCCTGGGGGCACCATTGTAGCCTGTGGCGAGGATACGCTTGTCCTTGACAAGGATAGCTCCAACCTGACGGCGCAAGCAGGTAGAACGTTTGGCTACTTGGGTGGCGATGTGCATGAAGTACTCATCCCAGGATGGGCGCGCCATTTCTAACTCGTCCCGAACTGTCGGTCTCCGGCGTCACCAAGGCCCGGAACGATGTACCCTGCAGGAGGATCCCCAGGTTTTTGGGGTTCAGGGGTCAAATATTTATCAACAGCAGCCACAAAGACTTCTATATCTGGATGGGCTTGGCTCAGCCTTGCAATTCCTTCTGGAGCTGCTATAACCCCCACGAATTTTATCCGTGGGACGCCAATGGCCTTTAAGAGGTTCCCAGCTGTTACAGCCGATCCACCGGTGGCCAGCATCGGGTCCAATATTATGGCAACTTGAGCGGTAGCCATCTTGGGCAAGTTTGTGTAGTACTCAATAGGTGCCAGGGTCTTGTGGTCCCTGTATATACCTATGTGCCAGACCTGTGCCCTCGGTATCAGTTCCAGCGCCGGCTCTATCATGCCAAGTCCTGCTCTAAGGATGGGGCAGAAAGCGATTTCTTCAGTAACTCGGACCCCCACTGCGGTGCCCAGTGGTGTGGTTACAGGCTTTTCTTCCACTTTGAGGTCTCTTGTCGCTTCATAGAGGAGAAGCCAGGTTATCTCTTTCAGTAATTCCCGGAACCGCTTTGGCTCGGTGTTTATGTCCCGCAGAAGGGTTAGTTTATGCTGGACCAGCGGGTGGTCGGAAACATAAACCTGACCCATATTCCCTCCCTTGGCCTTGGATTGGTTCTATTCTACCATGCCATGGTACTGCCGTCAAAAGCATATTCGCTGCATTTACCGTTGTACTGGCTTTGGATATGGCAGAAAATTAAAAAACCGGGTGTGTCCCAAAATTATCGGAAAAGTTCAATAGGCCTGGCAAATTTGCTCCCACGCCCACTTATTTTCGCTTTCCACTCCAGCGTTCCGCAAAGCCAAAACGGCCACTAAACCCTTCGTTTTCCAGCGCTGCTCCCGATCCCTGCACCGCCAACCAATCCCCCTAAACGTACTCTCCACCACCCCACTCCCAATCGGACACCCGGCTGCCCAAAAGACTGGATACACCCTTTGTTCCGCCCGTTCCCGAAAATAATCCGCTGTCCAACTGATCCCCTCTCGCCAATCCAACCGGGTGGCTAAAAGCACCTCGCACCTCTGAACAATCCTCTCTACATCATCTTGCCAAAGCCGCTCTTCCACCTCCTTCACCCATTCCACTCCCTTCTCCCAGAGCTTCCTCCCCTAACGCCTACACATGTTCCATCGCATGGTACCAGCCCACAATCCGCATCCGTTTGGAACAATAAGCCCCGGCAAAGCCATCTATCCAAAGCGCCCCATCGCTCAGCATAATCGTTCTCCCCTCCAGCCCCAAACCCCGATGATACGCATATTCCCACACCCCCGTCCAAAGACTTCCACTTTTCCATAAGAGGCCCAGTATCCGGTCTGGCGAACTTCCATCTCTCCATCCTTCTCATGACCGAACTCAAAACAACTGGCAACCTTGACCCCGCGTCACCCATCGCAGTTTAATTAGGCCCGCTTCAACCGAAGGAGGCCCTAGGAGGTCATAACGGCCTGCTCCCGATACTTTTGAAACACCCAGCGGCCTCCACAGGAACAGGTCTCCTCAGATAGGGTCCCCGCCCCTGTATCCGCACAGCCGCCTCCAGCAATTGGGCTGCGGTGGGGGTTTTTTCCATTGCTGAACCCGCTCCTCCAGCTCCTTCAGCGTACTGTGGGGATAACTTTGAGCCCACTGCAGCAATTTTTCTACAGACCAGGCGATTTGGGCCGAAATTCTTTACATCTCTTGCTTCTCCATCTTGCATCTCCTGCTCCCTGTTTTACCTTACCGACAAAATTGGGACTCACCCGGTTTTTTAAAAACCGCGGCTCTTGCTAACAGTCTACTTAGGTGCTAAAATTTTTAGAGTATTCCCAATAAGGAAAGAGTTGGGGAAATGGGGCAGAACAAGATAATCGTGCGGGGAGCAAGGGAGCATAACCTAAAGAATATAACGGTGGAAATCCCCAGGGATAAGCTGGTGGTTATAACCGGTGTCTCAGGTTCAGGGAAATCAAGCCTCGCCTTTGATACTTTGTATGCTGAAGGGCAACGCCGCTACGTGGAATCCCTCTCTGCGTATGCTCGCCAGTTCCTGGGACTGATGGAAAAGCCTGACGTGGATGTAATTGAAGGGCTTTCCCCGGCCATTTCCATTGACCAGAAAGGGGTTAGCCACAACCCTCGTTCTACCGTTGGAACTGTTACCGAAGTTTACGACTACCTTCGCCTGCTCTTCGCCAGAGTGGGCAAGCCCCACTGCCCCAATTGCGGGAAGGAGATATCGCCTCAGATGCCCCAGCAGATCGTTGACTCTATCCTCTCACTGCCTGAGGGCACACGAATCATGTTGTTAGCCCCTCTGGTCAGGGGGCGCAAAGGCCATCACAAAAACGTTTTGGAAGAAATCCGGCGGGCCGGTTACGTCAGGGCACGCATTGACGGCAAAGTCATGGAACTGGATGAGGAGATTGAGCTGGACCGCTACAAGCTCCACACCATTGAAGTTGTTGTGGACCGCCTTGTAATCCACCACGATGAAGACGAAGATTACCGCACCCGCCTGGCCGACTCGGTGGAGACTGCCCTCAGGTTCGGGAACGGCGTCATTGTTGTGTCGATTGTGGAAGGAGAAAGCTACCGCGACCTGCTTTTCTCGGAGCACTCGGCTTGTGTGGACTGCGGGATATCCTTGCCGGAAATTGAACCAAGGACTTTCTCCTTCAATAGCCCCCACGGGGCTTGCCCCCATTGCTCTGGCCTGGGGGTGATAATGGAAATTGACCCCGACCTGGTCATACCTGATAAATCCCTAAGTTTGAAGGACGGAGCCATAGCTCCTTGGCGATACCTGGGCAAAGAGATTTCCCGATACTACATGTACATGCTCCGTCGGGTATGTGAGTTCTACAAAATACCCATGAATGTCCCGGTGCGGGAGCTTACCAAAGAGCAATTGGATATAATCCTTTACGGAACCCGTCCAGGAGAGATGGTCTCCCTACCCTATTCCGATCAGCACGGAGAAATTCACTTTTACGAAGTCCCCTTTGAGGGGGTAATACCGAACCTTCAACGCCGCTATCAAGAGACCGAATCCGATTACATCCGTAGCGAGATCGAGCGTTACATGACTGCCAGGACTTGTCCAGTCTGCAAAGGGACTAGGCTTCGCCCTGAGGCTCTGGCCGTCACAGTAGACGGCATGAACATCGCTCAAGTGGCGTCCATGTCGGTAGCGCAGGCGCTAGAATGGGTGAAGCGCCTCCAGGGGCCTGATTCCCCTTTGACAGAAAAGGAACGCTTGATAGCTCACCAGATCCTTAAAGAACTCCGGAACAGGCTCAGCTTCATGATGGATGTAGGCCTCGATTACATAACTCTGGACCGCAGAGCCTCAACTTTATCGGGAGGGGAAGCCCAGAGGATAAGGCTTGCCACTCAGATAGGTTCTCAGCTAGCTGGAGTGCTCTACATCTTGGACGAGCCCTCTGTCGGCCTCCATCAGAGAGACAACGCCCGCTTGATTCAGACCCTCAAACACCTCAGGGACCTCGGCAACACAGTCATCGTGGTAGAACACGATGAGAACACCATTCGGTCTGCTGACTACATAATTGATCTAGGCCCTGGGGCTGGGGAAAAGGGTGGAGAAGTGGTGGTGGCTGGAACTCTCGAGGACCTGCTCCGTTGCCCCCGGTCCGTAACCGGAATGTACCTCCGTGGAGAAAGGAAAATAGAAGTCCCTAAAGCTAGGCGTCCGGGAAACGGCCACTACCTCACTGTCTACGGAGCCGCCGAAAATAACCTCAAGAACATCACTGTCCGCTTCCCGCTGGGGACATTCATCTGCGTGACAGGGGTGTCGGGTTCGGGCAAGTCAAGCTTGGTGATTGAGGTCCTCTACAAGGCTCTGGCCCAAAAGCTCTACAGGGCCAGGGAAAAGCCCGGCAAACACTTGTATATCGAAGGCCTGGAACACATAGACAAAGTGGTGAACGTGGATCAATCCCCTATCGGCAGGACTCCACGGAGCAACCCAGCCACTTACACTGGGGCATTCACCCCCATAAGGGAGATGTTCGCTTCCCTGCCCGAAGCTCGCCTCCGGGGTTATACTCCTGGTCGTTTTTCCTTCAATGTCAAAGGTGGAAGGTGCGAAGCGTGCCAAGGCGGCGGCATAATCCGGATAGAAATGCAGTTCCTCCCGGATGTCTATGTTCCCTGTGATGTGTGCAAGGGCAAGCGCTACAACCGCGAAACGCTGGAAATTCGCTACAAGGGCAAAAACATCTCCGAAGTCCTGGACATGACTGTGGAAGAGGCTATGGAATTTTTCGGCAACATTCCCCAAATAAAGGCCAAGCTCCAAACCCTCTACGATGTGGGGCTTGGATACATAAAGCTTGGTCAACCAGCTCCAACCCTTTCGGGGGGGGAAGCTCAGAGGGTGAAGCTGGCCCGGGAACTTTCTCGCAAGGCTACCGGCCGTACCCTCTATATCCTGGACGAACCCACCACTGGCCTCCACTTCGCCGACATTGAAAAGCTCCTGAACGTCCTGAACCGCCTGGTAGACGCAGGGAACACCGTTATAGTCATTGAGCACAACTTGGATGTGATAAAATGCGCCGACTGGATAATAGACCTGGGGCCGGAGGGGGGCGATAGGGGCGGTTGGGTGATAGCTGAAGGCACTCCAGAAGATGTTGCTATGGTGCCTCACTCTTATACAGGCCAATTCCTGAAGAAAATTCTGTTCCCTGAGGAGGCAAGGCAATGCGCTTACCAGTAATCGCCGGCAACTGGAAAATGAACAAGACCGTTCGGGAAGCAGAAGAGTTTGTGGAAACTGTAAGGGACGAGCTTGATTCGATAGAAGGAGTGGAGAAAGTCCTTTGTCCTCCCTTTACCGCCATCAGCGCCGTGGCGCGCCTGGTTGAAGGGACTTCCATAAAAGTAGGAGCGCAAGACGTTTTTTGGGAGGATAAAGGGGCTTACACTGGTGAAATCTCCCCCGTCATGCTGAAAGAATTCTGCCAATACGTCATTGTGGGTCACTCTGAGAGGCGCAAATACTTCGGCGAGACCGATGAACAGGTGAACCGCAAGGTAAAGGCGGTTCTTGCTCACGGCCTTATCCCGATAATCTGCGTGGGAGAAAACCTTGAAGAAAACGAAGCCGGTCTTACAGAAGAAGTAGTCACCCGACAAGTCATAGGAACTCTGGCAGGCCTTTCGCCGTCTGAAGCCGAAAGGGTAGTAATAGCTTATGAGCCTGTCTGGGCCATAGGCACTGGAAAGCCCGCTACCCCCGAGGGAGCTCAGGCCGTGATTGGCGGATTGATAAGGCCACTTTTATCTGAGCTTTTCGGGAAAGAGGTGGCCGAAAGGGTAAGGATCCAATATGGAGGGAGCGTTGACTCCTCCAACATCAGTGGTTTCGTGGCTCAGCCCGATATAGATGGAGCCTTGGTGGGTGGAGCAAGTCTGAAACCTAAAGAGTTCGTAGAAATTGTCAGGATAACTGCTCGCACTAAATCCTGATCACAGGGTCTTGCGGAACATCTTTTGCATCTTTACTTCCACAAAACCGAGCCTCTCATAGAATTTGTGGGCCTGGTGGCGGATAATATTCGCCCTGACAATTAGCGTGCGGCAACCCTTGGCTTTCGCCCATTCTTCCGCTTTCCTGAGCAGAGCAGTACCAATTCCCCTTGAGCGGTACCTCTCATCCACTACCAACCCTCCGATTTCAGCCTCTTCATCGGCTATAAGCGTAGGGCAGTAGTATACGTGAATCCACCCCACTATTGAGCCATCCTCACCTTCTGCTACGAATACAGCGCCATAGCCGTGCTCCAGTACCTTCTCCAAGCGCTTTGCCATTTCCTCAGGGGTAGATGGGTAACCAAGTTGTGTAGCCAATTCTGCTAAATAAAAAACATCCTTCTGAGACGCTTCTCGCAAAGTTGCCAAGATGTCAACCCTGCATTATAATAAATTTTGTACGGGGCGTAGCGCAGCCTGGTTAGCGCGCAGCGTTCGGGACGCTGAGGTCGGAGGTTCAAATCCTCTCGCCCCGACACAATATAAACGACCCCCGAAAGGGGGGTTCTTTAATTGTAGCATGGAATCAGAAGGCGCTGCCCTACGTAAATGAGGTTCAGGTTGAAGATTCCGTTCAGCCGAGCGATCTCCCACACGCTCACTCCATACATCCTGGCAATGCTGAGGAGTGTTTCTCCATAGCTTACGTAATGGACAAAAACACAGGGTGGCCTGGGAGGATAATAGTAACATCCAGGGTAGATTATCAAGACTTGACCAGCATAGATGCGATTGGGATCAGGGATATTGTTCCACCGGGCTATGGCCCAAGGGGTCGTGCAATACCTCCACGCTATGGAAGTAAGGGTATCACCCCAGCGTACTCTGTAATATATTGGAGCAGAGGCTGGCTGAGAGGCATAAAGCGGAAGGGCCAAAGCAGCGCTCAACACTGCAGCTACAAGAAGGGAAAGCAACAATTTATTCATTAGAAAACCCCCTTATTTTAATCCACCATCGCCCCCGGGGGGACTCGAACCCCCAGCCAGCGGATCCGAAGTCCGCTGCTCTGTCCAATTGAGCTACAGGGGCCTATAAGATTTTACATCCTCTCCAGGAAAAAGTCAATCGGTCAGCCTATTGCTCCGGGGCTTTTCAATAACGTCACCTTAGGGCATAATGATCAAGCTATTCTAATTGGGGTACCTTAGGGGAATGTGGCAACGGGTGAAGCAAGGAGCCTTCACCTTGATGAGTTTCCGCATTGGGAGATAGAAAACGAGGTCTTTCATGTGCGAGGTGTGAGTATGGACGAAGACCGGCTTCAAAGTCGTAAGGTTAGACATAGGTTAAGAGGGATTCAGAATGCTGCGTTGAACCTTCTACGGGCTATGGGTGCTTCTTTCATTCCCCGATACCCGTCGCCTTCTATCTGGTCGCCCAGATATGGGCCTTCTTCTTTTGAAAAGCCCTGACCCCCTTGTCCCCCAATTTTGCTCGCCCCGTGAGCTGCGGGTTTGCCTTGGCTCAGGATTCCCTTCGAGGGGGTATAGCTGGAGCTTGCAGATTGCCACCCTCTTTTGTTTTAGTGGGGGAGCACCGCTGTATAGGGAAAGGCTTTCCCAACTCTCAGTTTATTCATTTCTTGGGTTGAACAGGTTTTCCCTTACCAGCGTGCCCGATGTTCCTCGGTGAATCCTATGAGCCCACGGATGGAAAGAACCTCTCCGTTGTCAGTTATTACCTGGCCTTCGTAGTGACCGAATATTTGGTGGAACTCGCTATAGAGAATCCCCAGATTTGTGCGGGCCACCCGCTCTTTAAAGGGCACCATTGTCATGTTGAGCCGACCCTCATCGTCCGTGAAGCGCCAGGGGTGCATGTAGTCGTCAGGACGATAGTCAAAGTAAACGATGCCCAATTTGTGGACTTTCCCCTCCAGTATCAGGCAATTCTCTGTCGCTGCTGAAGTATCGCCGAAACCGTATCCCAGGTTTAGGCCAATACGCCTTCCATCGGGAAGGAAGCCAGAAGCGCTGGCCCAGTTCCAGAAGGTCCGGTACTCCCAGACGCCCCGCCCCCAATCCAGAGAACCCAAAGCTTGATCCGGGCGCAGTTCTTCCTCTTCCTCGCCGTACCGGATCCAGCCACTGGCGGGCATGCAGTTAATTTTACGGTTGTAATAGAACCGCCGTCGGCCAATAGGGATCACAATGGTCATGGATTCATGGTCGGGTGGGCATTCCAGACGGAAATCGGCGTAAATTCCGCGTCCACCGTGAAAGGCAGGCCAGTCCACTTGGATATGGCGGAACCCCTTCTCAGCGCGAAAGACCAGCCTGACCCGACGGTCCTCATAGCGAGATTCCCCTTCCTGACTATTGCGGGGAAGTTGGATCCCCCGTCCTAGTGGGATTAGCAACCCTTCTTCATGGAGCTCCTTTGTCTCCCAGTCTAATGTGTAGACGAAAACGTTTCCCGCGTAGCCTAAGTGGGCGATCGTTGCAGAAAAGAAGCGGCGCGGGGTGAAAAGGGCGTAATAGTCCCAGCGCTTTATCCGCAGGAACTGGAGCCAATGGAACGGAAAGGGATAAAAGCGTGCTTGTTCCAAGTTGCAGTCCAGGATTGGATGGGGCGACCATCCCACCGCGGTCAGCCGACCATCAGAGGTCAGCAGCGGTCCAGGCGTTTGAATTTGTGTCTTGCTCATTTTTCCTCCCTTCGGTCTGGATTTCCACCGGTAACACTACCAGAGCAATTTATTATAGCCCGATCCATTGGCTCTACCAAGAATATGTGGTTTTTTGGGTGCATGCACGATTTGGCAGGAAGGGGGTGACAGTTATAGGTTCAGGAAGGAGGAGGGGGTTGGGCTATCGTCTCCTACCAGCAACCGCTCTTCAACCAGGCTTGCAGATGGACAACCACGCAAGTACCTCCAACTCCTTCCCGCTCCCTCAGTACGTCACCGCCTGATAAGCCGCCTCTACTGCCACCGTCGCCTTTCCTTAGCAGCGCCGAATCACTTCCGTTACCTTTCCCTCCCACAATCCATTTCCTGGGCCTGAGGACTCTCCTACCCCCAGGCAGCTCAAGCCATTTTCCAGACATACTGAATCCAGTTCGCCCCATCCCCAATCGCCGCAATCTCTTTCCCTTGGGTCACTTCTTGCTGATACCCTTCCAGCCAGAGCGCTTGCCCGAAGGCTCCGGGTCCTCCCGCGAATCGCCCCGTTGGGAAGGCGGCGGAGCAGTTCTTTTCATCTCCTCCCAGGTCCGTACCACTGTCCCAAGATTCGGGACCTGCGCGGGCAAGAAAGGCCCTTGAGGAAAGACCAAGTCCAAGAAGCCTTTGGGGCTTTTTGCTCTTCTTCCACAGCTACCTGACCCAGACCCTTAGTGGCTTCCCGAATGGTGTTGGGGTAGACCGGATGAGCCGCTTTCTCAAAAGGGGGTTGAATACTTTCCGCACAGAGCCAGTTTCTGAGCCAGCGGTAAGTCCTGTGATGAAGGGAAGGGCAAAGGTAAAAGGGTCGGTTCACCTTGAACTGGCCGTTTTTTCTGAGAGTGTGCGGTCTGACCACACGAGAAAGGCTTGCTCCAGTTGGCGAAGGGGGTCGAAGGTTTCTACTTCCTCCGGTATTCGGGGTTGAGCGGCCACCCGTTCGGCCATCTGTTGGGCCAGGACGGCAGGCCATTGAGCATCTCCAGGGTATTGGGTTGGCCTTTATCATACCCCCTTTACCTGGAAGGCAACCCGTTCAACCTGTCCGATAACTTACTGACAGATCATGAATGCACCTGTTTTTGTCCTCGTTGACGAGGCAGGGTTTTTGGGCTAAAATTACTGAAGGAAAAAAACGCCAAAACGAAGTGGAGGTTTCGACTTGAGTAAGCAGGAACTTTTAGAGCAAGAAGAGCTAATTTGCCCTGTCGTAGCCATCCGAGATCAAGTTCTTTTCCCGAACACTGTAACCCCTGTTTACCTGGGAAGGGACAAGTCCCTCAGGGCAGTGGAGGCCGCCGTGCAGGCTGGCTCCACCATCATTGCCGTGGCTCAGAAGGATCCCAACGTTGATGACCCAACCCCCCAGGACCTCTACGAAGTTGGTGTTGAAGTGAATCCGGGCCGCCCCATAAGGCTGCCCGATGGAGCGGCTAGTGTTGTCTTCCAGGCCCAGCGAAGGGTCCGCATTTTGGAATTTATCCAAACTCACCCTTACTTCAAGGCCAGGGCCGTCATCATCCCCGAGGAGCCTGTGGAGAAAGACATCCACACGGAAGCCCTCATGAGGGCTGCCCTCGCCCTCTTTGAGAAAATTGTCCAGCTGGATGAGCAGATACCCGAAGAGGCCTATGTGGCCGCCATGAACATAGACGAGCCCGGCTGGCTTGCTGATATTATCGCTTCTTCCATTAAACTGGATAACGCTAGACGTCAGGAACTGCTGGAAACGATAAACCCTTTGGAGCGCCTCCAGAAGCTCAGCATCTACCTCGCCCGGGAGTTGGATATCCTGGAACTGGAAAGCAAGATCCACGCCAAAGTCCAGGAAGAGATGGACAAAGCCCAAAGGGAGTTCTTCCTCCGGGAGCAGATAAGGGTTATACAGGGCGAACTCGGTGAGTTGGATTCCCAATCTAGACTCATCGCAGAACTGGAAGAGAAGATAGAAAAGTCTGACATGCCTCCGGAGGTCAAGGAGAAAGCACGTAAGGAACTGGATAGGCTCGCTTCGATGCCTCCGGCTTCCCCTGAGATAGGGATAATCCAGACCTATTTGGATTGGCTTCTGGAGTTGCCCTGGACTAACGCTACTGAAGATGAGATTGACCTGGAGAAAGCTGCTCGCATCCTGAACTCCAAACATTATGGCCTTGATAAGGCCAAAGAGCGCATTTTGGAATACATAGCCGTGAAGAAACTTGCTCCCAATAAGATGCGCAGTCCTATCCTATGCTTCCTTGGCCCTCCAGGCACTGGGAAAACTTCTATGGGCCGCTCCATAGCTGAGGCTCTGGGGCGAAAGTTCGTCAGGATGTCCCTGGGAGGGATAAGGGATGAAGCCGAAATCCGGGGTCACCGCCGAACTTACATAGGTGCCATGCCCGGCAGGATAATTCAGACCATGCGTCAAGCAGGGACCATAAACCCTGTCTTTATGCTGGATGAGATCGATAAAATCGGCCTGGATTTCAGGGGTGACCCCGCTGCTGCCCTCCTGGAAGTCCTGGACCCCGAGCAGAATCACGCTTTCTATGACCATTACCTTGAGGTACCATACGACCTCTCCAAGGTCTTGTTCATCACTACTGCTAACATATTGGATACTATCCCGCCTGCTCTGCAGGACCGGATGGAAGTCATTGAATTCCCGGGCTATGTAGAGGAAGAGAAGGTTCAAATAGCCCGTTACTTCCTAATACCCCGTCAGCTGGAAGAGCATGGCCTTAGTGGGGAGAAGGTAAAGTTCTCAGAAGCGGCTCTGCGCCGCATCATCCGGGAATACACTTACGAGGCTGGGGTTCGAAACTTGGAAAGGTGTATTGCTTCCATCTGCCGGAAGCTGGCCCGCAAAGTGGCCGAGGGCAAGAAGATTCCATCTCACATAACAGCCAATTCTTTGCCTAAATACCTTGGGCCACCTCAATATACCTACGGAATGGCTGAGGAGAAGGATGAGGTAGGAGTGGCTACGGGGATTGCCTGGACCGAAGCCGGTGGAGATATAATGCCGGTGGAAGTGACTCTGATGGAAGGAAAAGGTAACCTCATTCTCACCGGCCAGCTTGGGGAGGTAATGCAAGAATCGGCTCAGGCGGCTCTATCCTATGCACGTTCCAAGGCCCGAGAACTGGGTATTCCCAATTGGAACTTTGACCGGCTTGATATCCACATTCATGTGCCCGAGGGAGCCATCCCCAAAGATGGACCCTCGGCCGGGGTTACCATCGCTATTGCCCTTATCTCCGCCCTTTCCAACCGGCCAGTCCACAAGGACGTGGCTATGACTGGTGAAATTACCCTTAGAGGGAAGATCTTACCTATAGGGGGAGTCAAAGAAAAGGTCCTGGCTGCCCACCGGGCAGGAGTCAAGACTATTATCCTGCCCAAGAAGAACAAGAAGGACCTGGTGGAGATACCTCTCAAGATACGCCGACAGCTTAAGTTCATTTTCGTGGAGAGGATGGAGGAAGTGTTGCCAGTAGTTCTGGCCCCTGAACCTATAGCCCCCCCGCCCCTGCTTCAGCAGCAAGAGGGGAAGAGGCGTAACTCCTCCAGGAGAACCCGGGCTTAAAGAGGAAAGAGGCCGGTGGAATTTTTAAAAGCCTTTAAAATCAGGGACTTCAGAGCCTTGTGGATTGGTCAGTTCATCTCCCAAATAGGGGATTATCTGGCCCTCATCGCTGCTTTAGTCGTAATCCAGAAACTATCGGGTTCTGTCCTGTGGCTTGGATTTACTGCTATGGCTCTGACTCTCCCCCAGCTCCTCTTTGGTTTGGTGGGGGGAGTCATGGCCGATCGCTTTGACCGAAAGAAAGTTATGGTGGCATCGGACATCCTGAGGGGAATGGCGATTCTCCTCCTCATCGGAGCTAAGAGCCCTCGCGAGCTTTTCCTTTTTCCCCTTGTGGGTTGCTTCATGTCCGTTGCCGGGGCCTTTTTTGGCCCGGCCCGCAATGCCGTTATCCCCAGCATCGTCTCCAGAGATATGCTACTAACAGCCAATGGCCTTTTACAGGCCAGCCAGATGCTGGCAATCATAGTGGGTTCCTCTCTGGCTGGCCTAATTATAGCCACCCTTGGCCCAGCCTCCGCTTTTATCTTAGACAGCCTCACCTTTTTCGTTTCCGCCTGGCTCATTTTCACTCTCCAGATCCCTCCTGTAAACAATTCCGGTCCCAGAGAGGGCATAATATGGCCTCAACTAAAGGAAGGGTTGAGTTACATAAAAAAGCACAGACCGATCCTCTTAATTTTGGTTGTGGCTTCGGTGGCAACTCTGAGCCTGGGAAGCATCGCCGTCCTGGGGGTGGCATACGTGGAAAAGTACCTGGGAGTAAGTGCGGAGAGATTCGGCTTCCTCAACTCCGTTCAAGGGATTGGGATGGTGGTCGGCGGGCTATCCTTGGGGTTTTTCTCTCGCTTCGCTTCTACCCATTACCTGGCAAGCACGGCTATGATCGCCCTAGGGGTGGCCATTCTTTTCTTTGCCTTTTCCTCCCGGTTCGAAGCAGCCTTGCTTTTGGCGGCCATCATAGGGGTTTGCGTGGTAGTGGCTAGGGCAGCTCTGGCTGCTATCCTCCAAGCTACAGTCCCCGATGAGAAAAGAGGGCGGGTTGAAAGCACCGTCAATACTTCTATAAGCCTTTCAACAACCTTGGCGATGGGTTTTTCTGGCCTGTTAGGGGCAATCCTTGGGGTTAGGATGGTTTTCTCCCTGGCAGCATTAGGGGTAGCATCAGCCGGGATCCTGATCCTGCTGACCCTTAAGGAATCTCTGAGCCAGCAAAGCCCCCAAATAAGCAAAGCTTCCCCCTGTGAGGACCCACCGGAAGCCGAAGGAAAGGGCCAACATCGCCGCTCCAATTGAGCTTACCACCGAAAGGGAACCGTTAACGCCCCAAGCCCAAGGCACGATTTCGGGCCATTGCTTTCCCACCTCCCTGATCCCCCTGGGAAAAGGTATGCCCATTAAGAAGCCCAGAGGCGAAAGGAGCAAACCCGCCAGGATCAGGCGAAGGCCCAAAGGCAACCCTATAAGGCCCGGAAGGATCTTCTCAAGTCCCCACGGGTAAGCGAAAGCCAGGGCCGAAACGGCCAATAAAGAGGCCCTCCACGGTGCTTTCCCTGAAAAATAGCTCCCTATTCCCGAGGAAACTAACAAGGAAGCCACCACCACGGAAAAAGCGTAGATGGGCCTATCCAGGAAGAGGATGAACTTCTGGATGAGAGGCACCTCCACCAAAATGTAGCCAGCACCCAGTAGGCCGAAGTAGGCCAGGACTCCTGCCCAAGTTCCAGATGGAATTTTGCTAGGAAAATGGGCCAACCTCAAAGGGAGGATAATAAGGGTGAAAGCGGCAAAAACAGCCAACCCCAAAAGGATAAGAAGGACCAGATAGCCACTTCCTCCGAAGGGCATCCAGACTTTCCCCATCATCCTTAGGATGTAGGGGGTCTGGACCCATCGGAAGAAGTGGAAGAAGAAAGGACGATCATCGGTGGGGGGAGATATATCAAAGGGGTAAGCCTTTATGAAAGCATCCCTTTTCTCCAGCAATTCTATGAAAGCTCGGTAATGATATGGTTCGGGCAGGATATTGTAAACGTTGGCCTCCTCTTCCTTCATGCCTTTATAGTAAACCAGGTCAAATCTGCCTCGGCAGAAAGCCTTGACCAATTCGATCTCTTCTGGCGTGAAGGGCCTTTTCCCCACCAGGATGAGGACTGTCGCCCAGCTTCTCAGGGCTATCAAATGGTAAGAGGGATCCTCAATCCTCGCTCTTTCTAAAGCCTTAATGGCCAGAGCCGCAACCTTAAGGCTCTCGCTGGGAGGGACCTGAAACCAGCGGTGCACTGCCAGGATTCCGTCGTCCTTAAGGTGACGGAGGTAATCCTCAAAGGCTTCCAGTGTATAGAGGTAATTCTCCGAAAGGCTATATGCTCCGGAGGTTATTACTCGCCGGCTATCGGCCAGGCTCAGTACTATTAGATCATACTTTTCCTCAGTGCTCTTGAGGAAACTCCTTCCTTCCACACTCACAATCTTCACTGAAGGATGGGAGTATATCTTCCCCGAAAATTCTCCGAGGAGCTCTTGCACGGTCCACACCACCAGTGGGTTTCCCTCTACCGCTGTGATGTGGGAAGCACCTTTCCTGAGGGCAGTCAGGACCTCAAACCCTCCCCTTGATTCTAATACCAAGACTTTGGCCTGTGGTCGCAGTAAGTAAGGCAGAGCCGAGGGGGTATGATCCAGGAATTCCAAGTCCGATGGGGAAGTAACAGGGGAGGGATCGCTTCCATCAATGAAAATAGCTTTCTGCGGGGGGAATTTGCCCCTAAAGGAGAGGCTGAGGCCCGGAGCCGAGTGGAAGGAAGGCATTTCTACGACATCCGCTCTGGAAAAGGCGTTCCAGCGGCGCAGGAGAAGTTCTGTGCCCTTTTGGTTCAAGGCCAGAGATAGGTCCTTGTAGGGGGAAAGCTTTATTTCAAAGAAGGAGGGAGGCCTGAGTGCAAGACCCAGCAAGAGCAAGCCCGGGATAAGGGCGATGGCTTTCCGTCCCCTCTTTAAACTGTGAAGCCAACCCGGGATGCCCAGGAAGGCACAGATTGCCACTGAGCCTTCTCCTCCCACAGCCGGTATTACCACTAAGGGCAGTATACACCCCAAGGCTGAACCCAAGAAGCTTGCCGCGTAGAGGGTGGCGGAATGGGCAGGGAAAACCGCCAGGCTTGCTCCTACCGTAAATCCGCTCCAGAAGAAGGGCAGGGAAATGGATAAAAAGTAAACCAGAAGGTATAAATACTGGACTGGTTCCCACGCAATGCGGTAAGAATCAAAGGGGATGAAATTGGCCCCCAGATACGAAAGTAGCACACTTAGGGAGAAGGCCAGGCCCGCCCAAGGGATGAATTCAGGCAGGCGCCTTTTGAAAGATAAAGGAGCGATATGCAGAAAAGAGCCACTGGCTCCTATCCCCAAAAGGGCTAAGCTTATGGCCATGAAGGCGAAATGATACCACTGGGCTAGGGAGAAAATTCTGGTCAGAGTTACCTGGAAGGCCAGCGAACCTGCCGAGACGAAAAATAGCGTTGTGTAAATTACACCCACAGGTTCCGCTCTACATCCTCATTATTTCCAAGACCATCTCTGCATAGATTTCAGCAGCAGCAAGGACATCTTCTATCCGGATCCTCTCATCGGGAGAGTGGGCCCACTGCTCATCCCCGGGGCCAAATCCGATGGTGGGGATGCCCGCTTTGCCCATAGTGTAAGCCCCATCTGTGGAAAACTTCCAGCAGCCGACGGGAGGCTTGAGGCCGAGAACTTTCTCCACAGCCCGCAAGCCCGCCTGTACCAAAGGATGGCTCTGGGGTATGAACCAGGCAGGATAGTATTCCCTGACCTTCCAAGTGTATCCGGTGTAGCTGCGGGCCTCATATTCGTTTACAGCGATTTCGGCTTCGGCCCCTTCCCTTATAACGATGCTGCGGATTTCGGCCAGGGCTTTGGCTTCCGTCTCCCCCAGAGTCAGCCTCCGGTCTACATAGAAAGAGCAAATGGGAGGGACAGCATTGCGGCTTGGGGATTCGCTCTTTATCCAGGTCACAGCCGCCGAGCCTTTCCCCAGAAAAGCATCATTTAGGAACTGGGGTGACATAAGCTCTATCCCGAAGATTATCCTGGCGGCGGAGTAAATGGCATTCAAGCCAAGTTCAGGAGCGGAAGCATGGCAAGCTTTCCCTTTGGTGGTGACGATTATACCCATGCGTCCCCGGTGTCCTTGGATTATCCGTAGGGAAGAAGGCTCACCAATTACCGCATAGTCGGGGACGACGCCCTCTTCTTTCAGAAAGATTTCGAGGGCAGTTCCCTCTGCAGGTTCCTCCTGAACTACACCTACAAAGTAGACCGTGCCGGGGATGTGAGCCCCGGCCTTCAGAAGAGCCCCAAGCCCATAGACCATAGAAGCCAGTCCTCCTTTCATATCCGAAGCGCCGAGCCCGTAGAGGAACCCGCCCTCTATTTGCCCGCCGTAGGGATCATAGGTCCAGCGGGAAATGTCTCCTGCCTCCACTGTATCCATATGCCCGTCCAGCAAAATTACAGGCCTTCCTCCCGTGCCAAGTTTACCTATTACATTACCCACTTTATCTACCCTCACCTCAGGAAAGCCTAGGCGCTCCATTTCCTCTACCATCCTCTGGGCTATAAGGCCTTCCTGGCCGGGAGGGCTCGGAATCATTACCAGGTCCCTAAGGAAATTTACCAGAGCTTTCTGGTCTGAAGGTGAAAGCCAGGGCATTCCCATCCTCCTTCAGTAAGCTCCTTCGCTTGTGATCACTTTGGGGATGGTGCGCAATAGGATTTTCAGGTCCAGCATAGGTGACCAGTTTTCAATGTAATAGAGGTCCAATAGAACCATCTCGTCAAACGAGAGCAAGCTCCTTCCGCTCACCTGCCAGAGACCAGTCATCCCCGGGGAAACAGCGAGGCGTTTCTTATGCCACTCCTTGTACTGAGCCACCTCTGAGGGAAGAGGAGGCCTTGGGCCTACAAGGCTCATATCCCCTTTTAGGACATTATAGAGCTGGGGTAGTTCGTCCAAGCTAAAGCGTCGTAAGATCCTGCCGACCCTCGTGCAGCGGGGATCGTTTTTGATCTTAAAGATAGGACCATCTACCTCGCTCAGCGCTCTGAGGCGTTCCTGCTCTTCCTCGGCTCCTCCTTTCATAGACCTGAACTTGTACATCACAAATTCTTTTCCGCCTTTTCCAACCCTAACCTGCTTGAACAGGACGGGCCCTGGAGAATCCAGCTTGATAACGAGGGCTATTATGAGCATCAAAGGCAAGAGCACAATTAAAACCACCGAAGCGATGACCAGATCCATCGCCCTTTTGACCAGCCTTTCCCACCGTCGGAAGGCCAGGGGCTTTATACTGATGAGGGGGAGACCACTCAAGTCATCCACCTCAATCTGACTCAGACTCATCTGGAAAAAATCAGGAACGATCTTAGCCTTGACGTTGTAGCGCTCACACTGTTCCATTATGCCCATGATTTTCCGGTGGTACATCCAAGGTAGCGTGATTATGACCTCGTCCACAGCCTCTTCCCGGACAATCTGGGGTATTTTCTCCAAATCGCCAAGCCCTTTGAAGCGTCCTATGTATCCATATCCCTTCTCCGGGTTATCGTCCACGAATCCCACTATATAGTATCCCAAATGAGGCTGGGCCAGGATATTGCGCATAACTTTTCGCCCTATATCACCGGCACCCACGATGAGGACGCGGGTAACCCCTATACCTCTCTTCCGCAATAACCCGAGGATTAAATTCCTGAAAACCCGGGCCAGACTCAAGAGCACTACGGTGAACGCAAAGACATATATAAGGAGCAGCCGAGAGTAAAAGAGCGGCCTGTAGAAGAAGAAAATTGCCACCAAGAACAGAACTCCAGCGGCAGTCCCGGTGAAAATGGTGATAAATTCATCGGAAAGGGATTTCATACGCTCATAATTGTAGAGCTTCTGGCCGAAATATGTAAGCATGAGAATAAAGGAAAGTATCAGAGAGAATGGGAGATAGAACCGATAAGGCACGTAGTGGGCTTCTGCTACAGGCTTTATCCACTCAAGCTCATAGCGGATCCAATAAGCGAGGGCGAACGCAATGTTTATGAAAAGAAGATCGGCCAGAGCTGTGAAAAAAGCTACTTTCTGGTGAAATTTCTTCATGCCAGAAGCCTCCTTTCAGCTAAGGCCTCTCTGTAAATGTTGACGGTTTTGCGAGCCATTTGTTCCCAAGAAAACATCTTTGCGCGCCTAAGCCCTTTCTCCCTGAGTCTTTCGCGCTCCTGGTGATTGGTCAAAAGAGCTGATAGGGCTTCGGCCATTGCATCGGGATCGGTAGGGGCAACCAGGATCCCTCCATCTCCTAAAACTTCCGGGAGGCTTGCTGCGTTGGATGCTACAACGGGAGTGCCACAGGCCATCGCTTCTAAGGGGGGCAGACCAAACCCCTCGTAAAGAGATGGATAAACGAAAACCTCCGCAGCATTGTACCAGTAGACCTTTTCCTCTTGAGGGATAAAACCAGGCAGGAGAACATCCCCTTCAAGACCGAACCTTTCTATAGCTTCCAGAACCGGCTTGTACCCCCAGCCTAGTCCGCCAGCCAGGACTAACTTTACCCCTTCCTTCCTGAGCTTACGATATGCTTCAAGGAGTCGGACCAGGTTCTTACGGGGCTCGAGGGTGCCAAGGAAAAGGATGAAGCGCTCGGGAAGGCCTTTCCTCCTGCGGAACTCTTCAGCCTCCTGAGGAGGCAATGGCCTTAGAGTTTCATCGCACCCGCAGTAAACTACTTTAACTTTTCCCTCGTCCACCTTCATGAGCTTTACAAGATCCCTTTTCGTGTTCTCTGAGATAGCTATAATTCTGCATGCCTTCCTGACCGAAATCCTGGTGAAGAGAGAAAGGTAGATCCTGTTCCAAAACTTGAAACTTTCAGGAAAGAGGAGGAAACTCAAGTCGTAAAGCGTAACTATGAAAGGGCAGGGCGAAAGAATGGGCCCCACAAAGGCTAGGCTGTGCAAGAGTTCAACCCCTTCTCTCAGAAGGGCCAAAGGCTGAAGGGTCTGCTCCCAGAAGATCCTGATCAGCGGATTAGCGGTGGGAAGGGAAGTGAAACGCATTACAATTCCGGGAAAGTGGGCTTTCCTCTCTCCAAGGAAAGCTATATATTTACCTTCCCCATCCACCAGCGGCAGAAACCTAAGGAGGTTGTATATGTATTGATTGATGCCTGCCCCCCTGTAGCTTTGAGTCAGAGAAAGTAAATGGGCATTAAGGCCTACAGTATAATGGTCCAACACACCTCACCTCTTAGGGCTAATTCTATTATACCACAATCCAGCGGCGGAAAAAGGCGAGCAGCAAACAAGGGGTTAATCCTATTCTTCTTGTCCGAAAGACAACCCATACCTGCCCAACAACTCGCTGACAAATCATGCATGCACCTGAGGTGGGTTTTGATTTGACAGGAGGGAAGGTTGTGTGTATAATTAAAAACGAGAGTGGGTGCAGTTGGCACTTTGACAGCATAGATGTACACGCTCAATGACTGAGTGAGGTGGAGGAGAAAGGGGTAACGGGCTGACTAGACTTGACAAGGGTTTGAAGTTGCAGTATAATATATATAGACAATGCACCTTAACAGTTGAATAGTGGTAGGAAGGCAAGGCAGGCAAGCGGCTTATTAGAAGCTAGGAAAATTCTCCCGATGGAGAGTTTGATCCTGGCTCAGGGTGAACGCTGGCGGCGTGCCTAACACATGCAAGTCGAGCGGGGAGGGGGTAGGCGTAAGCTGAGCCCTCCTAGCGGCAAACGGGTGAGTAACACGTGGGTGACCTGCCCCGAAGAGGGGGATAACCCTGGGAAACTGGGGCTAATACCCCATGTGCTTCGT